>CAZWUX010000088.1:0-13633 GCA_964637665.1 uncultured Anaerolineae bacterium
GCCTCCCGTCGAGGGGACGGGTTTGCGTCGGCCCCGGCGCTTCTTCTCCTGCCAGACAAAAAAGCTGGCCGCGCACTGCGGCCAGCGAGTCATTCACCGTTATTCGGATGTGCAAACCGCCTCTTACGACGGCTTCTTTGCGTTCCCCGATTTGCTCACCGGCTCGTCTTTTGGCGGCTCCAGGTCGACCTTCGTCTCCGCTGACGGCGGTTCCGGTTCGGCTTTCGTTTTGGCTTTGGGCGGCTCCGGTTCGCTCTTCGCTTCCGGTTCGATCTTGGCTGCGCGCCGCGCCGCATCCGTGACCTCGTCGGGCATCTTCATCTTCGGCTGGGTCTTCGACAGCTTGAGCTTGGGGTCGGTTTTCGTCAGGTCTTTACCCGGCTCCGCCGCCTCAACCTGCGCTTTCTCCGGCTCCGGCTCGGACGCCGGGGCCTTCGCCTTCTGTTTCTCGTCCTCGGCAACCGGCACCGTGAATAGGAACGTCGCGCCCTCGCCTTTGGCGCTCTCGACCCATATCCTGCCGCCGTACGCCTCGACGATGGCCTTGCATACCGCCAGCCCCAGCCCGACCCCGGTAAACTGGCGCGACATCCCGCCGCTCACCTGGTAAAAGCGCTCGAAAATCCGCTGCTGGTCCTCCTCGCTGATGCCGATGCCGGTGTCCGCCACCGAAAAGATGACGTGATCGCCTCCGGGCGCTCGCTTCGCGCCAAGCTCGATCCGCCCGCCCTTCGGCGTGAATTTCAGCGCGTTCGAGAGCAGGTTGTCGAGCACCTGCATGAGGGCCATCTGGTTGACGGCCACCAGCGGCAGATCGCCGTTGACGGAGAGCGACACGGTGATGCTCTGCTTCAGGGCTTCGAGTTCCGTCCCGGCGACGGCCTGCCGCAGCGTCTCGACCACGTCCGTTAGCCCGGCCCGCGACGCGATCTCGTCCGGCGAGCGCAGCGCGACGGCGTTGCGGATCAGCCACACGAGGCGGTCCGTCTGGAGCTGGACGAGTTCCAGATAGGTCCGGTGCTCGTCGCTCAGCTTCTCTTTCTCATCGAGGATCAGGCCGATGTACCCCACGATGTACGTCAGCGGGGTGCGCAGTTCGTGGGAGATATTCTGGATGATATCGCCCTTCATGCGGTCGTTTTCGAGCACGCGCTCGTAGAGACGCGAATTGTGAATCGCGGTCGCGACGAACCCGGCCAGCACGGTCAGAATCTTCTCGTCGTGCGGCGAGAACGCCTTGCCCGGCTCGCGGTGGACGACGGCAATGACGCCCAACATCTGATCGCCGAAGCGCAGGGGGACGTACATCAGCGCCTCGACGAGGTACCCCGTCTTGATCTTGACGAGGTCGCCCTCCGGCTTGCGGCTCGTGCGGAGCGGCTTGCCGCTCGTGAGCACCTCGTTAACCAGCGGATCGGACACGGGCAGCCGCATCCGGCGGATGCGCGCGTCGCGGATGCCGCGCTCGGCTTCGAGGAAAAGCTCATTAGTCTGCATGTCGACCAGCCAGAGTGACGCCTCTTTGGCGCGCGTCGCCGCCATCGCCATCGACAGCGCCCGATCGAGCACGTCATCGAGGGCCAGCTCGGACGTGATCGCCGTCGCCATCCCGGTCAGCGCGTCGATCAATTCGAACTGCTGGCGAAGCTGACGGGTGGCGGCGTGCGGGCGCTCGATTACGCGCAGCACATACCGCAGTTTGCCAAACGCGATGCTGTCGCCATCATCCACCGTCTGCGGGATACCGCTCTCGGTGGGCATGTCGTTGATCCATGTCCCGTTCGTGCTGCCCAGATCCTCGACAAACAGCCCGGCAGGTGTCGACCACAACCGCGCGTGCCTGCGCGACACGCCGTTTCTGACCGGCTGGTGCGTGGCGATGTGCTTGGCCCCGGCGACCTCCTGCGATGTCCCGAAAACGATCGGCTCGTCCAGCACGAGATCGATCTTCTTGTCAGGGTCGGAAACCAGCTCTAACCGGACTCGCCAGTCCCGTTTGGGAAGCTCGCCGTCTTTCACCTGCTCCTGCGATTGGCTTGTGCTCTGCTGCATGGCATCTCTGACTCTTTGATAGATGTGTTCTCAGTTACCTGTCGTCTCACGAAATTCTGGGATGCCAAGACCGGGGGAAGGCGACGTTGGAATATAGAGTGCGCGTAGGTCAGGCCCGGACCCCATCTGTTGTGCCAGACAAGGATGAATGCAAGGTAATGATGCCAGTACTATTATACACAGGCAGCCGTGCAGGACACAATGATGGCTTTATTCTGGCGGTGTCGCAGAGAGCCATTCCGCTCCTATTTGATTGTCAAAGCCCGGCCCGGAGTCCGCGTCGAACGGCCACGATAGGATGTCGACTCTTTCCCTGTCAGGTGGTGCGGGCTTAAACTGGATTATAACGGAACGGTTAGAGAAATTACATATGCGCCACGCACCTTTTTAGCGGCGGGATGACCTTTTTCCCTCCTCTTTACCGGTAAAAACACGCTTAATCCCCTCAAAGATGCGGTCGACGACGAGGTTCTCCAGCACTGGCATGAGAACCGGCGCTGCGACGACCCCGCCCACCAGCCCGACAAGCCCCACCAACCACTCGCCGAACTGCGACGCGCCGATGAGCGGCACGAGGAACGGGCGTAGATACTGGAAAGGCGGCGGGACGTAAGCGAACGTTACGCCCTGTGCCAGCAAAGTCACGTCGTCCACCGTCCACGTGACGATCTCCGTGTTGATGTAGGGCACGATCTCGACTTCCGGCACGCCGCGCGCGGCGAAGAAGGCGTTCTGCGGAAAATCCTCCAGCCGGACGTGAGCGGGCGGGCACGCCCGCGGCGAGCACAGACGCGCCTGCTCAACGCTCCCATCCGGTAGGGAGAGGCTCACCGGGCTAAACACACCCACACCCAGCGGCTCGATCGTCACCTCGCGCAGCAGGAAGCCCCGCCGCTCGCTCGCCACCTCCCGCTCCGGGAAGCGCATCCCCTGCCCGGCAAGGACGATTTCGCCATTCTCGTATACGTCGAACACGACTTCCTCATCAACGACGACGCCCGCCGCCAGTGGTTTGCGCGGCATCGCCGTCAGCCGGTAATCGGTGATGGCGGCCTCGCGAATCACGGCGGCTTCCTCACCGGCGGCAGCGCCCTGCGGCCCAGCCGTCGCCACCGGACCGAGCATATCGCCGACGCTTGCCAGCCGGGGCCCGACGACGACCGCCATAATCAGCCCCAGAAAGGCCAGCACCCCGCCGAGGATAAGCGCGATCCGCCGACCGGCCTCCCGCACGATCAGCCAGGCGGCCCCCACCCCGACAACCAGCGCCAGCGCGGCGCGGTAGTCGACGAACAGCAGGCCGAGCAGCATCAGCAGAATGACGAGCAGCAGCAGCCCGCCGACGAAGCGCGACGCAGACGAAGGTTGTTTTTTCCGGCGAGATGGCATGGCGAAGGCCCTCTTTTTTACAGGCTGTCAAACGCGCGGGTTGAACGCTATCCCTGCCCGGCCAGCGGCAGAGTGAACCAGAACGTCGAGCCAGCGCCGAACTCGCTCTCGACGCCGATCTCCCCGCCCAGCCGCTCGACGATGCAGCGGGCGATGGACAGCCCCAGCCCCGATCCCGGCGTTTCCCCTTCCGCTGCCTGCCCCCGGAAGAACCGGTCGAACACAAACGGCAGGCTGCGGTCGTCGATGCCAATCCCGTCATCCTTGACCTCGACCCGCAGTATCCCCGCCCGCTGTTCAGCACGCACATGGACGTGCCCGCCCGGCTCGTTGTACTTGATCGCATTCTCCAGCAGCTTGAGCATCATCTGGCGCACCCGCTCGATGTCCCCGGCGGCGGTGGGAAGCTCGTCCGGCAGGTCTACCGAAACCTCGACGCCGCGCGCCTCGGCCTGTGGCGCCACGATGTTCGCCGCCTCGCGGATGATCATCCCCACATCGACCGGGCCGCGCCGGAGGCGTGTATGCCCGGATTCGAGGCGGGCCAGCGCCACGAAATCGGTCGCCATGCGAGCCAGACGATCCGTCTCCTGCTGAACGGTGGCGACCATTTGCTGGCGCCGGTCCTCCGGGACCTCCGGGCGCAGGATCACCAGCATCGTCGCCTTGATGGCCGCCAGCGGCGTTCGCAGCTCGTGGATCATCTCCGGGATCAGCCTGTTCTGCGCGAGGCGGCGGGCGTTCTCGATCAAAACCCCGGACTGCGCCGCCAGCGCGACGAGCATATCGCGGTCCACTTCGGTGAAGGGCGCGTCGCCCCGCCGGTTGAAGACCCCCAGACAGCCTGTAACGCGCTCCCCCGACCACAGGGGAACGGCTAACGCGGTGCGAATGTCAACCGGAGTTTCCACGCCGCCCCGGCCCGACCAGCGCGGGTCACCCGGCACGTCTTCAATAAGCAGCGGTTCGCCCCGCTCGACGACCCACCCCGCGAAGCTCGTCTCCACCGGCACGCCCGCAGCCTCCATCGACAGGCCGCCCGGCGCGAGCGCTGCCTCAAGGATCAATGTGCCCTCCTCCTCGCCGGTAGACAGAACAGAGGCCGCCCCCGCGTCGACCAGATCGGCGGCAGCCTGAACGAGCCGGGCCAGCAGATCGTCGAGCCGGGGCGCTGCCGCCAGCGTCCGGCTGGCCGCAAGCAGACGCTCGTAATGCGACGGGGTCAGCCTGCCGCCCGGCATGACATCGTTTCCCTGCCCCGACGACGGGGCGCTGGTTGATTCGGTCATGTGGCCTGATCCCTTTCCAGTCGATCTGCCAGCGCGGGCAGAACCTTCGACACGTCGTCGTGGATGACGACAGACGCATCCTCCTCCAGATAGATTTCCTCGTAGTTCACGATGATGAGGTGTGCCCCGCGCGCCAGCGCGGTCAGCGGCAGATATGAAACCGGCGCAACCTTCAGCGAGGACCCGGCCACGAGCAGCACGTCACAGCGCGCGACCTCCTGCTCTGCGCCTTCGATCACGCGCATGGGCAGGTCCTCTCCTGTCAGGATAACATCTGGCTTGAGGATTTCTCCACACGCCGGGCAGCGCGGCATCTCACCCGACTCGACGAACCGCCGGATGTGCTCCCCGGCGGGCATCCGGCGATGGCACTTGAGACAGGTCGCGGTGCGGATGTGCCCGTGAACCTCGTAGACGTTCTGTGACCCGGCCCGCGCATGTAACTCGTCGATATTCTGCGTAATGAGCGCCTTCAGCACGCCCATCGCCTCCAGCCGGGCCAGCGCGTCGTGGGCCGGGTTCGGCTCCGCCGCCAGCATACGCCGGGCGAGCGGGCGAATCCAGTCGAAAAAAGTCTGCGGATTCTGGCGGAAGCTGGACAGGGAGGCGACCTCAAACGGATCGTTATGGGCCCAGAGGCCCAGATCGGGGGTGCGGAAGTCGGGGATGCCGGACGCCGTGCTTATACCCGCGCCCGTCAGCGCGACGGCGTAGCGGGCCCGCTTGAGCAGGCGTGCCGCCCCGGCGATCGAGCCATTGTGGTCTTCAGAAAACGGGGGATGAGACACCGGGGGCGATCACTCCAGCCCAAGCTGTGCGCGCAGGTTCAATGCGATGCGCCGGAGCGACTGCGCCGCCGGGCAATCAGGCGCATGAAACAGGAGCGGTGTCCCTGCCTCCTCAGCCGCCCGGAAAATGTCGGGCGCGGCGGGTACGACACCCAGCATGTCGACGCCCAACCCGCGCCGGACGGCGGCCACGTCGACCACCTCACCTTGCGGGTCCTGATGAACCAGAACCCCGCCGATGCGGGCCGCCGCGACGTTTCGCTCGCGCAGGGAACGCACTATATCATCCGCCGCGAGCAGCGAACGTCGAGTCGGACCGACGATGAGCACCACCTGATCCGCCGCATTGGGCAGCCAGCGGGCGACGCGCTCATAAGCCGCGCCGAGATCGAGCACACTCGCGTCGCCAAGCTGCGCCGCGCCTTCCGCCAGCCACAGCCCTTCGTCGAGGGTGAGGCCCGGCGCCGACAGCCGCCACAATCCGAAAGCGTCCTCTGTGAGGGAGGCATCCAGCCGGTCGAGCCACTGCCTGATCTGCGGGCCGACCTCGGCTTCGGAAGGGGCGCTGACCTCGCCGTGAGGCGTCTCCTGCACGAGAATGACGACGCTGCCTGCCTCGCGCAGCGCCAGACTCAAGCTGGTGGCGACGGTCGACACGCCCACGCCGGGCAGCGCCCCGACGCAGGCCAGCACCACACCGCGCGGCGCGTCCGGCCCGGCGGGCCCGCCGCCCATGCGCTCCAGCGTGGCCTTAACGCGGGCCAGCATCTTCGCAGGGTGGACCGGCTTGGTCAGGTAATCGTCAACGCCTGCCTCGTATCCCGCCGCCTTGTCCTCCACCCGGCCTTTAGCGGAAAACATCAGGATCGGGACATGAGCGGTCGCAGGCTCGGCGCGTAACTGGCGGGCCACATCATAGCCATCGAGCTTTGGCATCATGACATCGAGAATGATCAGATCGGGGGTGTCCAGAAGGGCAGCCTCAACGGCGTCAGGCCCGGACTCGGCCTGTGTGACGCGATAGCCCTGACCCTCAAGCACCATCCCTACCAGCACGAGGGTATCGTGGTCATCGTCGACGACGAGAATATGCTGACCGGCCATGATGCCAAATCCGTGTCTCAGGCCCCATGTTTTGGGAGGTAACTGAATGCAGCGAGTTTAGCAGAAAAGGGATCGACCAGCAAGACACCCGCCCTCCCTCAACCTACCTCAGAGCGGCCACACAGGCCCGCTCTGAGGTTGACACCCGCGCTCGATGCGGTACAATCAACCCCGGTTCCGCCCCCATCGTCTAGAGGCCCAGGATGTGGCCCTTTCAAGGCCAAGACAGGGGTTCGAATCCCCTTGGGGGCACCTGAGTTTGAGACATCCCGAACCGCGCATCGAATTGGCGAAAAGCGGTTCGGGATGCGTGCTTTTTCTGCCCCGCAGGGTGTGTCCTCTAGCGTCGTTCTGATCGTTGTGCGCCCCTTAAGCCCTCTGCCCAGCATCCGCCCACACGGCAATTCTCTGCGAATCTGATCGAGACACTGGTGGGATTGGGTGGGGATCGCTCATATTTTGATGTTATGCGTCACTGTTCAAACTTAATTGAGAGATGATCTCTGTCTGCTTCATGCGGGGATGCGGTATCTCAACCTGGATCAAAAGGCCACTATCCGGTTGGTTACGAAAGTTGATCCGCCCACCCATCAACGCCACGCGCTCGGTGATGCCCAGTATGCCATAGTGACCGACCCGGGAGAGCACAGAAAGGTCAAACTTCTGATCCAGCCCTGTGCCATTATCCGCTATTGATAGATGAAGCATACGCGGGCTGGCATGTCGCAGCTTGACATGAACCTGACTGGCCTGCGCGTGTTTGCGAACGTTGCTCAACCCCTCCTGCACGATCCTGAACAGTGATAGCTCGATCTCCTCCGGCAGCCGCCCGAAGGCAGCGTCGATTTCGAGGATGACCTCGATGCCGGTGCGCTCGCTCCACGTGCTGGTAAAGGACTGGAGGGCCGCACCCAGCCCAAAGCTGTCGATGGTGGGCGGACGCAGTTTTCCGCAAACCTGCCGCAAGTCGTCGACCATACCCCGGATGTTGTAGCGAAGCGTGTCGATGCTGGTTTTTAGCGGCTGCTTAACTTCCGCCGTATCGAGGATCTCCTCAAGCTGGTAATTGACCGTCAGCAGTTCCTGTATGGTCTGGTCATGAAGCTCGCGGGCCAGGTATTTCCGTTCCTGCTCCCGTTCTGTCAACAACCGTCGCTGGGCGTTTTGCAGCGCGAGGTTAGCCTTGTCGAGCGCTTCCACCTGGATGGAAAGCTGCTCCAGCAATCCCTGATTGATTGTGTCCTGCCGCGCTAAGTCCTGTTCGAGCAGCAGCTTATTGTGGCGCAGCAGTTCCGCCTGCCTCAACGCCTGGTAGTAGCTGTCGAGCGCCCAGATAACAGGCGTGATCTGGCGGCGATCGCCAAAGCCGATGAGGGTCGCGACGATCTCCTCGCGGTTCGTCTTATCGGTCGGTACGTCAATGACAACTTTGCCCTCCCGCAGCACGACGATCCGGTCGCAGACGGCGAACAGATAGTCCAGATTCGAGCTACTAAACACGATCGCTCGATCTTCCCGCTGCCACGTCCTGATTAAGTCGAGAAGCTGCTCCTGATAAGGAAGGCTGAGTGTCTGGCTGGGATTGTCGATCAGGATGATCTGCGGGGACTGCACGACAAGCTGCGCGATGGTCACAAGCTGGCGCTGCTCTTTCGTCAGATTAATAGCCGGTGTGTGCGGAGCGGGCAGGTTCAGGTTGAGCCGGGCGATCAGGTCAACGGTCTCTTGATGCGTTTTGCGCCGGAAGAACCTGAACCACCGGTGATATTCCGCCTCGCTGCCCAGAAAGATGTTGCTGGCGATATCCAGCGATTCGACGATCTCCGGCTCCCGGTAGATGATCCCGATGCCATATTTCTGCGGGCGGAACGGCCATTGCAGCCGCTTGCCATCGATCAGAATCTGACCGCTGTCGGGCCAGTGCAAACCCGACAGAATGTTCGCTAACTCGAGAATGCTGAGCCCTTCCCGGTCGACGAACCCGACCACCTCGCCGGCGGCCACCCGCATGTTGACGTTGTTAAGCGCGTTTTGATTGCCGTGCAACCTGGAGACGTTTTCGATTGCTAGCATGGTTTCCCATCACCCGGAGATTCCTGAGCGGACCTAAATCAACCGCTTACGAGCGGAACATTCAGCCACATCCCCTTTTGCGAACGTCAGGATGCCAGCACATCTTCGATGATCTGCTTGATCGACGCAGAGTCGAGATTCTTTTTGTCGATGAAGGCGATTGCCCCCGATTCGACACCTCTTCTGTGAAATTCCCGGTCGGGGTAAGCGCTGATCAGGACTACTTTCGTTGTGGGAGCCTGTTGTTTCAGTTTCCAGCTACAGCGGATGCCGTCCTCGTTTCCCAGCACAACGTCGATAAAAACGAGGGTGGGAATCGTGTGCTGTATGACGGTCTTCATCTCGGCCCAGTTGCTCGCCTCGTAGATCATGATGTTGGGGAATATCTTCCCCACCGTCCCGCATAACTGCTTCCGGTATCGTTTGTTGTCGTCCACAATCAGCAGTGAGGTCTGGTTAGCGGCTGGCAGCTTGAACTCGGTTGTTTCGTGAGCGGCGGCCCGGCCCGGTTGGGCGAGGATTTCCGGGTGATCGTTGATGTAGCTCGCCGCCTCGAGACGGCTGGTCACGTCAAGCTGGCGATACAGACGGGTCAGGTGATTCTCGACGGTCTTGATGCTCAGCGTGAGTTTGTCGGCGATCTCTTTGTTGCCCATACCGTTGATCAGGCAGCGCGCGATGTCAATCTGGCGGGATGAGAGGTCGATCCCGCCTACTTTCTGTTCGGGGCTGAGCAGTTTGCGGATCAATGGGCTGGAGATCCACCGCTCGCCAGCCAGAATGCGGTCCGCTGCCAGCCGGAGGTCGCTCAACGGCTGATCCTTCAGATGGTAGCCATCGACGCCTGCGCTCAGCAGCCCCTGTACATAGATGTCATCCGCGTAAGCGCTCACCACGAGGATCAGCAGGTCAGGGTACTGAGCGCGGATCCGCCGAATAGCCATCAGTGGGTCGAAGTCCGGCATGGCAACGTCCAGCACCAGAAAATCGGGCTGAGTCGTCTCCAGCGCGCGGAACAGCTCCACGCCGTTGCTGACCTCTGCAACCACGCGCACGTCTGGCCGTTCGACAAATGCGTAGCGGATCCCGGCACGCGCGGTCTCGTGGTCATCTGCAATAATCATGCGAATGGATTCGGTATCCATAGCTCACAACGCCACTTCGGGTTATCCCGAACTCAACCGGCACAGAATGGCAATTATTCTAACAGGCGTCCCTCGTACCACTACAAAACAACCGGGCGCGATTGAGCCTGATAACCCAGCCCGGCGGCGCCCGGTCGATGTTGGTTATGCGGTTCGGGCTGGTGGGTATGCCCTTATTCCGGTTGCAGACGTTTGTCGCGGCCCGCGTTAGCTGCGGTTGCGGGTGACAACGTCGAAGATGACCGCCGCAGCAAGCACGAGCGCGCGGACGATGTACTGATAGGAAATATCAACTTGCATCAGATTCATGCCGCTCGTCAGGGAGATCATGATCAGCGCACCAATGATCGATCCCACGACGTTGCCCACACCGCCTGCTGCCGACACGCCGCCGACAAAAGCCGCGGCAATGGCATCCAACTCAAACAACGTTCCGGCTGTCGTGGTGGCAGAGCGCAGACGGGAGGCATAGAGAATACCCGAAAGCGCAGAAAGCATACCCATCGAGGCAAAGACGACGTGTGTGATCCGCTTGACGCTGATCCCGCTCAATTCAGCCGCTTCTGGATTACCGCCCACCGCGTAAATGTGCCGGCCAAGCACCGTCTTCGTAGTAATGAAATGATAGAACAGAACCACGACTAAGATGATGACCGCGGTCCACGACAGGCCCCGGTACCCTGCCAGTATCCAGGCGACGCCGCCGATTAAAACGGAGATGAACGCCAGCCTGATGATGAATATCGGCGTCGATAGAACTTCAAATCCCTCGCTGAGCATTGTGGCGCGGGAAATCAACTCACTGGAAACAAAGAAGATGATGCCGAGCAAACCAAGGAGCAGAGTGACTTTGTGTATCCCCGGCAGGATTCCGATATCCGGGATGTCGGGGACGAAGCCGTTGCCGATGGCGTTGAAGATGTCGTTGGAAATGACGATTGTGCCGGTCGAGCGCGTGGCAAGCTGCAAGGCGCCCCGGTACCCCAGCCATCCTGCAAGCGTGGCGACGAAGGCCGGGATGCCCAGGTCCGCGACGAGGGTAGAGGTCAACAGCCCTGCCAGAATTCCCAGCCCAAGCACCACACCGATTGCCGCGAAGACCGGCAGTCCCCAGGACACCATGGCGATCGCGGCGATCGCTCCTAGAAAACCGGCCAGGAAACCAACCGACAGGTCGATGTGGCGAATCACGATGACCAGCGTCATGCCGACCGCTAACACCGCAATATAGCCGGTTTGGTTCACCAGGTTGACGATATTCCTCGAGGAAATAAATAAGCCGTTTGTTGCTACGGAAAAGACACCCATAATCACAAATAGGGCGATGAACATCCCATAATCGCGAATGTTCTCCCGCAATAATTTCCGCACCTCATTTATAAATGACACAGAATGCCTCCCTGGGCTGATCAGGCAACTGAACTTTCGCGGAAGTCGTCACGGGCACCAATCATGTAGGCCACAACGCGTTCGCGGAATTCGTGAATGTCACCTTCTATAGGTCTATCAGAGACTTTGCGTCCGTGGCGGAGCACGATCATTCGATCGGCCACCTGATAGATATCTTCCAGACGGTGGCTGATCATGATGATCGAAGCACCTTGCGCCTTGAGTTCGCGCACCAATTCCAGCACCTTGTCGATGGCGGCCACGCTCAGAGCGGCTGTGGGCTCGTCCATGATAATGACCTTGGCATCGAAGGCTGTGGCGCGAGCAATAGCCACGGCCTGCCGCTGACCACCGGATAGTCTCTCCACCTTTTGACGCACAGAAGGGATATCGATCTTGAGACGCTCCATCAGACTTTTCGTTTCCTGATCCATATACCGGAAGTTCATTACCCTGATCGGACCAAGACTGTACTGCACGGCTTCACGCCCCATGAAAACGTTGGCAACTACATCCAGATTGTTGGACAGAGCGTAGTCCTGATAGACCATCTCAATGCCCATGCGGCGTGCATCCATCGGGCTGGAGAAGTGCACCGGTTGGCCGTCGATAAAGATCTGTCCTCCATCGGGCATATAGGCCCCGCTGAGGACTTTCATCAGAGTGGATTTACCTGCGGCATTGTCACCCACCAGCCCCAGCACTTCGTTGTGATAGAGTGCCAGGTCCACGCCGCGCAACGCCTGAACAGCAGCAAAGTTTTTCTTGATGTTGCGCATTTCAACGATCGGTGTGTCTTTTATGGCGTGATTCATAGACTTATCCTTCTGCTTGAAGATACGTGGAAGCTATCCCTCGCATCGACAACTTCAACACAGGCATTTATTCTATATCCTTCTGAAAAAGAGGAACAGGTCGCAGCATTTCAGCGCAAATGCCACTCCGCGATGAACTACGCTGATGTAAACATATTCAGAGTCAGCGGTCGCCGGGTGTGATAGTAGTCGAGATAAGCACCGGCACGGTCTGACGACACAGCGCCCGCGTCACCCGAATCTATGATGCACTTCCCATCCTGCGGCTTCTGTGCTTGAGCTGCTGGCTGATACCCCTCAACTCTATCACGGAATCGCATTTTTATGGGAATACCGCGAGGTTGGTAAGTGGTTTTGGGCGGCAGGCTCGCCCAAGACCACTTGATGACACTCCCTCGGCGACCAGTGCGAAGGAATGGTGATGGTCTTTCCACCACCATTCCTGTTGAGAAGTCTAGCTTACTGATCCAGCTGATCCAGGCCGGTGAACTCGTCAGCGGGCCAGTATCCGGAATCGATGATCGCTGCAACGACGTTGCTCTGATCGACGGTGATGACCTCGGAGGGCTTCGCCGGAACGTCGATGACGCCGTTGTTGTAGGTGGTGGTCTCCGGCGGGGTTTCGCCGTTCAGGAACGCAACAGAAGCGGCGATGGCGTCGGCAACCAGGGTGCGAACGTCCTTCAGCACGGTCATCGACTGCTTGCCGTCGATGATGTACTGCACCGAGGCGACCTCAGCGTCCTGCCCGGTGACCACGTAGCTGCTGACATCTGCGTCGGCGGCAAAGGCATCGGCGATGGCGCGCGCGGTGCCGTCATTGGGCGCCAGGATGAACACATCGCCCTTATCCGCCGCGCTGGCGGCGGTCAGGTTGGCTTCCGCCAGGCTCTTGGCCGTGTCGAAGTCCCATTCGGTGGTGATCTGGCCGAGGACCTGGCCCATCTCCTCGCGGGTCAGTTCCGCCTTGTCCTGCAAAGCAACCGCTTCGCTGGAGTTGACGACGTAGAAGGTCCCATCGGCGATCTTGGGCTGCAAGACGTTCCACGCGCCCTCGAAGAACAGGAAGGCGTTGTTGTCAGAAGCGGCCCCGGCGTACAGGTACAGCGGGTTGCCGGACCCCTCGGCGTGGTCGACCAGATACTGGGCCTGCGCCTCACCGACGGCGATGCTGTCGAAGGTGACGTAGTAGTCGACGGCATCCGTCTCGCGGATCAGGCGGTCGTAGGAGACGACCTTCACCCCCGCGTCGCGGGCGGCTTCGGCTGCCGCCGCCGCCGCAGTGGCGTCCTGTGGCGTGATGATGATGACTTCTACGCCCCGTGTGATCAGGTCCTGTACGTTAGCCAGCTCCCTGGACGAATCACCTTCGCTGAAGAGGATCTCAACGTCAACGCCTGCCTCGGCGAAAGCATCCCTGAAGCGGGTCTCGTCCTGGATCCAGCGTGGCTCCTCCCTCGTGGGAAGGACAACACCGACCAGACCGGAAAGCTCTGCCGCCGGTTCTTCTGCTCCCATACCTTCAAGATTCTCAAGGCCGGTGAACTCGTCAGCGGGCCAGTATCCGGAATCGATGATCGCTGCAACGA
>CAZWUX010000089.1:0-13416 GCA_964637665.1 uncultured Anaerolineae bacterium
CACGAGAGAATCAGCCCGGCGGGCGCGGGCGGCCTCGATGACCGCCGGGAAACGCGCGGGCAAATCGGCGGGTTCCGGCAGGTAAAATTGCAGCCCGGTATACATCGCCCGCATCTCATCCCACTGGTGGATCACGTCCTGCACCCGCGAGTGTAACAGGACGGTCGGCACCCCCGCCATCGCCGGGATGAGCAGCGTCGTGGAGTAAAGCGACACGGCCATGTCGATGTGCGGCAGGTTGGCGTAAACCGATTCCGGGGTGATGCGCCAGTTGGGGATGCCGGATCGGGCGAAGGCCCGCGCGACGGCGTCGTAATCGTTGGAAGGGTGAGGTTTGACGATCACCTCGACCTCAGCCCCAGACCGTTTCACCGCCTCGGCCAGCAGGCGCAGGTAGTCCATAAACTCGTCGTGATCGAAGATGAAGGGATCGTGCCCCGGCGGGCGGGGCTGGCCCTCCTCCAGAAACTTACGGATGATGAACAGGCAGCGCAGCGGGCCATCCGGGGATGGCCCATCTTTGGCAGGTGCGGCTCCGGTGAGCGCGCTCCCCTCGGCTTGCAGCCATGCCAGCCAGTCCGCGTCGAGGCCGGGGTAGCCGACGTACACGAACTGGTCCTTGCGTTCCGGCAGCGCCTCCCAGTGGCGGTCATAGCGGAACGGCATCCAGTACTCGGCGAAGTCAGGCAGCGGATCGTCCATGTCCTTGAAGGGGGTGAAGCCCGTCGTCCCGGTGTGGTGCGGGGCGTGAGGCAGCAGGTAGGTGGGCTTACGGGCGGCGTGGAAGTAGGCGTAGAAGCCCTCGCGCCCGCCCACGTCTGTCAGCGTGCGGTTGTCGTAGAGGACCACGTCGGGATCGAGCGCGGCGAGGGCGCGGCCCGGCGACGCGGCGCGGGCGGTGATGCCATGCTCGGCCTTGCGGGCAGCGCGGCGGCGCAGGTCGCCGAACTGCGAGCCCCGCTCATCATACCACGACCGGGCGAACAGACCGCGCACGAGCGCGCCACCGGGCACGTCTAAAAAATCGCCGAGGTCATATTCCTCGACGCCGAAGCGGCGCAGCGCGGCTGAGTAAAAATCAGCATCGCGCAGGATGCGCGCCCGGTTGAGCACGCAGTACAGCACGGACACCCGCGCGTCGGGCCGCCGCTGCCGGATCGCGCGCAGCAGAGGCAGCGTCACGTCGAGTGGACTCGTGTTCTTGAGGATGGTGAGCAGGACGTGCGGGGCGCGGGGGGCGTCCATCGGCTAGGGCAGCGCTTCGGCGATGAAGGCGCGGGCGCAGGGCGGGTACGTCTTGAACGCGCGCAGCCGCAGCCCGCTGATCTCCTCGACCTGACGGAGCAGCGGATCGTTGAAGTTCGGCCCGCGCAGGCCGACGAAGTAATCGTCGATGAAGATGATGCTGCCGCTGCTGAGGGCCGACGCGCTCGCCAGCAGGGCCGCCTCGACGCTGCTCGGCCAGTTGCAGTCGACGGCCAATACGGCGATCCGGCCCACCTCGCTCTTAAAGCGCGCCAGCACGTCCGCCTCGCGGAAGTCGCCCTGAATGAACAGCGTGTCATAACCCGCCATCATGCCCCCGGCCACGTCGAGCGGCGAGGCCATGAAGCCCGGCTCCTCGAACACGAACTGGGCGTCTGTGCCCGTCTCCGGCTCAGGCAGCCCGGTGAACGTGTCGAGGCCGATGAAGCGGTCGATGTTCTTCCCGATGATCTGCCCGGCGGCATACATCATCTCACCACGATAAACGCCGAACTCGACGTAGTCGCCGCGCAGCTTGTTGATCACGAGCAGGCCGCGAATGTCCAGCAAGAACTGCACCTTGCGGTGCATCCGGTGTTTCTCGGAGATGGCCTCTATCGTGGCGTCGATGGAGGCTTTCAGGTCGGGTACGTCAAATTCGGGCATCGTGTTTCCTCGCTAAGGGCGGCGCGCGCCGTCCGCGCCCATCCCATAATCGACTTCGGAGAGAGTCTGCCCGTCCAGCCGCCACGTATGAGGCAGCACGGCGGGCGGCGTCTCGGAGACGATCTGCGCGCCGGGGATGCCGGGCAGGTAATCCTTGTAGGTGTCGGTCTTGATGTTGAACCAGCCGCGCTTGCGCAGCGGCGTGTACCACTTCTTGCCGAGCCGGGCGGAGATGGCCCCCTGCACGCCGACGATCACATCATACGCGCCGGGCGCGAGCATCTGGTCCATCACCACGCAGGACATGACGCCCTCTGCCGGGATGCTGCCCAGTTCCAACCGCTCCCACGTCATCGACATCATCGTGCACAGGTTGGTCTGCCCGGCCTTCTGGAAGGCGACGACGAAGAACGGGTTCTCGATCTCGTTGAGGCGCTTGTAATGCACGCGCACCTCGAACGGCTGTCCGAAGGGCAAATCCTCCGTCTCGACGCCATCCGCGTCATGATACGTCACGTCCGTGATGAGGATGTCCTCGTCGAGCAGAGCGGGCAGGTCCCTGCCATATTTCTCCTGAAGCGTACGGGCCGACTGCTGGCTCATCTCCAGCATCCGCTCCTGATAGCGGCTGACGACCTCGTACGGCTCCCCGATGGCGACCATCTGGCCCCCCTCGACCATCATCACGCGATCGCAGATCGACTCGACGACGAGCGAGTTGTGGGAGACGAACACGATCGTTCCCCCCTGCTCCTTAAACTCCGCGAAGCGGTTATAGGACCGCTCGCGGAACGAGGCATCGCCCACGCTCAAAATCTCGTCGATCAGCAGGATGTCGGGGTTCAGATGGGTGGCGATGCTGAAACCGAGCCGGACCTTCATGCCGCTCGAATAACTCTGCACGGGCGCGTCGATGAAGTCCCCGATTTCCGCGAAGTCGATGATCTCGTCCAGCCGCCGGTCGACCTCCTCACGCTTCAGGCCCAGCACGGCGGCGTTCACGTAAATGTTCTCACGCCCGGTCAGGATCGGATTGAAGCCCGTGCCCAGCTCGATCAGCGCGCCGATGCGCCCCCACGACCGGATGCGGCCCTCATCAGGGCGGATCAGGCCGTTCATCAGCTTGAGCAGCGTGCTTTTCCCCGCCCCATTGTGGCCGAGCAGGCCGAGCGTCTCACCGGGGTGCAGATCGAAGCTGATGTCCTTCAGCGCCCAGAACTCACCGGGGCGCAGGTTCCCCCGGCCCGGATTGCGGGCGATCAGCTCGTTCGACAGGTCGGTGACGCCATACCACAGCGACCGCTTCAGATCGCGGCAGAACTTCTTGGACAGGCCCTCGACCTTGAGAATCGGTGCGCCGTTCATGAGGCGGACATCTTTTCGATCAAAATGGGGATGGACAGACGGTAAACCACCCACACGACGAGCATCCCACCCAGCGTCAGGGCCGTGACGATCAGGAAGGGCCGCATGTTGGACATCGCCCCCATCGTCAGCAGGTCCCGCGCGGCGACGAGCGCCGGGCTGACCGGGTTCACGTCGACCAGCAGCGAGAACGGCCAGCGATCCGGCGGGTTGTAGGCGACGGGCGTCACGAAGAACCACAGGCTGGTGAAGATCGCCAGCCCGCTCGCGATGTCCGTATACAGCACGCCGAGCGGCGTCAGGAACAGGCCGATCAGCGTGCCGAGCAGGATCAGGGCGAGGATGGGGAAGATGGCGAGCGGCACGCCCCACGTCAACCGCAGGCCGAACACGACGAACACGACCGCGATGATGACGAGCTTGATCAGGAAGTCGAATAACACCTGCCCGATGCCGGACAGGATCAGCGCCTCGCGCGGAAAGTTGATCTTGGCGAGCATCGAGCGGTTCTGCACGACGAGCCGCAGCGGCGCGTTCAGCGCGTCGATGAACGTCTGCCACAGCACCGTGCCGATCATCACATACGCGGGATACGGCACCGCCGTCTCCCCGGCGTTGATCACCTGCTGGCGGTTCAAAAAGATGAACACCAGCGCGGTCGCAATCGGCGGCAAAAACGCCCACACGAACCCCAGCACCGACTGGCGATAGCGGGCGCTGATGTCGCGCACCATCAGCCGCCACGCCAGCTCGCGCGAGGCGGCCACGTCGCGCGCCATGTTGGCCGCGAACTCGAACGGGTGGCGCAGCGCCGGGTCGGGCGTATACACCGCGACCGGCTCGCCCGGCGGGCTGCCGTCGCTCGCTATCTGGGTGGGTTCCGTGATCCGCACGGCGCTCATGTGATGAGTGATGCTCCTGTTGGTTTATGTGGGGGCGCTTCCCCCACGCCCCCACACGGGGCCGGAGGCCCCGTGACCCCGGTAGGTCGGATCGGGCGCGCCGCGCTCGATCCAACGAATGGAGTCTATCCCCAGTGGGCGAGTTAGTCTGGCTAGAACCCCACCCATCCTCGCTCCGCTCGGATTTCCCTCCCACTTGCTGTGAAGAAAGCGGAGCTTTCTTCTTGTGAGAAATGCTCCGCATTTCTCTACGGGGAGGGATTAAGGGTGGGGTTTTGGTTTATTAAGCGCGGTGCTGATTTTTGAGCAATCAGGCGTGCTGCTGACGTTAATCTGCTGACAGCGTGATCGAGCGCCCGCGTAGATAGCCGAAGTGATAATCGCCGGCCTGTTTAGCGGTCTGGGCCTCGACATCGCGCCAACCCTCCCCGTAGACCTCGCGGGCCACCGGTTGAACGGCCTCCACGACCCGGCGGATATCCGCCAGATCGTAGCGCTTCTCACCCTGATCCCATTCGCTCGTCCCGCTGAGGTTCCGCCACAGCTTGAACGACCAGTCGATGGGCAGGCCGGGCACTTTCCGGGCCAGCGACCGCGCCCGGTTCTTCCACGAGGAGCCGCCGTCGATGTCCAGCATCCCGTACGCCCCCTCGCGGCAGTAGTCCAATGATACCGCGCGTGCCTTCCCCTGCAAGGTTCCGGCGACCGCCCCGGCCACCCGATCGTGGGCCTCACCATCCATCTTATAGAACCAGTCGGCAATGACTCGGTCGAGGCTGGCCTGCACCTCCGGCGGCAGCGTGAGATCGCCGCGCAGCGCGGCCTCGACGTGCGCAACCATCTCCTCCTCAGACGCGCACGGCACGCTGACGCTCTCCGCCGTCTGCTGTTCGAGCCCGGTTGGCAGCCACACCGGGCTGAGCGCCGGAACCCCCGCGATGGCCGATTCGATGGCCGTCGAGCAGCTCCGCTGGATGACGGCGCTGGCCCGCAAAATCCAGCCGTCGACCGCGCCCCGCTTGATCAGGTGCAGGTTAGGATGCGTGTCGAGGTCGAGCAGGCGGTGATACGTCTCCACCTTCTCGAACGGATGCGGGCGGTATACGAACGTCACCCCCGGAAAGCGCTCTGCAAGGCGATTGGCGAGCGCGGCCATCCCGTCGAGCGTCTGCTGCTGGCGCGCCACCCATCCACGCACGAATTCCTCCTCGAAGCCGAACTTCTCGACGAGCATCCGCGCTTCTTCTTCCGGCGTCTTGAACGCGGGGTTGACGACGGGGTAATTGCTGTTGATCAGGACGAGCGGCAGCGGCAGGCCGTCGGCGTAGGGCGAGGCGCGCAGCGCGGCCTGCCTCCACGGCGCAACGTAATAGCTGAAGCGCGGATGCCCGGTGATGGTCACCTGATCGGGCAGGAACCAGCCCCGCTCGACGACCTCATGCGCCATGCGCGGCCCCCAGCTAAAGTAATCGTCGACGGCGTGGCGAACTGCGCCGTCGGGCGCGAGCAGGCGCTCGTACGTCTCCAGACTGCTGAACACGCCGCCTTCCGTGTCGAGCACGCCGACCTGCATCCCGGCTTTCAGGAAGTGCTCGACGAGCCGCTGGTTGTTCGAGCGCAGGTAGTTCAACACGACGTAGTCCGGCGCGAGCGACCATATCTCGCGGTTGATGAGGTTCATCGGCGCGAGGAACACGCGCGCCCCACGCTGGCAGAGCGCCATGCCCAGCAGCACCACGCCGGGCAGGTCACGGTACGGGTTGTCGACGATCAGGGCGACGCGCTTACCCTGCGCGGGGGTTGAGTCTGGCATCAGGCATTCTCCCCGGCAAGACGGTCGTAGGCACGCAGCAACACCTCGACGTTGGCGCGCCAGTCGGCGCGCGCTTCGGCGACGGCGCGGTTCCGCGCCGCCAGGCGGACACGGGCCTCACTGGATAGGGCAGCAGCCTCACCCAGCGCAGCAGCAAATCCGGCCACGCTGCCCGTGGGGGCCAGCCAGCCGTTCTCGCCCGGCGCGACCCACGCGCGGTTGCCGGGCACGTCGGTCACGACGACCGGCAGCCCGCACGCCATCGCCTGAAGCAGGGAAATCGACGTGCCGTCGCTGCGCGCGCACGAAATGTAGATATCCGACATCCGGTAGATGCCGGGCATGTCCGTTTCCGGCAGGGTTCCGGGGATGTGGATATCATCGCCGAGGCCGTTCTCATCGATCCGTTTGTGTATGGAGTCGGCAAGCGAGCCGCCGCCCAGCAGCAGCAGACGCATGTCCGGGTTGGCGGCGTGGGCTGACGCAAAGGCATCGACCAGCGTGCCGGTCCCGTAGATCGGCTCCCACGAGCGGGTGGATAACACGATGGTGGCGTCCTGCCAGCCAAGCTCGCGCCGCAGCGGGGATTCCGGCCCGGTCGGGGAAAAAGCGTCCAGATCGATCCCCCACGGGAACTCGACGATGCGCTCCGCGTCGAACGGCACAAGCTCGTGGACGCGCTGGCGCACCGCCGGATTGTCACACACCAGCGCATCCGAGCGGCACAGCGCGTACTCGGTGAGCCAGCGCCACAGGTCATCGCGATCGGCGTGGACGAGGATGTCCGACCCCCACGACATGGACAGCAGCGGGTGAAACCCGGCGACGGCGGCCATGAACGCGCACGACTGGATCGGCCCGGCATGGACGAGGTCGGGCTGCACGTCGGCCAGGGCGCGCTCGAAGGCGGGCATCAACCGCAGCCAGTCGTCGGGACCGGGCGCGGGGGACGATCCGCCCGGCCAGTCGACGGGATGCACGCCGTCGGGCAGCGGGCGCGATTCGTAGGCGTTGCCATCATCCTCAAGCCGCAGATACCACACGTCGTGCGCGCGTGCGATGGCGGCCATGAAGCGGTGATCGTGGGTCGTGTAATCGCGGCTAAAGTAAAGGATTCGCATCGGCGCGGTCAGCCCGCCTCTTCCAGCATCGTCCAGCGCAGCGCCTTACCGGAGGGCACGTCCTCGCGGACGCGCAGCCCCAGCACCCGGTCGAGGTCGTAGGGGAAGATCGCGTCGCGGGGGGCGGGCCGCAGCGCCACGACGTGCTCATCCGCCAGCACGGTCCCGGCGGGCAGGTTCTCGGCAGCGCGCAGACAGCGCCGCTGCACGACGACCGTCTCCTGTTCGTTGGCGGCGACGCGCTTGACGGGCGAGCCGAGCGCAGCCTCCAGCTCGCGGGTGCGGTCCACCATGTCGCGCCACGTCGCGGGCGTCATCGAGAAGGGGTGATCCGGGCCGGTGCGGGTCGTGTCGTCGGTGAAGTGCTTCTCCACGACGCGCGCGCCGAGCGCGACCGCGCCCAGCACCGTCGCGTGGCCCGGCGTATGGTCGGACAGGCCGAGCACGAGATCGGGGTAGAGCGTGGCATACGTCTTGAGCACGTTCAGGTGGATGTGGTTGAAGTTTTCGAGGGAGGCCGTGTAATTCGTGTTGCACTGCATCAGGACGAGGTCGGGCGTGACGGCCAGCACGGCGTCGGCCGCCCGCTGCACGTCGAGCAGGTCGGATGCGCCCGTCGCCAGCAGGATGGGCTTGCCCTTGCGCGCGATGTACGTCAAAAACTGCGGCCACGTGATGTCCCCGGAACCGATCTTGTACACCTCGACGTACGGCTCCAGCATGTCGACCGCCCCGGTGTCATACGGCGTCGAGAAGTAATCGATCCCCACGTCCTCACACACAGCCTTTAGCTCGGCGGTCCATTCCCAGGGGATGGACGCATCCTGATAAACCTCGTACACCGACTTCTCCCACTTCGACTGGTGCGACAACTGCCCGCCCATCGACTCGAAACCGTGCTGGCTCACGATCTTCGGCGCGCTGAAATTCTGAAACTTGGCCGCATCCGCTCCGGCTTCGGCGGCCAGGTGGATCAGCATCTTCGCGCGCTCCAGCTCCCCATCGTGGTTCGCCGAGATGTCGGCGATGAAGTAGGTCGGCTCATTCTCCCCGATCGAGCGAACCCCGATCCGTATCTTCGACATGGCGTTTCCCCTTCCTGCTGTGGCAGGTCAAATCTCTTTGTTCTTGGGGGCGCTGCCCCCAGACCCCCGCAAGGACGGACACGTGCAAAAATCGAACAGTGTTCGATTTTTGCTTGGGAATTTGCCTCTGGCAAATTCCACGTTCCCTTGACCCTGTTAGGTGCGCGGCACGTACCGTGCCGCACACAACTATACCATCTGGCGTCGTCTCAAGCTGTGGTTGTGTTGATTAATTGTTTCAGGCGATTGACAAAGCCGGTGTCGCGAAGGTGGCGGAAACGGGCCAGCCCAGCTTCGACGGTCGGCATGGGGCGATCTAACGCATCGCGGGCTTTGTCGACGGCGAGCGTCGTGTTGCGCGGGCGGGGGGCCGCGAACGCCACGTCCTCGACCGACGTGGGGCGGACCCGGCCCTCGTCATACCCAAACGTGCGGGCTACGCCCTGCGCGAAGGCATATTTGCTCACGGCGTTCTGCCCCGCAAAGTGATACACGCCGCGTAATCCCAACTCCATCGCCGCCAGCAGCAGATCGCCCAGATCGTTGACCAGCAGCGGATTGAAAGTCACGTCCTCCCATCCCGGCACGTCCTCGCCCGCTTCGAGGCGGGCCAGCGTCCATTCGGCCAGCGACCGCTTGGGCTGCGCGTTCCACCCAAAGATGTTCGTCCGTACGACGAGCGCCCCCGGATGCGCGGCCAGTACCGCGCGCTCCCCGGCCAGCTTGCTCCGCGCATAGGCGTTAACCGGGGCCGGGGCGTCCGACTCCGCATAGCCGCCGCGCTCCCCATCGAACACGGAGTCCGTCGAGATGGCGATCAGCCCCGCCCCCACATCGCGGGCGGCGGCAGCCACCCACCCCGCCCCCTCGGCGTTGATCCGGTGAGCCTGTTCGGGGTGCGCCTCACACCAATCCACGTTGGTCGCCGCCGCGCAGTGAATCACCCAGCCGGGGGCGAGGTCACGAACGGCGGCGCGCACGGCAGCCTCATCGAGCAGATCGACACGGCGGGCGGCGAAACCGGGCGCATCGACCGGATGGCTGTGGTACAACCCGGCGATGTCGGCCCCCGCCTCGCTCCACTGGAGCGCCAGATTGGCCCCCAGCAGGCCGCTGATCCCGGTGATGAGCAGCATCAGTCGACCTGTTTCTGCTCGACGTGCCGGTTGATGGCGATCCACTCCGGGTGGTCGATCAGCGCGGCGTGTACGTCGGCGGTGGTGAAGCGGTCGTGTCCGAAATGTTGATAGACCTTCTCGCAGAAGGCGAGGTCGTCCGGGGTGTCGACCGTCCAGCGGTACCCGGAGAGGTCGATCTCGCCGGGCACACGCAGCAGACCGAATAACTCCGGGTGGCGGTAAAGATAGGGCGTCACGTGCTCGCGCCACGCGGGGTCATCATCCTCACGCCACGCGCGGGCCAGCGCATCGAACCACATCACCTCAACGTCCATACCCGGCGGGTACGTGCTGGGCGGGATTTTCGTATTGCTGGCGTAGTCGGCGGGCTGGTTGTCGAGGAAGGCGCGCACGACCCGGTCGATCAGCGCGGGGTCCATAAACGGGCAGTCGGACGTGATGCGCACGACCAGATCGGCCTCGTGGGCGCGGGCGGCGTGATAATACCGGTCGAGCAGGTCGTGCTCATCCCCGCGCTCGCACGGCCAACCCCGCTCCGCGCAAAAATCCGCCAGCGCATCGTCGGCGGCGGCGGTCGTCGTCGCGATGACAACCTCATCCAGCGTCTCCGCGCGGCGGGTGCGCTCGATGGTGCGGACCAGCACCGGCTCCCCGGCGAGGTCGAGCAGGACTTTGCCCGGCAGGCGGGTCGATCCCATCCGGGCCTGCACGATGGCGACGCTGCGCGGGGCCGTGCGCTCGCTCACACCGCCGCCCCGACCATCAGCCGCAGTTCCTCGATCGAGAGGTGTTCCTCGGTCGAGTCGCTGCCGTAGCGGAAGCCCTCCGGCACGGGCGCGGCATCCTCCCAGCCCTGAAGCGTCCACCAGGGGTGCGACGGCTGGATCACGTACATATCGCCCGCGTCGAGCGTGTGGCGGGCCTCATCCTCCGAGATCAGCACCTCGTGCAGCTTCTCGCCGGGGCGGATGCCGATGGTGTCGATCTCGGCGTCCGGCGCGATGGCCTCGGCCAGATCGGTGAGCTTCATGCTGGGGATTTTGGGCACGAACACCTCACCGCCCTGCATCCGGGCGATGCTGTCGAGCACGAAATGCACGCCCTGATCGAGCGTCAGCCAGAAGCGCGTCATGCGCGGGTCGGTGAGCGTGATGCGGCCCGTCTCGCGCTGCTTCAGAAACAGGGGGATGACGCTGCCCCGGCTGCCGACGACGTTGCCGTAGCGCGTGCAGCTAAAGCGGATGTCCTCCTCCCCGGCGTAGGAGTTGCTCTGGACGAACAGCTTTTCGGCAGCGAGCTTCGTCGCGCCGTAGAGGTTGATGGGGTTGACGGCCTTGTCGGTGCTGAGGGCCAGCACGCGCTGCACGCCGTTGTCGAGCGCCGCGTCGATCACGTTCTGCGCGCCCATGACGTTCGTCAGGATGGCCTCACGCGGGTTGTACTCGCAGGCCGGAACCTGCTTGAGCGCGGCGGCGTGCACCACCACGTCGACGCCCTCCATCGCGCGGCTCAGGCGCGCGGCGTCGCGCACGTCGCCGATGAAGTAGCGCAGCCGGGGATCGTCGAAGCCGCCGGTACGCATCTCGTGCTGTTTTAGCTCATCGCGGCTCAGGATGATGAGCTTCTTCGGGTCGTATTCGGCGAGCACGGTTTTGGTGAACGCCTTGCCGAAGGAGCCTGTGCCGCCGGTTACAAGAATGACTTTTCCGTCAAGCATTGCCTGTCCTATGGTAACTGAAGCACAAAAGGCTGATGGGCGCATCGCCAGCCGGGGGAGTTGGCGTATCCGGGCCGCCGGTGAGCGCTCAGGCCCCCGCGCCGGGAGTTAAAAAGCCCAGCCCCACAGCCACGTCCAGAGCGTACGCGGTGGATCCACCCCATAAATCGTCAGGTAATCCGGTATCTGCTGGCCGAACAGCGACCCGACGACCAGCCAGAAGAAGATCACCACCATCACCGCCAGCACCCAGCGATCCCACCGGCGGGGCAGCCACGCCAGCAGGCCGAACCCCCACAGCAGAAGGAGCGGCAGCAGCCCCGGAATGACGTAATAGCCGGTGGAGATGAACCGCCCCTGATAGAAATCGCAGTAAAGGGGCAGGAGGATGGGATCGAGGCGGAACACCGCCAGCCCGACGATCAGCCCGCCTGCCACCGCGCTCAGCCCCAGCGCGCGCCGCTGCCAGAGCGGGTCGTGCGGGAGCCGCCGGATGGCATAGTATACCAACCCCAAACCGCTCAAACCACTGGCGAGGGCCAGCGCCCGGACCGCGCCCCCCGGCAGGCCGGGGTTGGCCCACGCGAAGCGCGACCAGAACGACGTGAACAGCCAGCGCAGCGACGTGGAGAGGGCGGGCCAGTTGGCGCGCCAATCCATGAACGTGGCGAGCCGGAGTTCCGGGTCGACCTCGGTATCGGCCATCATCGAGGGCATCAGGTCGAGCACCCACTCGCGAATCTGCGGGTAGCCGCGCTCGGCGGTGCCGTTGTACAGCACATTGTCGACCGGCTCGCCGTCCCAGCTAAGGCGCGCCCCCGACTTGCTCAGCACGTCAGGCGGGGTGTCCACCGGGTAGCCCCCCCGGACGAGCACCAGCCCGTCGACCTGCACGTCCGACGCGGACGTTTCGCTGGCCCAGGGGATCAGGCGGACGCTCATGCACTGCGTGTTGGGCGGCACCTCGAAGGTCTGCGCGTGGAATTCCCACGCCGGGCCGACCGTCAGCGGGCCGGGGTCCGCGTCGAGCGGGGCCAGAACGCCCTCGTTAGGCGCGGCCCACAGCTCCGGCGGATCGACCGACACCTGCCCGTACGGCGCGCGCAGCCACGCGCCCAGCGTGACGGTCCGCCCGCCGAGGGATCGGGTCGCGCCGGGGGTAAGCGGCTGCCACAGCTCCTTGCGCTCGTCCTCGCCGGGCGACAGGTTGAAGATGTACGGCCCGGCAGGGGCATCGGGGTCGTAGGCGGCCTGCGTCGTGACGGGATACCAGCTTACGGGGCGCTTCCAGTACAGGGTGACGGCCAGCCCCACAACCACGAGGGCGGCCAGCCCGGCAGGAAGCCAGACCGGGTAGCGTCGCCGCACGGCGAGCGGCAGGGCGAGCAGGCCGACGAGCACACCCGCATAGGCGGTCGGCTTGCTGAGCAAGCAGGCCAGCATCCCCCCGGCCAGCAGGGCGAACTCGGCCCACCCGTACCCGCGCCGGATGAGGCGCACGGACGCGTACATGATCAGGGCGATAGCGGTGACGGCGGCGATCGTGTTGTTGACCGCGCTGGCGAGCACGACGAAGCTGGGCTGAAGGCCGACGAGCGCGGGCACGGCGACCCGCATCACCCGGCGGTTGGGGAAAAGCTCGGCGGCGGTCAGGTAGGCCAGCCACACGGCCAGCAGCCCGAACCCAACCGAGGCCAGCCGCGCGAAAAGAAGCTGCACCTCCACGGAGGCGTTGGGGACGGGAAGCTGGGTCAGGGCGGTGATGAGATAGTAGCCGGGCGCTTCGGCAAGCTGGGTGGATGCGATGGAGATGTCGCCGCCGGCGCGCAGGTCTTCGTAACCGGGGCGGGTCGAGAGTTCATCACGCAGGGCGACCCAGTCCGCGTCGGTCCGCAAGCCGAACGCATCAGCGAGCAGGCTGTTTTCCATGCGACCAGCCGCGCCGAGTCGATGGTGTTTCCAGACAAACGTGTCCAGAATACGCTGCCGGATGGCGGGGTCGCCGTTTTCGTCGGGCAGGCGGCGGTGGCGGACGATGTAGCGCACGTACTCGAAGTGGCCCGGCTCCTCGACGTTGGCCCAGGCAGGCGTGATCAGCGCGTAGGCGAGCGACAGCGCCGCCACAGTGAGGAGAAGCAGGATGATGATCTGACGTTCGGTGCGATCCATTGGGCTGCCCGGCACGGAAGGAAACGGTGGCCTGATCTGCTTATAACATGCGATAGTCTACCACGACGGGGGCCGTGCACAAGAAGTCGGGGCGGGGTAGAATGTGCGCTCTTTGACGCGAGGGGAAAGGTGTCATAAAATGAGCGCGCCCCCGATAGCTGTGTAAAGCGAGACTCATGGCCGATTCCGAACAA
>CAZWUX010000090.1:0-12858 GCA_964637665.1 uncultured Anaerolineae bacterium
CTTGTCGGCCGTGACCGCATCCCGGTAGTTGCGGATGTGCCGGTCGGTGGCGGTGATCTTGAAGAGCGATCCCGCACCCGTGATGCGAATCGGCAGCCCTTCGCAGATCGCCGCGAGCCCGTTACGCGCGTGATCGCCGAGCGCGCCCTTGATGGCCAGCGTTTCGGCGGTGTCGTCACCCCCCAGTTCCAGAGGCAGCACGATGTTCTCCCAGACCGTCAGCGTCGGGATCAGGTTGAAGAACTGGAAGACGAACCCGACGTTGCTCCGCCGAAACAGCGTCCGTGCGCGGTCGTCCAGGGCCACCAGATTGCGGCCATCCAGCCAGATAGCGCCCGCATCGGGGTAATCGATGCCGCTGATGATGTTGAGCAGCGTACTCTTGCCGCTGCCGCTCTTACCAACGATGGCGGCAAACTCACCGCGCGCAAACGCGGCGCTCGCGTCGTCGAGCACGACACGGGTCCGGTCGCCCTCCTGATACGCCTTGCTCAGCCCCTCAAACCGCAAAAAAGTGCCGCCGGGCGCGGTCGATGTGCCATGCAGGTCGTGATCCACGTCGATTTTCTGGCTCTGGTGATCCGCAGTCAACACGCTCTGGCTTCTTTCCGTTGATCCGGGTTTCTCAGGTGTGTACAGGCCGCACAGATTATAGGTGGTTTCGGGCGTGGTTTCACCCTGCCAACTCGTCTGCGTCCCGGCGCCGGGCGGCCCCTGCGGCCTGTCTGCCGATCATTCGTTTTGAGGATTGACGGTCTCTAACCATTCGGCTATACTCATCATGAGTATTTGTGTCTGAATACTCGCTGTTTAGCGCCTCAGCTCGAATGGACGCCAGTATCGCCGTCTTGATGCAGCCGCCATCACAGGTAGATCGGGGGCGCATGACGCTTCTTGAGGAGGAGCCGTCACGTAGGCGCTAGAGGGCTGAGCGTTGGCCGAGCCTCGGCCAGATATCATCACAACTCGGGAGGAGACCGACCAGTGGATACCGTCGGCATGTTCAGGAACAGCAGCGAGGAAGAAGTTCAGGATTTTGGCGCGCTTCTAGACGACTACTACAGTTTTGACGACCTCCAGCGCGGCGATATACGCGATGCCGAGATTCTCCAGATTAACGAGTATGAGATCGTCGTCGATGTCGGCGTCAAACGCGACGGCATCGTCCCACCCCAGGACATCGAGCGTATGTCACAGGAGATGCTCGACTCGCTCCACGTCGGTGACATCCTACCGGTCTATGTGCTGAACCCAAGCGATGAGGACGGCAATCTGATCGTCTCCATCAACCTGGGCCTTCAAGGACAGGACTGGGATCGCGCGCTCGAATATCTCGAATCAGGCGATCTGATTCAGTCCCAGATTATCGGTTACAACAAAGGCGGCCTGCTCGTCGAGTTCGGGCGGCTGGAGGGGTTCGTCCCTACGTCCCACTGCGTCGACATTCCGCACGGGTTGTCAGGTGGCGAGCGCCGGGAGACGCTTGAGGAGCTTGTCGGCTCGACGCTGGGGTTGAAGGTCATCGAAGTCAACCAGCGCCGCCGCCGTTTGATCCTCTCACAGCGCGAGGCTCAGCGCGAGTGGCGGGCCGCGCAGAAGGAACGCCTGCTCGACGAGTTGAAGGTCGGCGATATCGTATCCGGCACGGTGACCGGCGTCCGTGATTTCGGCGTGTTCGTCGACATCGGCGGGGCCGACGGCCTGATCCACGTCTCAGAGCTGGCTTGGCACCGGGTGCCCCATCCTGACGATGTGGTGGCAGTCGGCGATGACCTCGACGTTTACGTGCTCGACCTCGACCACAAGCGGCAGCGCATCGCGCTCAGCCTGTGCCGCACCCTGCCCGATCCCTGGACGACGGTCACGGAAATCTACGAGATCGGTCAGGTGCTTGAGGGGAAGGTCAACAACGTCGTCGACTTCGGCGCGTTCATCGTGCTGGAGGATGGGATCGAGGGGCTGCTGCACATCTCTGAGATGGCGGATGGCACACTGACAGAGCCGCACTCTTACCTCAAACGAGGTGACACCATCACCGTGCGCATCGTGCGCATCCAGCCTGAGGAAAAGCGCATCGGATTTACGCAGCAGGGCCTCGATATCGACATGCCGGTCAGCGCCGAACTCACCGCCTACGATGAGGTGGAGGACTACGGCGAGGACCTGCCCGGTGAGGATGCCTACGAGGAAGAAATATACGAGCCGGAAGGGGAAGCGTAAGCT
Source organism: uncultured Anaerolineae bacterium (assembly GCA_964637665.1). GTDB lineage: Bacteria > Chloroflexota > Anaerolineae > Aggregatilineales > UBA3940 > CAZWUX01. The sequence goes on from CAZWUX010000090.1 coordinate 2,224, forward strand.
CGCCACCCCCTGATCGACCCTGTTGAAAAGAGCAGCCGGGCAGACCTGTGAAAGTGTCTGCCCGGCGATTTTTTCCACCGCACACTACCCGCCGAACGTCAATCCGATGGCGTGTTAGCATACTCGTCGTCCACACGGTCGATCAGCGCTGACACGGCCCCCCGATCCTCCTCGACAACAGGCTCTTCTCGCCCGCCGCGCACTGCCCCCTGCAGAAGATCACCCCCTGTGAAGCTGCGCTGTGCGGGCAGCTTCGGCTGGCTCGCCAGCAGATCACGGATGAGCCGCAAAACCTCTACAAAGATAAACCCGCCTGCCACCAGGGCAAGTAGCAGCAGTATCCCGCCTGTAGCAAGCAGCAGTGGGTCTTCGGGGAGCACACTCATCGTCCACCGCCGGGTCGATTCAATTCTGGCCGACAGGGCCGCTGGGAATGTGATCGATGCCCCGGTCCGTTTCCCAGGGGTAGACGATCCACGCATCTGTCGTCGCGGCGAAGTAGTCAGGCCGGGCTTTGTTAAACAGGGAGCGATACGGGTTAAAGTGCAAGACGCAGGACGCGGGCTGGCCGCCCGCCGCCTTTACGCGGCCCTGCACCGCCGTATTCGTGCGCCCGCTGCCCCATACGTCGTCCACGATCAGCGTGCGGCGGCCTTCCAGCAGCTTGTCGTGGGGAAACTGTAGAAACTGCGGCCATGCAGCCAGCGGCTCGTTGTCAAGCCCCGGTGTAAATCGCACGGCAGCCGTCAGCACGTCCTGAATGTCCAGTGCCTCGCAGATCATCCCTCCAGGGATGATGCCACCTCGCGTGATCATCACCAGCGCATCGAACGGGCCGGCCTCGCGGAGCTGCCCCAGCAGCACGTCGATCAACACATCAACGTCTTCCCAGGTTAGTAGCTCGTTGCGAAGGGGTTCTGTTGGCATCGTATCTCCATTGAAGTGTGCGAAAAACAGCTTATGGCCCGATCAAGTAGCCCATTATATGGTGCGTTAGCGGAACGTGTCAAAGTTGAGCGGAGGGCATCCGCACCTGCCGTAATCCAGCGCCGATCGTCCTTGACTCTGTTGTCGAAATCTGCTAGACTGACCGGTGTCAATCGAATAACGAAAGACGACGATCCGGAAAGTAGGCGTCGGACGCAGCGTTCAGAGAACCGCCGGTTGCTGAGAAGGCGGTACGCTTGCAGAGGCCGAATGGGCCGGGGAGTTGCCAGGGCAAACGCTCATTGTGCGAGCCAGTAGTCTTGGCCGGAGACGCCTCCGTTACCAGGGCGCAGGGTATCAAGCAGACTAAACTGCGCGTACCTGATCGAGTGAAGCTGGCAATCCCACCCGCGCATCACGCCGGGTTTTTTGTTTGATAGGGGTTACGGCTTAACGAAGGTGGCACCACGGGCTTAACCGCTCGCCCTTCTGGTCAGCAAGGCTGGCAGGGGCGGGCGTTTTTTGTTATCGAACATCAGACCGTAACACAGGAGTCACACACCACATTATGGGTGAAGCGAGCAAGAAACGTATTCTCACAGGCGACCGGCCAACCGGGAAACTGCATCTCGGGCACTACGTTGGGACGCTGCAAAACCGCGCGAAGCTTCAGGACGAGTACGATCTATTTTTGCTCGTCGCGGACTATCACTCCTTGACCACGCATCCTGAAAAAGAGGACGTACTCAGGACGCGGCAGAGCGCCATTGATGTCGTGATCGACAATTATGCCGCCGGGATCGAGCCTGACAAGGTGACGCACTACATGCAGTCAGACGTGCCCGAAACGGCGGAATTAACCCTGCTGTTTTCGATGCTGACGACGGTGCCCCGTTTGCAGCGGGTGCCCACCCTCAAAGAGGTTATGCAGAACCTTCACATCACGGAGCCTTCCGCCGGGCTGCTGAACTACCCGGTGCTGCAAGCCGCCGACATCCTGATCGTGAAGGGCGACCTCGTGCCCGTCGGCAAGGATCAGGCCAGCCACGTCGAGGTGACGCGCGAGATCGCCCGCCGCTTCAACAGTCGGTTCGACGAGGTGTTCCCGGAGCCGGATGCCATGATCCCGGAGGATACGCCCACGCTGGTCGGCATCGACGGCAAGGCCAAGATGAGCAAATCGCTCGGCAACGCCATCATGCTGTCCGACGACGCCGACACGGTGCGCAAGAAGGTGATGCAGATGTATACCGATCCCAACCGCATCCACGCCACCGATCCGGGCACGGTGGAGGGCAATCCGCTGTTCATCTATCATGATCTGTTCAACGACGACAAAGAGCAGGTGGAGGAATTTAAGGAGCGCTACCGGGCGGGCACCATCGGCGATGTCGAGTGCAAGCGCGTACTTGTCGAGAAGCTGAACGCCTTCCTCGATCCCATCCGCGAGCGCCGTCGCTTCCTCGAAGAGCGGCCCGACGATGTGGTCGACATCCTGCGGAAAGGCGCGGAGCGCGCGCGCCCCATCGCGCAGGAGACGGTCGCCCAGGCGCGGGAGGCGATGGGGTTGACCAGCCTGCTAACCGAGCATGTGATCGATCTTTATCGTTAAAAACGCAAACGGCGGCTCACACGCCGCTTTGAAAGGAGAGGGGTTATCGCAACTTTACAGCACGGATCCTCAGTTCCCCAAGCTGCCGATCAGGGCGATGGCCAGGTCCTCATCTCGCAGCGGGGCCTGACGAAAAATATCACAGTCTGTGCTGTGGATGTCACATACACTCAACAGGAGGAGTCAGACAAATGGCTGATGAAAAGACACGCAAGTACGTTTTACCCGAAAGTGAGATGCCGGAGGCGTACTACAATCTGGTAGCCGATCTCTCGGAGCCGCTGCCGCCCCCCCTTCACCCCGGAACGGGACAGCCGGTCGGGCCGGATGACCTCGCGCCGCTCTTCCCGATGGCGCTGATCATGCAGGAAGTGACGACCGAGCGCGAGATCGAGATTCCAGAGCCGGTGCGCGACATTTATCGCATCTACCGCCCTTCCCCGCTGATCCGCGCCCGTGGGCTGGAGGCCGCGTTAGATACGCCCGCTCGCATCTACTACAAATACGAGGGCGTCAGCCCGGCAGGCTCGCATAAGCCGAATACGGCCATCGCGCAGGCGTTCTACAATAAGGAAGAGGGAGTCAACAAGCTCGTCACCGAAACCGGGGCCGGGCAATGGGGTTCGGCGCTCTCGATGGCAGCCGCCTTCTTCGATATGTCATGCGAAGTCTTCATGGTTAGGGTCAGCTACAACCAGAAGCCCTACCGGCGCGCCCTCATCGAGACGTATGGGGCCACCGTCCACGCCAGCCCCAGCGAGGAGACGAACATTGGCCGTGCGATCCTCGAAGAGAACCCGGATTCGCTCGGTTCGCTCGGCATCGCCATCTCAGAGGCGGTTGAGGTCGCGGCGGTAACGGACCCGACGGGCAAGACCCGCTACAGTCTCGGCAGCGTGCTGAATCACGTCCTGCTGCACCAGACCATCATCGGGCTTGAAACGCAGAAGCAGTTCGAAATGGCGGACGATTATCCTGATGTCGTGATCGGGTGCGCTGGCGGCGGCTCCAACTTCGCCGGGATAGCGTTCCCATTCGCCGGGCAAAAACTGCGCGGCGAACAAGACATGCGGATCTTGGCCGTCGAGCCGTCCGCCTGCCCCTCGATGACGAAGGGACCCTATGCGTACGACTATGGCGACACAGGCCGGATGGCCCCGATAGTCAAGATGCACACACTCGGCCACGCCTTCGTACCGCCGGGCATCCATGCGGGAGGGCTGCGCTATCACGGTATGGCCCCGCTCGTCAGCTATCTCCACAAGATTGGCACCATCGAGGCGATTGCCCTCGAACAGCTTGAGGTCTTCGCCGCCGGTGTCCAGTTTGCCCGGAGCGAGGGCATCGTCCCTGCGCCGGAGTCGAACCACGCTATCGCGGCAGCCGTCCGGGAGGCGCTCCGCTGCAAGGAAGAGGGCAAGGCGGAAACCATCGTCTTCAACCTCAGCGGACACGGCCACTTTGATATGCAGGCTTACACCGACTACCTCGCCGGGGAGCTTCAGAACTACGAGTACCCGGAAGAGGAGATCGCGATGGCACTGGCCGGGCTGCCGTCGGTTGCCGAGCCTATCGGCGACTAAGCCGCTTTTCCTCACCCTCAAAACAATGCGGCACCGGGGCATCGTGGAAGGATGCCCCGGTGCGCCTTATAATCCATCCTCTTTACTCCCCATTCTGGCTATGAAACACCCTCTATCGACATTGACAAACTATTGACCATAGGTTTAGAATACCCTTGATAAGATACGAGGATTGCACAAGCTTCCCAACACATTGGCCTCCCTTTAAGGGTAACGAACAGGAACGCCAGTGCCTCATGTGAGTTTAACCGCTCAAAAGGAGCGGTCTGTTTTGGCTTGTCTGACTGCATCACATATCGTCTGGAGACACACGGCGTATGGATCGGCAATCTTCGCCCTCGGATGAAACTAACCTCGATTTTGCCACGCTGCTTGAGCAATCATTTGAAGAAATTGAAGACGCATCGCGGGGCGACTTGCTGGAGGCCACCGTTCTGGCGAACGACGATCACGGGCTGATCGTCGATCTGGGCCTTAAGCGTGATGGTGTCGTTCCACGCACCGAGGTCGAGTCGCTCGACAGGGAGTTCACGGCCAACGTCGGAGATCGCATCACCGTAATGGTTGTGGAGACGGAGGATCGCGACGGCAATCTACTCGTCTCCATCCAGCAGGCGCTCGCCAGCCAGGACTGGGACACCGCCTGCCGCCAGATGGAAGCGGGCACGCTCTATAACGGGCGTGTCATCGCAGCCAACCGGGGCGGCGTCATCGTCCCTTATGGGGAGCTGCGCGGTTTTGTCCCGGCCTCGCACATCGTCGGCCTGCCGCGTGGTCTGGACGATGAAGAGCGGATCGGCCACCTCAAGCAGTACGTCGGCCAGCAGTTGGAACTGAAGATCATCGAGGTGAATCCCAACAGACGGCGCCTCGTTCTTTCCGAGCGCCAGGCGCAGCGCGAAGCTCGCGAGAAGGCCAAACAGGATTTGCTCGATACGCTGCACGAAGGCCAGGTGGTGACGGGCACAGTCAGCAGCCTGCGGGATTTCGGCGCTTTCGTCGACCTCGGCGGCGCAGACGGCCTGATCCATGTATCGGAGCTGGCGTGGCACCGAGTCAGACATCCCAGTGAGATCGTATCAGTGGGCGAGGAGATCAGGGCGCACGTCCTTCAGCTCGATCACGATCGCCAGCGCATCGGGCTGAGCCTCAAACGCCTCCAGCCTAACCCCTGGCTTGAGATCGAGCGCACCCACAGCATCGGTCAGTTGGTTGATGGAACGGTATCTCGTGTGGTATCATTTGGGGCGTTCGTCGAGCTTGAGAACGGTATCGAGGCGCTGCTCCACGTTTCGGAGATATCCGATCCGCAGCCTGCTCGCGTCGAGGACGTTCTCGTTCCGGGCGATTACGTCGTCGCACAGATCGTCAACTTCGAGCCGCACCGCCAGCGGATGGGGTTAAGCATTAAAAACCTCACGTCCGAACAGCGCGCGGCGTTTGTCCCTGCCGAAGCGGTACATGCCGGCACGGCGGATGACGTAGATGACGAAGAGGCTGTAGCCGAATTCGACGTGATTTAGCCCGGTTGCTCAGGTTCGATCAACATACGTGAGGGCGAGTACGGGCCTGTGGGCCTGACACTATTCTAAACAGGGAGGAGGTGAAGCAGGTTGACACGAGTCGAGCTTCGCCCTGGCGAGTCAAACGAGCAGCTTCTGAGGCGTTTTCGCAAGGAAGTTTCCAAGAGCGGCGTTCTGAGCACCGTTCGACGGAAGCGCTGGTACATCAGCAAGAGCGAACTGCGCCGCATTCAGAAAAAGAAAGCGCTCCGCCGCATCCGCCGACGCATGTCCAAGTTCTCGGAATAGTCGGGTCGGGGCGGACAGTTTATGAAAGGACCATATGGGTTCTAAAGATAAAATCGAGGTTGAGGGCACCGTCATCGAAGCTCTGCCGGGTATGATGTTCCGGGTGGAGCTGGACAACGAGCAGGAGGTTCTAGCCTACCTGTCGGGTAAAATGCGCAGATATTACATCCGTATCCTGCTCGGCGACCGCGTTCGGGTTGAACTGTCCCCTTACGACCTTGAAAAGGGTCGCATTACCTACCGGTACAAGAAACAGCGCGGACAGGAGGGCGAGGAATAAACACGTCGGCCCGGCGCTTTAAGCGGCAGGCAGTTTCAGACGAGTTATATTCAGCGAGAACTGGCGTCACATGTGGGGCGTCAGTTTTTGTTTGGGGTGACGTATATCGTCAACCAAATGGGCGGCGTTCGATAAGCGAAGTACGCACATCGTGAAGCGCGCTGGTGAGCCATAGTGGGGTGCGTCTGTCGAACACAATGTCTGCCGCCCCACCGAGCCATTCATCAATCGACTCGACCGCAAATTCCCACGTGTCGAGGTCTCTAGCGCGCAGAAGCCGGGCGGCCCAGTGCGCGCCCACATTGATGTAGCGCAGGGGCACCCACACCGCCATCTCTTCGAGGATCGTGTCAGGCTCCAGCAGCGCATAGTGTGACAGAAGAGAGCGATAGTCCTCCGGTTCGGCGAACCATGCCAGGAACATCCCCAGATCGGCCACAGGGTGGTTCAGCCCCATGTCTTCGAAATCGATCAGCCGCAGCGATCCGCGCCGGTTCGTCTTGAAGTTGCCCGCATTCGGATCGTTGTGGGCGGGGACGATGATCTGAGGCGATTCCGCGCAGCAGTCTATCCGCTCGAGCTGGTTGATGAGTTCGGCCACCACCTCGGTCAGCTCGTTGATCTCCGCGATCCCGGCCTCAAGCCAGCGCTCGACAACGGCCTCAAACCAGCGCTCGCGGGTCTCGCGAAACAGCCGGTTAAGCGGCTGGAGCCGCTTACGCTCGCTCTCCGTAAGTTCCTTCTCCAGCGCATCGCGCAGCGCTGCATTGCCGTGCAGGCGGGCGAACAGCGCGATGCCCTCCGCCGCCCGCACTTCCAATTCCTTGCGCGGGACGGGCGCAAGCGCCGCCTCGACGATCGCCGCACGCCCGCCCAGTGCGTTGCTCTGCGCCGAGATGCCGAGCACACGCGGCCCGATGCGCGCCTCGTGCAATAATCCGCTCAAGCGCATGTGACGCCAGCGGTCCGGGAACTCCTCGCCGGGGCCGACCAGCATCCGAATATAAGCCCAAGCCTCGCCGTCTGCATCCACACGCCATATGTGCTTGGCGGCCCACCGGCTAACAAGAGAAAACGACACCCGGCCCGGCGGGCGGATGCCGAATTCGGCAAGCACCTCGCGAAGCTGTGCCTCGCTCGACAGGCCGGGGCGCGCCTGCCCTCGTTTGCCGGTCGCCTCGACGGCCATCACCGGGGGCTGCGCCTCTGTGTGATAAGCATCACCCAGTCGCCGATCTGTCGCTTGCCCAGCAAGTCGAGATCGATGGCTTTGAGCGTCTCGACGACCTCCGTCACCTGATCTTCGATGATGCCTGAGAATACAAACTTGCCTCCCGGCCATATGGCGTGCTGGAGACCACGCGGCGCGATCTCGTTGATGATCTTGGCCGTGAGGTTGGCCATTCCGAGGTTAAAGTGCCGCCCGGTCCCCTGAAGGCTCTCGACTGAGCCATGCAGGGCCGTCACCCGGTCGGCAACACCGTTTCGGGCGATATTTTCCCGCGCTGCTCTAACGGCCATCTCGTCGGTATCGAGCGCCAGCACATGGTAGCATCCCAGCTTGGCGGCTGCGATAGACAAAATGCCCGATCCCGTGCCGATATCGACCATCGTCGTCGCCGGGCGGGCGAACCACTCGCAGGCCATCAGGCAAAGCTGCGTAGTCGGATGCGTGCCCGTGCCGAACGCCATTCCGGGGTCAAGCTCGATCACGATGTCGCCACGTTCCGGGGTTATATCCACCCAGGCAGGCTTGATGAGGACGTGCTCGCCGACCCGCACCGGGTGATAATGCCGTTTCCACGCATCCGCCCAGGCATCCGCATCGACGGTCGTAAACGTGGGCGCGGGAATCTTGTCATAGAGCCGTCCGAGGTAATACAGCGTCCGCTCGATGGCCTGACGCTTATCCGCCGCTTCCGTGTCGTTACTGAAATAACCGGAAACGCGCATCAATCCCGGCGGCAGCGGCTCATCCTCCCACGCTTCGCCGGGAAAAAGCTGTTCGATGACGACGCCCTGATGCACGAAAGGGCGGAGCGCGTCGGCAGCGGCTTCCGCCCCTTCCCCATCAACCGTCAGGGAAACCTCGATCCATTCTGCAGGCATATGCGTTTACTCACCACCCAACCAGTCAAGCACACGGTCAAAAAAGCCCTTTTCGTGCGCGGGTGGGATGACGGCCTCGCCGAGCGTCTCCGCGAGTTCGCCGAAAAGCTCCTCCTGCTCCGGCGTGAGCCGAGTCGGAATCTCAACCTCGACCATCACCTGCAAATCGCCGTTCCCGACGTGGGTGCCGTCGCGGCGCAGCCTGGGCACGCCCTGCCCTTTTACGACGAAGACGTTGCCGGACTGCGTGCCGCGTGGGATGATGAGTTCCGTTTCCGATTCGCCCTCCGGCGTCAGGATCGGCACATTTAACGTGTGCCCCAGCGCGGCCTGCGCCACGTTGATCTGGAGGTTGACGAACAGGTCGTTGTCGCGGCGGCGGAAGAATTTATGCGGGCGCACCGAGACGATGATATACAGGTTGCCCGGCGGACCGCCGTTCGCGCCCGGCTCCCCCTCGCCGCCGATGCGAATCTGCGTGCCCTGATCGACGCCCGCTGGCACGTTGACGACGAGCTGCCGCTTCCGGCGGACGGTCCCACGCCCGCGACACTCCTTACACGGATGCGGGACGACCTCGCCCGTGCCATTGCACGTCGAGCAGGTCGTAATGTTCACCATCTGGCCGAGAAACGTCTGCCGCACGTTTCGGACCTCGCCCGTGCCATTGCACACGGTGCAGCGCTCCGGCGACGTGCCCGGTTCGGCGCGGCTTCCCTCACAGGTCGGGCATACGGTGGTGCGTTCAAACTCGATTTCCGTCTCGGTCCCGAAAATAGCCTGCTCGAAATCCAGCGTCAGGCGGTACTGGAGGTCCTGCCCGCGCCGGGGGGCGTTCCGGGTGCTGCGGCGCGATGTTCGAAAGCCGCTGGCCCCGAAAAACTCGTCGAAGATGTCCGTGAAGGTGCCGAAGTCCGTAAACGGGTCAACCCCGCCACTGGCGTTGACGCCCGCATGGCCGAACCGGTCGTAGGCGGCACGTTTCTGGCTGTCACCCAGCACTTCATACGCCTCGTTGACCTCTTTGAAGCGCTCTGACGCCCCCGAATCCTTGTTCATGTCGGGGTGATACTGCCGCGCCTTCTGGCGAAATGCCCTCTTGATCTCGTCCTGTGAGGCGTTCCGGGAGACATCCAGAATGTCATAGTAATCGCGATTCGTTGCCATTTACATCACCATCGCAACTGTGCAATCGTAAGTTATTGCTATCAGGCCAGACAAGATTATAGCGTAGAGCCGGTGAGTTGTTTAGTGAATGGCGCCCTGTCGGTCTGCATAACACGCTATCCGGGCCGCGCCCGGCGGGCCTACGGCCCGATCATTCACCCCCACCAGAGCTGGAAATGGAGTGAATGTATACAGACGCCGGATACGCTGGCAGGAGAGGAAATAGGAAAGGGCCAGCATCAGAAGGGTGCTGGCCCCGAATTGTTTTGTCTCACGCCGTAAGGCGGGGCGTCGACTACTCGACAACCTCACCTTCGACGACATCCTCATCCTCAGGGCCGCCCGGCTCCTGGTCCGGCTGCGCTTCGGTTTGAGGGCCAGCCGCCTGCTGCTCGTACATCTGCGCGCCAAGCGACTGAATCTGCTGCATGAGGTCATCCGTCGCGCTGCGGATCGTGCTCGCCTCGCCGGATTCCATCACACTCCGGACGGCCTCGATCTTCTCCTGAGTCGTCTGCTTGGCGGCATCCGGCAGCTTATCGCCGTGCTCGCGCAGCAGCTTCTCAGCCGAGTAGACGGTGTTATCCGCGTTGTTGCGGGCTTCCTGAAGCTCGCGCAGCGCCTTGTCATCCTCGGCGTGCTGCTCGGCCTCATGAACCATGCGCTCGATCTCATCCTCGCCGAGGCCGCTCGAAGCCGTGATGGTGATGCTCTGCTCGCGGCCCGTCGCCTTGTCCTCAGCCGAGACGTTGAGAATACCGTCGGCGTCGATGTCGAACGTCACCTCGATCTGAGGGACGCCGCGCGGCGCGGGCGGGATACCGTCCAGAATGAACTTGCCGAGCGACTTGTTGGCAGCCGCCATCGGGCGTTCACCCTGCACGACGTGGATCTCAACCTGCGACTGGTTGTCCGCCGCCGTGCTGAAGATCTGGCTCTTGGACACCGGGATGGTCGTATTCCGCTCGATGAGCGGCGTGGCGACGCCACCCAGTGTCTCGACGCTCAGCGTCAGCGGCGTCACGTCGAGCAGCAGCACGTCCTTCACGTCGCCGCCCAGAACACCTGCCTGGATAGCAGCGCCGAGCGCAACGACCTCGTCGGGGTTCACGCCCTTGTGCGGCTCCTTGCCGAAGAAGTCACTGA
>CAZWUX010000090.1:12868-13400 GCA_964637665.1 uncultured Anaerolineae bacterium
GGATGGCGGGCATACGCGTCATGCCGCCGACCAGAATCACCTCGTCAATGTCGGACTTACTCACCCCGGCGTCGGTTATTGCCTTGTTGCACGGCTCCAGCGAGCGGGCGATCAGATCGTCGACAAGCTGCTCCAGCTTGGAGCGCGTCAGCGTCATCTGGAGGTGCTTCGGGCCGCTGGCATCTGCCGTGATGTACGGCAGGCTGATTTCGGTCTCCATCTTGGTGGAGAGTTCCTTCTTTGCGTTCTCAGCCGCCTCTTTGAGCCGCTGGAGCGCGGGCTTGTCGTTGCGCAGGTCGATGCCGTTCTCGCGCAGGAACTCATCCGCAATCCAGTCGATGATGCGCTCGTCGAAGTCGTCGCCGCCGAGGAAGGTATCCCCATTGGTCGACCGCACCTCGAACACGCCGTCGCCAACGTCCAGAATGCTGATGTCGAACGTCCCACCGCCCAGGTCGTAGACGGCGATCGTCTCGTCCTTCTTGCTGTCCAGCCCGTAGGCCAGCGAGGACGCCGTCGGCTCGTTGATGAT
>CAZWUX010000091.1:0-13309 GCA_964637665.1 uncultured Anaerolineae bacterium
GCAGCTTCATCACCGGCGTCAAGTACGACCGGGAGATGATGCAGTCGTTGAGCGGGTTTTACGAAGACGCGATCAAGAGCGGGCAGGATGTCTTCGCCCGCGTCCTCGATCTGCAGGCCATCCCGGCTGCCGACGAGGTGGCGGAGTATCTGCGCGTGCCAGAAGGTGAGAGCATCATCTTCATGAGACGCCTCCGTATTGTCGACGGCGAGCCGATCATGCTTGGCATCACTCACATTCCAGAGCGGCTGTGCCCCGGTCTGCTGCAAGAGGACTTCCGGCGGCAGTCCCTATACCGCACGTTGGCAACCAAGTACGAGATTCACATCGCCGAGGGCGTCCGGACGATAGAGAGCGTCAACGCAAGCGAATCCACTGCGAAGCTGCTGGAAGTGCAGCCGGGCGCCGCGCTGAGCCTGATCAAAGGCACGATGTATCTGCAAGACGGAACACCACTTGAGTATGCCGTCTCCTGGCATCGGGGTGATCGCAGCCGCTTCCAGGTACGGCTGGTCAATTCAAGTGCATGAAAGCCGACCATCAAGCAACACGAAGGAGGTGGAGACAGGAGAGAATTGCCTGAAGATGGCAGCCGTTTAGATATCCACTACCTCACTACCTCTACACGGAGGAGGACCATGTCTAAGAAGCTACTTCTGTTCACCCTTCTTCTGACGTTGATCATCGTTCCGCTCGCGGGCTGCGCCCAGACGCCGACGGAGGAACCAGCAGCGGCAGAGGAACCGACTGAGGAGCCTGCCGCCGAAGAACCCGCCGAGGAGCCTGCGGCGGAGGAACCGGCAGCGGAGGAACCGACTGAGGAAGCAGCGGCAGAGGAACCGACTGAGGAGCCTGCCGCCGAAACACCCGAAACACTCCACATCGTCTATCTGACCCCCTCGACCGAATCAGGCTACTGGGGGGAGTACGTCCGCATCGGCGTCGAAAACGCGATCCTGGACATCGAAGACCAATACGGTGTGTCCGTCGAGTACGAGTATCAGGGACCGGCGCTGGAAGCCTCGCAGGATGAGTATATGAGCATTCTGGAAGGCGTCATCGCCAAGCAGCCCGACGCGATCCTGATGGGCCAGCTTTACCCGGACGCGGTCGCCCCGTACATTCAGGATGCGACCGGGATGGGCATCTACGTGAACCTGATCAGCCTCGGCGTCGACCTGCCGGGTGAGGACTTCGGCACGCTGTACTTCTGCGATCAGCCGCAGCAGGGCGAGCTTGCCGCGCAGGCGTTCTACGACGCGATGGTCGCCAAAGACCTGCCGATGGACGGCGTCGTCGGGATGCACATGTCCGTCGTCGTCCCGGTCCTGGAAGAGAAACTGGACCGCTTCCGCGACACACTGCAGGAACTGGCCCCCGAACTCACCATTCTGGAGACCCAGTACAACGAGAACGACGTGAACAACGGCATCTCGCTCATGGAGGCGCAGCTTGCCACCTACGGCGATCAACTCGTCGGCTTCTTCGGTGGCAACAACGTCACGGGTGACGCGATCGTCCGCGTCATTGAGGAAAGCGGGCGCGCCGATACCCTGGTCGGGGTAGCAGTCGACTCGGACCCGGCGGAGATCGAGGGGATGCGCAACGGCTACCTCGACGCGCTCATCGTCCAGACCCCGTACGACCAGGCTTACAACGCCGCGATGGGTGCGGCTGCGTACCTGATCGATGGCACAGAGGCGCCGGACGAGGTCAACATGCCTGCCTCGGTCGTGACCCCTGCCAACATGGACGAGCCTGACATGGCAGCGCTGCTCGACCCCACGCTGCTGAAGCGCTAGTCACACTATCCCGGTTAATAAATAGAAACCAGCCCCCAGGGAGGTCCGGCTTCCCGGACCCCCCTGGAGGCCTCCCACTAAGGATTGTATGGTGAGTGAGAGCAGCCAACAAGTCCTTCGGATCGAGAATGTCTCCAAACGGTTCCCCGGCGTCCAGGCGCTCGACAAGGCCAGCCTGACCGTCACCGGCGGCGAGGTCCACGCGCTCGTCGGGGAAAACGGCGCGGGGAAGTCAACCCTCATCAAAATCCTGATGGGCGTCCACCAGATGGATTCCGGCGCGATCTATCTCGACGATCAGCCTATCACCATCCACAGCCCGATCGACGCCCGGAACCTCGGGTTGAGCGCGGTCTATCAGGATGTGATGATCGCGCCCGAACTCTCCGTCGGCGAGAACTTCTTCGTGGGCAAACTGCCGATCCGCGCGCTCGGTTCGGTGGACTGGAAGAAGGTGTACGCGGAGAGCGAAAAGACGCTCACCAGCCTCGGCATTCAGGTCGATCCGCAGTCGAAAATCGCCGATCTATCCCCCGGCGAGCAGGCGATGGTCACCATCGCCAAGATCGTGCGCGATGAGGCGCGCTTCGTCATCTTCGACGAGCCAACCGCTCGTCTCACCACCGAAGAGACGAACATGCTTTTCGCCCTCATCCGCCGCTTGAAGGCCGAGGGCCTCGGCATCATCTACATCTCTCACCGGCTCGAAGAGATATTCGAGCTGTGCGACCGCGTGACCGTCCTGCGGGATGGCTGTGTGGTCGGGACACACCCCATCGACGAGGTCGATGAGGACCAGTTGATCGCGATGATGGTCGGGAGAGACCTCGACGAGATGTACGCCATCCAACACACGGAGCCGCGCGAGGTCGTGCTGGAGGTGCGCGGCCTGACGCGCGAGCCGAATTTCCGGGATGTCAGCTTCTCCCTGCGCCGGGGCGAGGTGCTGGGCCTGTTCGGGCTGGTCGGCTCTGGCCGCACGGACGTGCTGCGCGCCGTCTTCGGCGCGGAGCGGGTCGACGCCGGGGGAGTCTACCTGCACGGCAGCCGGGTGGCGATGGACAGCCCAACCGCTGCCATGCGACACGGTATCGGGCTGGTGCCGGAGGACCGCAAATCGCAGGGGCTGGCGGTGGTGCTCTCCGTCACACATAACATCAACGTCGCCTCCTACGAGCAGATCGCGCCGCTGGGCGTGATCCGGCGGCGGGAGGAGATGGCGCGCAGCCAGCGCCTCGTCGACGAGTTGAACATCCGCACGCCGTCCGTCAACCAGCTTATCGCCAACCTGAGCGGCGGTAACCAGCAGAAGGTCGCCATCGCCAAGTGGCTGTGCCGCGATGCCGATATCCTGCTGCTCGACGAGCCGACGACCGGAGTGGATGTCGGCGCGAAAGTCGAGATCTACCGCCTCATCGAAGCCCTGATTCAACGCGGCAAGTCCATCATCCTCTGCTCGTCCTACCTGCCGGAGGTCATCGGGCTGGCCGACCGGATTCTGGTGATGGCCGAGGGCGAGATCGCCGGGGAGGTCCCGGCCAGCGAAGCGGACGAAGAACAATTACTCAGAATTGCGTCGAAGATCACGGCCAGCAGTCAGGCCGGTTAGAAGGAGCAGTCGATGGCAGTGCCACTTGACCACACGCACCGCAAGAGCGAGCCGCCGGAAAAGCTGGCAGATCGGGGCGGCCACAGGAAGTTTCACTTCACAACGGAGATGCTCCTGCTTGCGATCAACGTCCTCATCTTTATCGTGATGGCCCTGCTAACCGACACCTTCCTGACGGCCTACAACGTCGGTAACATCTTCCGGCAGTCCGCCGTGATCGGCATCATCGCCATCTCCAGCACGATCGTGATCATATCCGGCGGCATCGACCTGAGCGTCGGCTCGCTGGCCGGTCTGTCGGCGATGATCACCGCCGTGCTGATGAGTGAGACGCGGGGCAACATGGCGATCCTGCCCGCGATCCTCATCGCGGTGGCGGCGGGGACGGCGGTCGGGCTGTATCACGGCTTCATCATCTACGACGTTCGGCTGCCACCCTTCATCGCCACACTGGGCAGCATGATCGTCATCCGGGGCATCATCAAGCTCATCAGCGGCGCGCAGACGATCTCCAGCCTGCCGGTGGTCTTCACGGATTTCGCCCGGCTGGACGTGCTGGGCATCCCTGCGCTGGTCGTCGTCTGGCTGATCGTCGTCGCCGCGATCACGTTTGTCCTGCGCCAGACACGTTTCGGGCGCAACATCTTCGTCATCGGCAGCAGCCAGGAGGTCGCCCGCCTGAGCGGCATCGAGATGCGGCTCAACGTGTACGGGATCTACGTGCTCGCGGCCTTCCTGTGCTCAATAGCCGGTGTCCTGCTGAGCGCCCGGCTGTCATCCGCCGTACCCACCATCGGGCAGGGATACGAGATGACGGCCATCGCCGCCGCCGCCATCGGCGGCGCGAGCCTGAGCGGGGCGCGCGGGTCAGTGCTGGGCACGGTGCTGGGTACGCTGCTGATGGCGCTCATATCCAACGCGGGCATCCACCTTGAAATTGACCCGTTCCTCATGCAAAGCATCACAGGCGCACTGCTGACGATCGCCGTCGTCATCGACATGCTGCGGCAGAGGCGCGGTTAGCCTGATCGGGAGGATTTGACATGTTGTTAGATGGGAATCTGCAAGGCGCTCAGCACCTCGGCATCCCGGTGACGGACATCGAGCGGTCGAAAGCGTGGTACGTCGATATCCTGGGCTTCACGGTCCAGCACGAGCCGACGCTGGTGACGGACGAGGGCGATATTCGAGTCGCCTTCCTCACGCGGGATGGCGTGACGCTCGAACTCTACCAGCTGGTGGGGGAGGCCCTCGCCGAGGTCGGGACGCGCGGGCACGGCCACATCGACCACTTCGCGCTGGACGTTCTCGACATCGAGGGCGCGCTGGACGACGCCCGCGCCGCCGGGGCGATGCTCGACGAGTCGACGGCAGATGGCCCCGTCGCGCTGCCCGCCGTGTGGACGGCGGGGGTGCGATACGTCTTTCTGAGTGGGCCGGTCGGGGAGAAGGTCGAGTTCAACCAGCGTCTCGACCTCGACCCAGCGCGGCGCGGCACGAATCTGGGCGGCTGGGCGCATCTGGGCGTCCCGGTGACGGATATGGACCGCTCGCGCGCGTTCTACGAGCGGCTCGGTTTCGCGGAGACGATGCTCGCCGAGATACCCGCCGGGGACGAGGCGATCGTCATCAGCATGATGGAGCGGGCAGGCTTCACGCTGGAGCTTTACCGCCTGCTCGGCGACGATCTGGCCGAGATCGGACAGAGGGCTGATGGGCACATCGACCATATTGCCTTCGACGTACTGGATGCCGCGAGCGCCTACGATCAACTGAAACAAGCGGGGTTAATCCCCCTGGAAGAGGAACCGGTGTTCCTGCCCTTCTGGGAAAACGGCGTGAAGTACTTCAACGTGCGCGGACCGGACGGCGAGAAGATCGAGTTCAACCAGCGGATCAAGTGACCCGGCCAACCCTCAGCCCACGAAAGGGGCAGACATGACGCCGTTCCAACCCTTCAACGTCGACTACGCGGTAGAGCCTCCCGGCTTTGAGCCGAACGACCTCGTCATCGAGCGCACGCTCAAGGACATGGCCGACTGCTTCTGCGATCAGGAGGCTGTCGCAGAAGCTCTTAATCACGGGAACCCGACCATCGTGCAGGTGTGGATGGCCCCGCTGCCTGACAGCGGCGGGCACCTCATGCCGTGCATGACGGTCATCCATCCGGGCGTCGTGGGGGATGAGTATTTCATGACGAAGGGCCACTTCCACACGGACCCGGTGAACGCGCCGGAGGTGTACATCACGCTCAAGGGGCAGGGCAAGCTGCTGCTGCAAACGCGGGAAGGCGACGTGTTTGTGAGCGACATGCTGCCCGGTAACCTGAACTACATCCCCTCCGAGTGGGCGCACCGCACCGTCAATACGGGTGATGAGCCGTTCATTTTCCTGGGCGTCTTCCCTGCCGCCGCTGAGCGCGACTACTCGTTCATCGGCCTTGGCAAGGAGAACTTCCACAAGATCGTCGTCATGCGGGACGGGCAGCCGCTCGTCGTCGACCACCCGTAGCCGGAGGCCCCCCCGGACATGATTCTGGTGACAGGCGGCAACGGGTACGTCGGGCAGGCGTTATGCCAGCGGCTCACCGCGCTGGGGCGGGAGGTCGCCAGCGTGAGCCGCAAGGAGTACGACACGAAAGACTATATAAGCCTTGTCGGCGATGTGGGTGATAAAGATAGCCTGGCGGCGATCTTCGAGGCCCACCCGATTGAGACGGTCGTGCACCTGGCGTCGATGCTCAACACAGCCTCCCGGCAGCACCCGGATTGGGCGGTGCGCGTCAACGTGATGGGGTCGCTGAACCTGATGGAACTCTGCCGCGATCGCGGCGTCAAACGCTTCATCTTCGGCAGCTCCTTCAACGCGATCGGCGGGCGACCGGGGTCGGATCGCACCTTCGACGAGACCGAACCCTCCCAGCCGGACGAGTTCTACGGGGAAACCAAACGCTTCGTCGAGAAGCTGGGCACCAGCCTCGCGGAATTGGGCGCGTTCGAGTTCGTATCGGCGCGGATGTCCATCATCGTCGGCCCCGGCGAGCCAAGCCCGACCTCGGCGTGGCGGACGGACATGTTCAACCTGCTGCCAACCGGCGGCACGATCGCGATCACGTTCGCGGAGAACGAGGTGATCCCCCTCGCCCACTACGAGGAGATCGCGGATTCCATCGCCGCGCTCGTCGAGGCCGAACGGCTGGATCACCGGATTTACCACCTCCCCAGCGAGTCGTGGTGCGTGGCGGACCTCGCCCGCGAGCTTGAGGCGATAGGCCGCGACCTGCACGTCTCGTGCGGCGACCGGGCGCTCGACGGCATCCCGGCCCGCGTAAGCTGGTCCCGCTTACAGGACGAACTCGACTTCACCGCTACCCCGCTGCGCGAGCGGCTCATCACCTACCGCGAGAGGGCAGAACATGTACGTTGAGCTATCGTACCCCATCAGCGAAAAGCTGACGGCGCTTGAGGCGGGCCTGAAACCGCCGCAGGTCGTGCCGCGCTCCAGAATCGCGGAGGGGCGCAGCAGCAACACGAGCTACATCGAGCTGTTCGCTCACACCGGCACGCACATCGACGCCCCCTGGCATTTCAACGAGGACGGGCGGCGGATACTCGACTTTGACATCGGCGAATTCGTCTTCTCGAACGTGCTGCTCGTTGATGCCCCCAAAGGGGATTTCGAGCCGGTGACGCGGTCGGACCTCACACCGTACGAGGGCCAGATCGCAGAGGCGGACGCGCTGCTGATCCGCAGCGGCTTCTCCGCGAAGCGGGATGGCGACCGGGAAGCGTACATTCACCATACGCCGGGCCTCGCGGTCGAGGCCGCCCGTTTTCTGGCGGCCTATCCCAACCTGCGCTGCATCGGCGTCGACTTCATCTCTATCGAGAACGTCGACGCGGCACGTAAGACCGGGTTCCCGGTCCATCACGTTCTGCTGGATCGCTCCGAGCCGTTGATTCTGCTGGAAGATGCCAATCTGGCAGTGGTGAAAGACCGGCAAATCGCCCGGCTGTTTCTGTTTCCACTCCGCATCGAGGCACTCGAAGCCTCGCCGGTCACCGCCGTAGCGGAGGTCTGAGGCTCCAGCCTCTCCTGTAACCCACTACCAACAACATGAAGGAGTTTAATGCAATGGCCAAGAAGTTCACGGGAGTCATTCCACCGGTCATCACCGCCTTCGACGAGGACGGGAATTTCGACGAGGCGGCGCAGCGCGAGATCATCAGCTTCCTGACGCCGAACGTACAGGGCTTTTACCCGGTCGGGACCTATGGCTCCGGCCCGCTGATGACGGTCGAGGAGCGTAAGCGCGTGGCGGAAGTCGTCGTCGACGAGGTGGCGGGCCGCGTGCCGGTTATCGTCCACATCGGCGCGATCAACACCGCTCAGGCCGTCGAACTCGCCCGCCACGCCGAGTCCATCGGGGCGGACGGCGTCGGCGCCATCCCGCCCTACTACTACCGCTACCCGGAGAAGGACCTGCTCGACTACTTCCGCGCGCTGATCGGGGCGGTCGACATCCCGGTGTTCGCCTACAACAATCCGGGGCTGTCCAACAACCCGCTCAGCCCGAAGATGATCAAGACGCTGGCGGACGAAGGGTTGATGGGGATAAAAGACAGCTCGTTCGACCTGATCACCTTCTGCCAGTTTCTCGACGCGGTGGACAACCCGGACTTCATCCACATCGTGGGGACTGAGGCCATCGCCGCCGCCGCAGTGGAGGCCGGGGCGACGGGCATCATCTCCGGGCTGGCGAACGTATGGCCGGAGCGTATGGCCGAGCTGTGGGCCGCGCTCGAGTCGAACGACGGCAGGGCGGCGGGTCAGGCGCAGATTCGCGTGCTGCGCGCCCGCGCCATCCTGAAATACGCGCCGACGCTCGTGGTCTGCTATGAGGTGCTGAAGATGCGCGGCATCAACGCGGGCTTCCCGCGACGCCCCTACTCCCCCGTCGACGAAGCGACGAGTGAGCGCATCCGGGAGGCGTTCGCCCGCGAGGGCCTGTTTGAGATGGCCGCACAGGTGTAGCACGTTAATCACCCTTCCTCGCCTTCACCTGGCAGCCCTCATCCGGTTGGGCTGTCAGGTGAAGCCCCTCCGGCAAGGAGGTGCAGTCCTTGACACGATCAGGAGCCGCTGCATGTTTAACCTGTTGATCACCGCCCGATCCTTCGGCTACGCGAGCGACCGGGCGATGGAAACGTTCAAATCCTTCCCCGATCTCACCGTCGACAGACCGGAGCATGAGGCCGCCTTCGACGAGACACGTATGTGCGATCTGATCGCCGGGTATGACGGCGTCATCGTGGGCACGGACAAAGTCACCGAGAAGGTCATCTCCCACGCCGACCGGCTGAAAATCGTTTCGAAGCATGGCGTGGGCGTCGACAACATCGACATCGCGGCGGCGACGGCGGCGGGCATCGTCGTCACTAACCTGCCGGGCATGAACGACAGCGCCGTAGCAGACATGACCCTGGGCCTGATCATCGCCCTGTCGCGGGGGATATGCCTCGCCCATAACCAGATCAAGCACCGGGATTGGAGCAAGATTCTGGCCCACGACGTGTGGGGCAAGACGCTCGGCGTGATCGGCACCGGCCAGATCGGGCAGGCGGTGATCAGGCGCGCGCTGAGCTTCGACATGGATGTTCTGGCTTATGATGCGTATCCCGACGACGACGCTGCGCAGGCGCTCGGCTACCGCTATGTCTCGCTGGACGAACTCGTCACCGGGTCGGACATCGTCACGATTCACGTCCCGCTGCTGGGGGAGACGGAAGGCCTGATCGGCGCCGATGAGCTGGCTCGTATGCGGCCCGGCGCCTACCTGATCAACACGTCGCGTGGGGGCATCGTCGACGAACCCGCGCTGCTCGACGCGCTGGCCGGGGGCAGGCTCGCAGGCGCAGCCGTCGACGTATATGACAAATCGTTCCCGGAGCGCGAAGAGGTCTACCGGCTCGACAACCTGATCGTGACCCCTCACATCGCAGCTTACACCGCCGAGACGCTGGAAAACATGGACATGGCGCTCGTCGAGGCGTACCGGCAGGTGATGCGTGGAGAGATTCCGGCGGGCATCAACCAGCTCAACCCGGAGGTAGCGAGGTTCAGGGCCGTTTAGCCACCTGAGCCGGAGGCAGCACCATGCCTGTGACGAGGGATTGCAAAGAGGTGCGCGATTTCGCCTCCCTGTTTCATTACGGCACGCTTGGCATCGCCAAGACGACCCGCGACCTGCGCGCCGACCTCGACAGGGTGCTGGCGAGCGGGTACACCTTCAAAGCGTACAACGTCGAGATGATCCACGCCGGGCTGACGCGCGAGATTCTGGCGGGCCGGATGCGGCTGCACGTCCCGATCAGCTATCCGCTCGGCAATTTCACGCTGCGCAAGAAGCAGATCGATCTGGCTTACTGCGCCGGAGCGGGCGTCGACGAGTCGTGCGTGTGCCTGAATTACGGCGCGATCCTCTCACACCGCTACGACCTCGTCGAGCGGGAGGTCCGGGCGCTGGTCGACGAGTTCGAGGGGCCGCTGGAGCTGGCCTTCGTCATCCAGGCCACGCTGTTGAACGACCGGGAGATCGTCGGCGTGTGCCGGGCGATCGGGCACGGCGGGGGCATCCGCATCAAGCTGAACACGGGCTACGGCTGGGGCACGTCGCCGGAGGAGGTCGCGCTGATCCGGCGGGTGTTCGGCTACGCCTTCGACCTGCACCCCTCCGGCAGCATCACGACGCTCAGGCAGGTTGACGCGTTCCTCGCGCTGGGCGTGAGCAACATCCACTCGCTCGCCGCGTTCGACATCATCGATGAGTACATCGCCCGTCGCAATCGCGGCATGGAGATCGCGCTGTGACCGGAGAGACGCTCGGCGAGCAGGGTCTCGCGGCCCGTTTGGAGTTCGCCAATCTGGCGGTCGATGCGCGGGAGGCCGACATCCGCCTGCTGTGTCTGGAGGCCGCGCACGTCGGCGTGCCCGTCGTCGTGGTGAACCCGGTCAACGTGGCCCTCGCCGCATCCCACGCGCGGGGCGCGCCCCTCCACGTCACGGCGGCGGTGGCTTACCCCATCGGGGCGTATCCACCGGAGATCAAAGCGCTGGAGATCGAGGACGCCGTCGAGAACGGGGCCGACGAGATCATGATGCTGATGGCCGTCGGGCCGTTCGTCGAGGGATTATACCAGCAGACGGAGGCCGAGATGGCGGCGCTGGTCCGCGCCGCTGGCGGGCGGACCACGAAGCTGATCGTCGAGGTCGGCGCGCTGACCCACGAGCAGAAAATCCGCGCAGTGGGGATGGCGGCGGAAGCCGGGATCGACATCATCGTGACGAGCACCGGATTCACGCCGGGCGGCTTCCCGGAAGGCACGGTAGACGATGTTGCCCTGCTCGCCGGAGCGGCGGGCGATGGGATGGGCGTCGTCGCGATGGGCCACGTCGACTCGTCCGCGCAGGCGCGCGCCCTGCTGGAAGCCGGGGCCGCCCGCGTCTGCACGCTGACCGGAGCGGGTATCCGCCGCGAGCTGGAAGAGGCGGCCCGCGTGCCGGGCGGGTCCATCACACGAAACACGTAACATTAGCTGCTGACGGGCACACACTGGCAGGCAATCACTCAGACTAGGAGGCCGATCATGGCAGACTTGCTGCTCACCTACGACATTGGCACAACCGGGGCGAAGGCGGCCATCTTCCAGCGGGATGCGACGCTGGTAGGCAGCGCCTACACGCAGTACGAGACATACTATCCGAGACCGGGCTGGCTCGAACAGTCACCCGACGACTGGTGGAACGCGGTCGTCGAGTCGACCCGCACGCTGATCGGGCAGAGCGGGGTTCGAGCGAGTGACATCGCGGCGATCTCCTTCAGCGGGCAGATGATGGGGCAGGTCCCGGTCGATAAGGAAGGGAATCTGCTTCAGGAGCGCGTCCCGATCTGGGCGGACGCGCGCGCCGGGGAGCAAGTCGCACGGGTGTTCGAGGCGCTCGGCGGCTACGAGGAGTTCTACCGGATCACGATGCAGGGCCACAACCCGGAGCTGTATTCCATCTTCCGGGTGATGTGGTACCGCGACAACATGCCGGAAGTCTTCGACCGCGTGTATAAGTTCCTCCACTCCAAAGAGTTCATCGCGATGCGTATGACGGGCAATTTCGCCACCGACTACACCGATCAGGCGTTGGGCTGCACGCTCGACATGAAGAAGCGGACGTGGTCGGATGAGATGTTCGAGGCCGCCGGACTCTCACGCGATCTTTTCCCGGAGCTTCACGAATCCATCGACGTGATGGGGCACCTCACCAAACAGGCCGCCGACGAACTCAACCTCGTGGAGGGCATCCCGGTGGTGGTTGGCTCCGGCGACGGCCCGGCGGCGGCGGCGGGCGCAGCGGCCCTCGAACCCGGCGATGCGTATTTCTACATCGGGTCCGCCTCGTGGGGCGGCACCATCGAAACGGAACCCATCGGTGACTTCGAGACGAAGGTCATCGTGCACAACCATCTCGTGCCCGGCCTGAATCACTCCCAATACGTGATGTACACGGGCGCGATCGCGCAGCAGTGGGCGAAAGAGACGCTGTTCGGCAAGGAAGACCCGGAGGGCGTCAACCTCTACGAGGTCGCCAGCGACCTCGCAAGCAAGATCCCTCTGAGCGAGGACACGATCGTTTTCCTCCCGTACATGAGACCGGGCGGCGCGCCCTATAACAACCTGAATGCGCGCGGCGTTTTCACCGGCATCGGCCTGAATCACGGGCGCGAGCATCTGTTCCGCGCCGTGCTGGAGGGTGTGTCGTTCAACATCCGGCTGCTGCTCGACCGCTTCGAGACGTTCCGGGGGCAGGAGCTCGACACGCTCAACGTGATCGGCGGCGGCTCGCGCAATCCCTTCTGGATGCGTCTGCTGGCCGACATCACCGGGCGCTGCATCACGACGACCAGCCTCAAGCAGGAGGCGAACTGCTTCGCGGCGGCGCAGTGCGCCGGGGTCGGCGTAGGATTGTATGAGAACTTCGCAGAGGTCAAGAAGCTCATCCGCGTCGAGGAAGAATACACGCCCAACCCGGACGTGGCGGACTTCTACGCCAAGAAGTACGCGATCTTCCTGAAAGCCTACCAGGACATGCTGGAGACGTACGATCTCAACGCCGAGCTGGAAACGGCGCTGTTGTAGACGCATCGCAGCAAGGGGACCGGACCGATCTGACTCGAATTCACGGCGCGGCTCCCACAGTCCGGAGCCGCGCCGTGTGGATCCACATCAGGAGAGGAATCTCACCATCATGCAGGCCAACCGACTCAGCACCCTGCCAGCCTTCACCCGCGCCCTGCTCAAAAGCCACCTGATCGCCGCCGGGCATTCCTACGAGGATCTGGATAAGCCCATCATCGGCGTGGCAAACTCGTGGAACGAGTTCAATCACGGCCACCTATCGCAGCGCGAGGTTGCAGACAAGGTCAAGGCGGGCGTCCGGGCGGCGGGTGGTCTGCCCATCGAGTTCCATACCATCGGCCCATGTGACGGTCTGGCCGTCGGCAGCGGCGGGATGCGCTTCATCCTGCCCAGCCGTGACATCATCGCCGACTCGATCGAGGCGACGATCTCCGGCCACCCGATTTTCGACGGGCTGGTCCTCATCTCGAACTGCGACAAGATCACGCCGGGGATGTTGATGGCCGCCGCCCGGCTGCGGATGCCCGCCATCCACCTGTCCGCCGGGCCAGCCGTGCCGACCATCGCGTTCGCCGAGTCGAAGCGCCTGCGCGCCGCGTTTCTCGACGGCGACCTGAGCGAGAAAGAGCTGGCCGAGGGGAACGCTCGCCTCTATTCGACCCCCGGCAACTGCCCCTACATCGGCACGGCCAACACGATGAACTGTCTGG
>CAZWUX010000092.1:0-13290 GCA_964637665.1 uncultured Anaerolineae bacterium
GGTTGCCCATCGTGTAATCGAACTTGTCGACCGCCTTCATCAGCCCGACGTTGCCTTCCTGAATCAGGTCGGACATCGGCAAACCCTGATTGCGGTAGCGCTTCGCGATGCTGACGACGAGCCGGGTGTTGGCGCGGCCCAGATGCTCGCGGGCGGCCTGCCCGTCGTTGATGGCGTACATAAGCTGCTGCACCTGCTCGTCGGGCAGATCGGGGTTTTTCTCCAGCAGGTCGGCGGCCTTCTGGCCGCGCTCGATGCGCTTGGCGAGCGCCACCTCCTGCTCGGCGGTCAGCAGCGGCTCGACCGCCATCTGCCGGAAGTAGACGCTGACGGTGTCATCAGCCGGGATGTGGTCGATGTTCTCTGGAACGACCTCACGGTCGGAAAAAACGTCGCCTTCGTCTTCCTCGTAACTATTAAGCAGTTCCTCAACAGCTTCGATTGCGCTCATTTACCTGTACCTTCTTTTGGCTGGGGTATCACAACAAACCAGAGACAAAAGTCTACAACTACTATACAATCTATATACAAATATAATCTATCGTGTCTTCGCTGTCAAGTTCATTTGCCTTTCGCTGACGAAATCCCCCTCACTGCCCAGCATTATATGCCTTTCTTACTATTCAGACAATATTAGGAATAATTTTCTTACCTCGAACACCACGATACCCCATCCATAATGGAATCACATAAGAATAAGATGTGGATTCTGTGAAGTTTATCAGGGGAACAGGCGGCGGATCAGGCGGACCAGCAGATAGATCGCGACGGGCAGCAGCGCGATCTGAAAGACGACGGTCGCGAACAGGTACGTGTATTCGGGGTCGTCCGGGCCGGGTAAATCGGCCAGCGACGCGGCGAAGGCGCGCAGCCACGCCGCCGCGCCCGACGCCGCCCACCACCCCGCCGCAGCGGGGGCCATCCCAACGGCTCCCCACCCCACCAGCGCCCCGGCCAGCGCCAGCCCGGCGATCAGGGCGATCCGCTCACCTGCTCGCCTCCCGGCGGCGGGATCGGTTCTTTCCGGTGAGGGGGCGTCGCGCCAACCGGCCTTTGCCGGATGGCGCAGCCGCCCCCGGTTGGCCCCGCAGGCCGCGCAGATCGCTCCATCGCCGTCATCCTCCCCGCTGTTGACCGCGCCGCACACGCTGCACGTCCAGCCCAGCGGCAGGAAGTACCACCCGGCGCGGTCGACGTAGCCGGGCGTCCCGCAGTGCGGGCAGGTTCCCCCCGCCGGGCCGGGTGTGAAATGCCCCCCGCAGGTGACGCAGGTCAGCGGGCGCGTGTGGCTGGCGAGCGCATCCCGTTCAGACAGCATGATCCACGGACCTCCATCCGGCAAAAACTCTGACACCATATAGTGTACTCGCCCACCCCGGCGAACGTCGCCCCCCGGATGTGGGTATCACAACCCCGGCCACCCGACCGCCGCTCAACGCACACATGCCCCGCACCGGCGAGCGAGCGGTTCATTCCCCAAATCGAAAGGCGGAGAGGCCGACGGATGGGCTACCCGCCTACCCGGAGCGTTGCTTTACGGAACGCCCGGTCGCTATAATTCCCTGATATCTCCACGCCCAGTTTTAAGGAGCCTTCATTGACCGCACCACACGCCGCTGCCCCATCCCCGCCCGACACCGGCCCAGACATCGACTTCCACCGGCTGTTTCCTATCCTGCTGATCATCTTTACGAATATTCTGGGCGCAGGTGTCATTCTGCCCATCCTCCCGCTGTACGCCGAGGGGCAGTTCGGGGGGACGGTGTTCCAGGTGACGCTGCTCGCGACCGCCTTTTTCGGCGCGCAGTTCATCGCCGCGCCCGTGCTGGGGCGGCTGTCGGATCGTCACGGGCGGCGTCCCGTGCTGATCCTCAGCCAGATCGGGACGGTGGCCGCCTTCATACTGTTCATCTTCGCGGGGCCGATCGGCGGGTGGCTCGAAACGCTGGGGCTGCCGCTGCCCGTCACAGGCGGGATGTTCATGCTGTACGTCGCCCGGATTCTGGACGGCATCACCGGGGGAAACATCACGACCGCGCAGGCGTACGTCAGCGACATCACGCCGGACCACCAGCGGGCGCACGGGCTGGGCCTGCTGCAAGGCGCGTTCGGCGCCGGCTTCATCTTCGGCCCGGCGCTGGGCGGGGTGCTGGGCCATTACGGCCCGGTGCTGCCCTTCATCGGCGCGACGATCATCACGACCGGCACGCTGATCCTGACGACCCTCACGCTGAAGGAATCGCTGCCGCCGGAGGAACGCATCGTCGAACAGGGCCGCCGGAGCGGCATCCCGCTGCACATGCTGACCGAGGAACCGGCGCTGCTCAACCTGCTGGCGATCGGCTTCGTCGCGACGCTCGCCTTTTCTGCATTGCCCGCGACGTTCGCCCTGTTCGCGGATCGTGTGCTCTACGCCGACCCGGCGCATCACGCCAACGTGCAGCTTTACGTGGGGCTGATGCTGGCCTTCGAGGGCGTCACGACGGTCATCACACAGGCGGCGGTGATCAGGCCGCTCGTGGAACGGCTCGGCGAGCGGCGCTTGCTGCTGGTCGGGGCGGTGGCGCTGATGATCGGCATGTGGGGCATCGCGCCGACGCGCAGCGGGCTGCTCGTGACGCTGCTGCTCGCGCCGTTCGCCTTCGGGCAGGGCGTCATCCAGCCCAGCCTACAGTCGTTGATCACGCGGTTCGGCTCCCGGCGGATGGGTGGGCGGCTGCTCGGCCTCTACCAGTCGGCGCGCAGCCTGTCGCTGATCGTCGGGCCGGTGTGGGCGGGCTACGCCTTCGAGACGTTCAGCCCGCAGGCCGTGTTCATCGGCGGCGGCGGGCTGGCCTTCGTCGCGCTGCTGCTCGGCGTGCTGCTCCAACGGCTGAAGATACCGGAGCAGCGGCACATGACGGCGGAAGGCGGCGTGCTAGAATAAACGGCAGACCGGATCGATAACCAACAGGTAGAGACGAGGCAACAATGCGAGAGGCAACGACGTGGGTGCTGGCCGCCGTCGCGGTGGGGCTGGCCGGGCTGGCGTGGCGGCAGGGCGGGCCTGATCTGGCGCTGGCGGGCCTGCTGGCGGGCGGCTCGACGCTGCTGGGCGTCGTGCCGCTGCTGCTGGCCGCCTTCCTGATCGCCGGGCTGATCCGGGCGCTCGTGTCCGAGGAGATGGTGAGCCGCTGGCTGGGCAGCGCCTCCGGCTGGCGGGGGATCGCGCTCGGCTGTCTGGCCGGGGCGCTGATTCCGGGCGGCCCGTACGTTTATTACCCGATCGCGGCGGCGCTGCTGGGGACCGGCGCGAGTCTGGGCGTGCTGGTCGCCTTCGTGACGGCCAAGAATCTGTGGTCGGTGACGCGTCTACCACTGGAATTCGGGCTGCTCGGCCCACACCTGACGCTGATTCGCGTGGCGGTCACGTTTTTCATCCCCCCGCTGCTGGGCGTCCTCTCCGAGCAGCTTTTCGGGCGCGCTATCGAGCGCATCCGGGAGGGGGCCGCATCATGACGCTGGCAACCCTCGTTCTGGTCGTGCTGGCGCTTGCGATGCTCGCCTATGCGTGGAGGAGGGGCGACGGCAGCCATACGAAGGGCATCCAATTCGGCTGGCAGACGATGCGCCGCACCGCGCCGCTGCTGCTGATCGCGTTCGTCATCGTGGGGTACGTCGAGGCGCTGGGGCCGGAGGACCTCATCCAGCGGTGGATCGGGCCGGAGAGCGGCCTGAGCGGGATTCTGCTGGCGGAGGGGGTGGGGATGCTGCTGCCCGGCGGGCCATACGCCGTATTCCCCATCATCGCCGTGCTGTATCAGGCCGGGGCGGGCCTCGCCCCGACGATCACCCTCATCACAAGCTGGGCGACGCTGGCCCTGATCAGCGTGTCGTTCGAGCTGCCCTTCATGGGGTGGCGATTCACGGCGGTGCGCTGGGGCTTGGGGTTAGGCATCCCGCTCGTGGCGGGGATCGCCGCGCGGCTGCTGTTCGGCGGGTAGGGTTTGTGGATAGCGCCCCGGCCCGCCGCTGCACGGTGGATCGGCGCTGCGGTGGCCGCCGGATCGCCCCCCCCGGCTTGCAGACGTTTGTCACGGCGGCGCGAGTGACCGGCGGTAAGGACGCGCTGGGCGGCAGTCGCCATGCCGGGCACAGGCGTCTAGGGCATGTGGCGGCGCGGATCGTGCGGGCGGGTTAGCTGCGCGATCAACTCCGCCCGATCGGGGTACTGTGCGATCAGCTCATCCCGGTCGCCGCCGAAGTAGTCGTCATTCGTAAAGCCGGGGGCCATCGTGGTGCCGATCAACGCCCACGTGCCGCCGGGCAGCAGGTGCGATCCCTGCCACGCGCCGCGCGGGGCGACATGCTGGATGCGCTGCCCGTTGAGCAGGTCGTGCCCCAGGATGACGCGCTCGCTCCCGCCATCCGGGTACAGTTGGAGCAGTTCGACCGGATCGCCCATGTAGAAGTGATAGACCTCGTCCGTCGGCAAGCGGTGCATGGCCGAAAACGAATCCGGGTCCGGGGTAAGCAGATAGACGATCGCCGTGCCGAACGGTTTGCCACCCTCGTAACGGTCGGGCAGGCACGCCTGATCGATGCTCTCCGCGGATATGTAGGTCTGGAAGAACAGCCCGCCCTCGACGGGCAGTGGCTCCAGACCGAAGTGATCGATAAGCTGTTCGGGCGTTAGCACCGGATACCCCCAGATTTCTCAACTATATGCCTGACAAGAGTTAGTAGATTGGACTCGCCATGACGCCGCCGTCGACGCGCAGAGTCACCCCTGTGATCCAGCGCGCCGCCGGGGACGCGAGGAACAGGCAGGCGTCCGCCACGTCGTCGTATGTGCCCAGCCGCCCCAGCGGGGCTGCCGCCCTGTAACGTGTCACCCCGTCGGGCCAATCTTCATCGAGGCCCTCGCGCCAGATCAGGCCGGGCGCGACCGCGTTGACGCGAATGCCGTGCGCCCCCAGTTCGAGCGCCGCAGAACGGGTAAACATGGCGACGGCGGCTTTGGCGGCGTTGTAATGGCTGTGCGCGGGGGCGGGGTGCTCGGCTTCGATGGAGGTGATGTTGACGATGGTGCCGCCATCGCCCTGCTCGATCATCCGGCGGGCGGCGGCCTGCGTGCAGAGAAAGGCGCTGCGCTGGTTGGCGTCGATCACGGCGTCCCAGTCAGCCGCCGTCATGTCGAGCAGGTTGTGAAGCGGGTAGGTGCCTGCATTGTTGATTAAGCCGTCGACACGGCCAAAGCGGGCCACAGCCGCCTCGATCAGGGCGCTGGCCCCCACCTCGCGGGAAACGTCGGCCTGAACGGCAGCGGCCTCACCGCCGCCCGCCTCGATCTGCGCGACGACCCCCTGCGCGCCCTCCGCGCTGGTGCGGTAGTTGACCACGACCGGGGCGCCCGCCTGCGCGAACCGCCGCGCGATGCCCGCGCCGATCCCCTGCCCGGCGCCGGTGACGATCACCACCCGCCCGGTGAAGTCGAGCAGGTTTCGTGGGGTGAGCTTCGCTGGTTGCTTGTCGATGGGGTCAGGCTCCTTGCATGGGTAGGACATTCAGGTGATCGTCACGGCCTGACGACACGAGCGCGATGTTAGCACAGACGCATAGTCGTGTAAAATGCCGGGGCTGACATTTGCTGCGGTGGGATCGCCGCCCGACCGCCGTTCGGCGGGTAGACGGCGCCTATCACCCGGCAGCCCGAATCCATCAGACGGACAGGCGGTAGTTGGGAACCCACGCATAGCTGATCCACGATCCACCGGAGAGATGGCTCCGGCGACGAAAGAGTACGAACCAGGCTCTTCCACCCCACTCGGCGGGCAGCCCCCCCTTTGCGCTGCGTTATGGCAGCGCCATCCTGAGTACGGCGCTCGCCAACCTGCTGCGGATACAGCTCGAGGTCTTTCAGGCGTTTCACCAGGTTGGCAGCCACCCGAAAAACGAGGCAAAAGGTCTGGGGCGGGGCCTGACGATCATCAAAGGGCTGGTGGAGACGCACGGCGGACAGATATGGATCGCCGAGCAGCCGGGGCCGGGCACGACGTTCTGTTTTACACTGCCTGCCGCCGGGGAATCCCCATCCCCCCTCCAACATATTGACATTCTGCCATTCCTGGTTTATGATGTTCATAGAATGAAATACTGTTTCACTGTATGAACACCCCCTTGGTCAGACGGCCAATAAGCACTTCGTGGAGCGTCAGATGCCAGAGGAAAACGATTACCGGATCGCTATTCTCGACGTGACGCTGGACTTAATGGAGACGCTGCTTGCCAGTGGACGGCCCATGGGGGCCAGCGAGGTGGCGCGGGCAGCAGGCATCACCCGCACACGCGCTTTCCGCATTCTGAAGACCCTCCATGCGCGCGGTTACGTCGAATTTGACGCCGAAACAGAGGCCTATCGTCTGGGGCTTAAACTTCTGGAGATGGGTGAGGGCGTACGCGAGCAGATCGACCTGCGGCGAGTAGCCGCACCCTTTCTCAAGGAACTGGCCCGCAAGACAGGTGACGTGGCGCACATGCTGGTGCGGCGCGGCGACGTGGCCGTTTGCATCGAACGGTATCAGGGCAGCCACTCGCTGCAGGGCGCGGCGCCTATTGGCATGCCGCTGCCGCTTCACGTCGGCGCATCGCCCAAGCTGCTTCTGGCCTATCTGGAGAAGCCGGAGCGCGAGGCGCTCATCGCGACGATGCACCTTGAGCCTCTTACCCCCAACACCATCACCGATCGGGACGCGCTGCGCCGCCATCTGAAAGAAATCCGGACAAAGGGTTACTCCATCGATCAGGAGGATATGGAGATCGGCATCAACGCCGTCGGAGCGCCTGTCCGCGGTCACACAGGGCAGGTTGTGGCGGGAGTAACGGTCACGACGCCCGTCGCACGCTGGAGCGATGCTCGCAAACAAACCCTGATCGATCTCGCCATCGAAACCGCAGAGGCCATCTCGGCCAAACTGGGATACAGCGGAATCCCAGGACCGCTCGACGAGTAGGCAGGAATCCTCAAAGCGGAAACGACGTGCCATCTGCCGGAACGAGCAGACAGGCGGGCTGAGAAAAGCCGCATGGGTTTCCGCAACTGAAATCGAACCGAGACGAAGTCATGACGACGACCTGCCTTGCTTTCCAGAACTTAACCAAACGATTTGGCTCTTATACAGCGGTCGACGACGTTAGCCTCGACGTAGAGGACGGCGAGTTCCTCACCCTGCTGGGTCCCAGCGGATCGGGCAAGACTACCTGCCTGATGATGGCAGCCGGGCTGGTTACGCCGACCGGCGGCGATATCTTCCTGCGGGGTGAGCGGATCAACGATCTCTCATCTCACAAGCGCGGCATTGGCGTCGTGTTCCAGCACTACGCATTGTTCCCCCACATGACGGTCTTTGACAATCTCGCCTATCCCCTCAAGATGCGCCGGATACCCAAGCCGGAGATCCGCACACGGGTTCAGCAAACGCTGGATCTCGTTCAGCTCAGCGAGATGGGAGGGCGCTTCCCCCGCCAGCTAAGCGGCGGCGAGCAGCAGCGCGTCGCGCTTGCGCGCGCGCTGGTCTTCAACCCCAAAGTTCTTTTGATGGATGAGCCGCTGGGGGCGCTCGACCGCAAGCTGCGTCTTCGTCTCCAGCACGAAGTGCGAGCCATCCAGCAAGAATTGGGCGTGACTCTGCTCTACGTCACGCACGATCAGGAGGAAGCGATGACGATGTCCGACCGGATCGCCGTCATGCGCGAGGGGCGGATCGAACAGGTCGACACGCCGCAGCGGATCTACGAGCAGCCGATCAACCACTTCGTCGCCAGCTTCCTGGGTGAAGCAAACTTCTTCACTGGATCGATTGTCAAAAGCAATGAGACTTGGACGGTTATCGACCTGAACGGGTCACAGATACGTGCCACCGGCTCCGCCCCGGCAGGCGGCCAGGCGACGGCCAGTGTTCGCCCTGAGAAAATGCGCTTCCTGCGCCCCGGCGAGCAAACAGAGAACTGTCTGCGCGGGAGAGTTAACGATCGCGTCTTCATCGGCGAACTGTGGGAATACCACGTGCAGCTCGCCTCCGAGCAAAGCGTCCTCATCCGTCTGGCAAATGCGCCCGACGCTTATTTGCCTGAGAGAAAGGAGGAGGTGAGGGTAGGTTGGTCGATTCTCCATACACTCATAGTCGAAATCGCCACACTCCAAGAGAGCACGCACATATCACAGCGCTGATGGCACAAACCAACATACACTGTGCCAGACCCCCACACCCCAAAAGGAGTGAAAGAAAATGTCTAGCAAGCACCTCTCGAAAAGATGGCCCTTTACCCTGATTTTGATGGTTCTGGCGCTTTTTCTGCTGGTCGCCTGCGCCGCACCTGCCCCGGCAACATCTGAGCCAGCCGAGACCGAGGAACCTGCTGCCCAAGAACCCGCCGAGGAAGAAGCTGCTCAGGCCACCGAACTCGTTATCGCCGACGGCGGTGGCGAGATGCGTGACGCGATGCGAGCCGCCTACTACGATCCCTTCGAGGAGGCAACCGGGATCAAGGTCGTCAACGTCGATGTCGACCCGGCCCGTGTACGGGCGATGGTCGAGGCTGACAACGTGGAATGGGACATCTTCACCAGCGATCCCAGCTACGTGATGCTCTACTCCGATCTCGACATGCTGGAACCCATCGACTACAGCCAGTTCAGCCAGGAAGACCTCGACGCGCTGATCCCTGAGGCGAGGATGGAGTATGGGATTGGCTCGTACTTCTGGGCCTGGATTCTGACCTACAGCACCGAGGCTTTTACCGAGGACAATCACCCGACGAGCTGGGCGGATTTCTGGGATGTCGAGACCTTCCCCGGCCCGCGCAGTCTGCACTCCGGCGTAGGTGGGCCGCAGGCCCCGCTGGAGATCGCGCTGCTGGCCGATGGCGTGCCGCCGGATGAACTGTATCCCCTGGACATTGACCGCGCCTTTGCATCGCTGGAGCGCATCAAGCCTGAGATCGTGAAGTGGTGGGTTCTGGGCGCCGAGGGGACTCAGGTGCTCGCCGATCAGGAAGCGGTGATGGGCAGCGCGTACAACGCCCGCATCACCAACCTGATGAAGGAAGGCGGCCAGGTCGCGATTGAGTGGAATCAGGGCATCATGGCGATGGATGCGTGGCTGATCATCAAGGGCGCGCCGAACGTAGACGCCGCGCAGCAGTTCGTCGCCTTCGCTTCCAGCGCCGAGCGGCAGGCGGAGTTCGCCAAGCGGATGCCCTACGGGCCGGTCAACACCGGTGCAGCGGACTACCTGAGTGAAGATGTGCTCGCCACGCTGCCCACCGCACCGGATAACCTGCCAAACATGATCTTCATGGACGCGGCGTGGTGGATGGAGAACTACGACGATGTCACCGCCCGTTTCGAGGAGTTCATGTTGGAAGACTAGCCCCAATCTCCCTCCCGATTGGGTGATGTTTCGTGCGGGACAGGGCGGGTGGCACCCGCCCTGTCCTCACCCGAGGCTGAGAAGGTGCCATCATGCAAGAGCGCGCCGTTCGCCGCAGGTCTATCCAAATACTCGGTCTCCCTGCGCTGGTTTTCCTGCTGTTCTTCTTTGTGACGCCGCTGCTGAATATGTTGCAGCGCAGCATCACCGATCCGGCGCCGGGCCTGGGCAATTACGCCGTCCTGTTCCAGAGCAATATTTATCTGCGGGTGCTGATCCGGACCTTCCAGGTGGCGCTTGTCGTCACGCTGTTATGCCTCGCGCTTGGTTATCCGACGGCCTATTTCATATCAGGCATTCGCTCCCGCCGCCTGCGCAATCTGATACTGGTGCTGGTCATCATCCCCTTCTGGACGAGCCTGCTGGTTCGGACCTACGCGTGGATGGCTATTCTGGGGCGAACCGGCATCCTGAACAATACGCTCGTGGCAGTGGGCCTCATCGAGCAACCGCTGCGTCTGCTGCACACGCGCTTCGCCGTGCTGGTCGGCATGACGCACATTCTGCTGCCTTTCATGATCCTGACGCTGAACGCCGTGATGCAGGGCATCGACCACCGCCTGACGCTGGCCGCATCGACACTGGGCGCGAACCCACTCAGGGCCTTCGCAACCGTCTTTCTCCCGTTGAGTATGCCGGGCGTAGCCAGCGGTTCGCTGTTGATTTTCATCATGGCGCTGGGCTTCTACGTCACGCCGGCCCTGCTGGGCGGGCAGGGTGACATCATGATCTCGATGATGATCGAGAGCCGCGCCCGCCAACTGTTAGAGTGGAACACTGCTTCGACTCTCAGCGCGGTCCTGCTAGTCGTGACGCTGGCAATGCTGATGGTCTACCACAAACTCATCGGCCTCGACGAGTTATGGAGCGTGTGACCGGCTATGGACGAGACAATGGCAACCGCGCAGCAGACTGCCCCCCTGCGACCGGCCCGCCCGCGCTGGCGGCTGTGGGGGCTTTCTAAACCCCTCATAGGCGCGTTCGCGGGGCTGGTTCTGGTTTTTCTGCTCCTGCCCGCGATCGTGATCGTGGTCATATCGTTCAGTTCGGCGCAGTATCTCACCTTCCCGCCGCCGGGCTGGTCGCTGCAATGGTACAGGGAGTTCTTCAGCTCGCCGGACTGGCTGACGGCCACCGTGCGCAGCGTTCAGATCGGGCTGGGGACAGTCGCTCTGTCGCTCGCACTCGGCGTGCCACTCTCTTTCGTACTGGTGCGGACCCAGTTCCGGGGCAAATCGCTGGTGGACGCGCTGGTGATCGCGCCTATGATCCTGCCCGCCATCATTCTTGCCATCGGCGACTATCTACTGTTCGTCCGGCTCAAGCTGGTGGGCACGGTATGGGGGCTGATCCTGGGACATACCGTCATCGCCCTGCCCTTCATGGTCATCAACGTGCGCGCCACGCTGAGGGGGGTTGACCCTTATCTGGAAAAAGCGGCGTCATCGCTCGGCGCGAATCCGCTGACGGTTTTCAGGACCATCACCCTGCCGCTCATGATGCCGGGTGTGATCACCGGCTCGCTGTTCGCCTTCATCACCTCCTTTGACGAGGTCGTGATCGCGCTGTTTTTATCCGGGCCATACACCCAGACCCTCCCGATGCGGATGTGGTCCGGTCTGCGCTACGAGATCGAGCCGACCATCGCCGCCGTGTCCAGCCTGCTGATCATGCTGGCGGCGATACTCCTCACATTTATCCAGTTCACGCGGGGCCGGAACAACCCGGAAACCCGGTGATAAGGCACAAACATCATGTCCTCTCATCGCGGCTATCAGACTACCAGGGAGTAAAAAATAGATGAGCAGTATGGCTATCGGCGTAACGGCGTGGTCGCTGCAAATCCCGGAGACGAAGTTCAGGGAGATAGTGAGGACGATCAAGGAGGACCTCCAACTGCGGCTCATTCAGATCGGGGCGTTTGGCAGGCTTGAGCTGACGGAGAAGGTTCGGGAGGAATGGCTGAAGGCCATCCGCGACTACGACATGCAGATTTCGGCGACCTGCGTGGCGTTTACCGGCGAAGATTATTCCAGCCTCGCCACGGCCAGAGCCACGGTCGGATTCGTCGAGCCGGAGTACGTCGAGCCGCGCCTCCGGCATATGCGGGACATGGCGGAGCTGACCACTGAGCTTGGGGTCGGCCTCCTGACGACGCACATGGGTTACATCCACCCGGATAGCAGCCATCCCGAATACCGCCATCTGCTGGACGTGACCCGGCGCGCCGCCGACATGCTGGGGGAGCAAGGCATCGCGCTTGGGCTTGAGGTCGGCGGCCTCGAAACGGCGGAAGACCTGCTGGGCTTCGTGCAGGCCGTCGAGCGCGACAACGTGAAGATCAACTTCGACCCGGCCAACCTCGTCCGCGCGGGCATGGGCGATCCGATTCGGGCGCTCGACGTGCTGGGCGCGCACGTCGCACACGTCCACTGCAAGGACGCCACCTATCCACGCGCCGAGGGCCAGTGGGGCGAGGACGTGCCGCTCGGCGAGGGTGAGGTGGATTTCGGGCGCTTCGTGCAAAAGCTGAAAGAAATCGGGTATCAGGGCCCGCTCATGGTCGAAAACGAAGGCCGTGACATGGGCATAGAGGACGTTCGCATCGGACTCAAGCTGTTGAGAGGGCTGGTATAAAGCGGCTGACCGGAAAAGCCCGGCCAGATACCGGATGCGGATTCAGACCGTCCCCACCGGGCACGACAACCGTGTGTGCAACTACTGAAAATTTAAGGAGACAACCATGAGATTCGGCTTCATAACCGCCTGCCTGGGTGAACTTCCGCTCGACGAGTTGATCGAGTTCGCCGCGCGGGAAGGCTTCGACGACATCGACGTGGCCGCATGGCCCAGCTTCTATCATTCCAGCCCCTTCGTCGCCACGCACATCGACGCCGAGGCGTGGACGGAGGGACAGGGCAAGGCGCTGCGCCGCCATCTATCCGATGCGGGCGTGAGCATCTCCCAGCTCAGCTTCTTCGGCAACATGATCCAGCATGATGAGGCGATGCGCGACAAATACCAGACCTACCTGAAACGCCTGATCGAGGTCGCGGCCTCGCTGGAGATTCCCGCCGTCGGCACGTTCATCGGTCGGGACGTGACCTGCACGGTCGACCAGAATATCGCCTTGCTTGAGGAGCGCTTCGTACCCCTCGTGCGCCACGCGGAGCAGCAGGGCATCACGCTGGCCGTCGAAAACTGCCCGATGGAGGGCTGGGACGAGTACGGCCTGCGGGGCAACATCTTCTACTCACCGGAGCTGTGGCAGAAGGTGTTCGAGGTGATCGATTCCGAGCATTTCCGCATGATCTACGATCCCTCGCATTCGGTCTGGCTGGGGATCGACCCGGTATGGCCCATCTCGCAGATCGGCGACAAGCTGGTAGCCGTCCACGGCAAGGACACGAAGATCGATCGCGAAGCGCTGCGCCGGTACGGCTTCTTCGGCAAGCAGGTCAATCGCAGTTCGCCGTGGGAGATCGGCTGGTGGGAGTACGTGATGCCGGGTCTGGGGGAAGTGGACTGGGCGGCCATCGTGCGCGCGCTGCGTCAGGTGGGCTTCGAGGGCACGTTCACCATCGAGAACGAGGACATGGCCTGGTTCAGCAGCCCGCAGAAAATGCTGAAGGGCATCGCCCTGGGCAAGCAGCATGTCGTGAGCGTGCTATAGCGGCCCGCGCTTCTACTGAATACGGAGGGGCATGTGATTGAGCCACGTTTTGCCTGCCAGGAACAGCTCGTTCCGGGGGAAACCTACGCCGAGAAATTCGCCTTCCTGGCAGAAACCGGATTCAGGGGGATTGAGGTCTGGAGCCAT
>CAZWUX010000093.1:0-1214 GCA_964637665.1 uncultured Anaerolineae bacterium
GAGCGCGGGCAGCGCGTCGCGAGCGGCGGCCCGTACCGCGCGGTTCGGCACCCCGGCTATGTGGGCACCATCCTGTTTGACCTCTCGACGCCGTTTTTGCTCGGCTCGTGGTGGGCGCTGATCCCCGCCGGGCTGATCGCGCTGGTGCTGGTCGTCCGCACGGCGCTTGAGGACCGGACGCTGCGGCAGGAACTCGACGGCTACGAGGATTACACGCGCGAGACGCGCTTCCGGCTGGTTCCGGGCGTGTGGTAGGAGAAGTGCAAAGTGCAGAGTGCAGAGTGCCAAGTTTTGTAAGCCGCTCGCTCTGCAAACTCCACGTGTAGAAAGAAGTGGTTTTTACCGTCTCAGCCGGGGAATGAGAAAGGGCGTGCGGCGGCGGTAGGCGCGGTAGGCGTCGCCGAAACGCGCTTCGAGGGCGGATTCCTCGCCCTGTTTAATGAACGAGAGCAGCAGCGCGCTTAACAGGGCCACGATCAACGCGGCCATGAGCGACCCGATCCAGACGGCCACGCCGAGATACATCAAGATCGTGCCGAGGGCCATCGGATTGCGGGTGTAGGTGTAGGGGCCGCTCGTCACGAGTTCCTGCGATGGGACCTTCGGGATGGGGGTGCCGCGCCCCCGCGTGAACTGCTCGCCGATAGACCACATCGCGAACACAAAACCGACCGCGCCGAGGGTTCCGCCCAACGACGTATTTCCCCAGCCAAGCGCGACACGCGGCAGCCGGAACAAACGGTCGAGCGCGCGCCCGGCGAGGATCAGCCCCGCCGGGATGATCGCCAGAAAAAGCGGGGCCGCCAGCGCCAGCACGGCGATCCGCTGCCGCGCGCTGGCCTCCTGCGTCGACAGAGTCGGGTATTTCACTTGAACATCTCCCTGTTAGGACAGATTACAGGATCAGGGCGATCACGGCGGCGGCGAAAACTGCCGTCACGGCGGCCAGAGCGATCCAGTCCGTTGGCCGGAAGGCGATGTCGCGGAACGTCGTCCGGCGGTGGGTGGACGACAGGCCAAACCCGCGCGCGGCGAGGCCGAGCGCGAGCGAGTCGCTGAGGCGCAGTGAGGCGACGATCAGGGCGATGAGGGTGGGCACCGCGCCTTTGACCCGGCGCACGAAGCCGACCTCCGATAAATCCCAGCCGCGCGCCTGCTGGGCCTCGGAGATCGTCTCGTACAGCTCGCCGATCGTGCCGAGGTAGCGCAGCGCG
>CAZWUX010000093.1:1224-4816 GCA_964637665.1 uncultured Anaerolineae bacterium
GAGGCCAATGGTCAGCGCCCACGTATAGGGCAGCCCGATCTTCTCGAACGCACGCACGAGCAGGTTGATGGGCGTCGTCAGGATGGGGACGAGCACGGCGAACGCGGCGGCGGCGATCCGCAGGCCGTAGCGCAGCCCGGTCAGCAGGCCCGCCGCCGTGATGCGAACCGGGCCGAGCGCGATCAGCGCGGGGCCGTCGCCGGGGGCCAGCACGGGCTGGAGGATCAGGATCACGACGATGAGTGGGGCGAGCGCGCGCCATACCCGCAGCAGATGGCGCACCGGCACGCCGCCCGCGAGCAGCACGACGTGGGTGAGGATCAGGACGGCGGTGAGCGCATCGACCCGCGCCACGACGACGCATAATCCAACGGCGAGGGCCGAGAACCAGAGCTTGACGCGCGGGTCAATCCCATAAAGCGGCCCCTCACCGGGGATGTAGAAGCCCGCCGCCGTCACGATAGGCTCTCCAGCCAGGCGCGGGCCGCGCCCTCCGGGGTCAGATCGGCGGCCAGCGCGGGGCGGCCCAGCCGATCCGCAAATCGCACCGCAAAGGGCGGCTCCAGACCGGCCCCGGCCAGCACGCCGGGCCGGGCGAACACGTCACGCGGGGGGCCGTCGGCGGCGATCTCGCCCCCGGCCAGCACGATCAACCGATCCGC
Organism: uncultured Anaerolineae bacterium; assembly: GCA_964637665.1. Taxonomy (GTDB): domain Bacteria; phylum Chloroflexota; class Anaerolineae; order Aggregatilineales; family UBA3940; genus CAZWUX01. The sequence continues at coordinate 1,887 of CAZWUX010000093.1, forward strand.
GCTGTGGGCGGCTAATTCCATGTCGTGAGTAATGAGCAGGATGGTCGTCCCGGCCCGCTGGCGGTCGGCCAGCCAGCCGAGCACGCGGCTCTGCCCCGCCGCGTCGAGGCCGACGGTCGGCTCGTCGAGCACGAGGATGGGCGTCGCCATCGCCGCGATGGCGGCCAGCGCGACCATACGGCGCGTGCTGAAGCTGAGCGCCGCCGGGGGGTGCTCCGCTACATCAATCAGCCCGAAGCCGCGCAGGGCGCTCTGGACGGCGGCGGCGAGCGCCGCGCCGCCCATCCCCAGATTGCGCGGGCCGAAGGCGATCTCCTCACGGACCGTCGGGCTGAAAATCTGCACCTCCGGGTTCTGGAACGCGAACCCGACCTGCCGGGCCATGCGGCCAATCGGCTGCCCGTTGACGATCTGCCCGAAGATGCGGATCAGGCCCGCCGACGGGCGCAGCAGGCCGATCAGATGGCGGGCGAGCGTCGTCTTGCCCGCTCCGTTGTCGCCGACCAGCGCGGCGAACTGCCCGGTTGGGATACGCAGATCGACCCCGCGCAGGACAGGGCGGGATGGCTCGTAGGCGAATGACACGCCCTCTAACGCGATGGCTGGCTCCCCGCCGGGGGCGGGCGCGGGCGGACCTGCGTGAGGCGCGTTGCGACCGTTTAGAGGGTAGTGGGCGGCCTGATGCGCGGCCTCCTCGACCGTCAGGCAGTCGAAGTCGACGCCGGGGCGGTGGTTGGCGATGACGGCGAAGCGGCTGGCCGGGGGCGTCTCGACGGAGGGGTCAGGATCGGCGCTGGCAGACAGAAAAAATGGCCGGGGAGGCCCCTGTGCGGCGATCCGCCCGGCGCGGAGCAGGATCACCTCGTCGGCTAATTCCGCGATGGCCTGCGCGTCGTTCGACGCGAAGAGGATGGTCAGCCCCTGGCGCGCGCGCAGATCGCGCAGCACGGCGATCATCTCGGCGCGCCCGGCGGGGGCCAGTCCGCCCGACGGCTCGTCGAGCACGAGCACGCGCGGCTGGAGCGCCAGCGCAGCGGCGAGCGCCAGCCGCTTCGCCTGACCGCCGGACAGCGTTCCGGGGGGTTGATCGAGCGGCACGTCGTCGAGGCCAACCACGTCGAGCGCCCATGCCAACCGGCGGCGCATCTCCGCGCGGGGCAAACCGAGGTTCTCCAGCCCCCACGCGATCTCGTCGGCCACCGTCGGGTTGAACAACTGCCCGGTCGGGTCTTGCAGCACGAGGCCGATCACGTCGGCCAGCCCGCCGGGCGGCTCGGCCTGCACGTCGCGCCCGTTCACCATGATCCGCCCCTCGACCACGCCCGCCGCGAGACGTGGGGCCAGTCCGGCCACCGTTAGACACAGCGTCGACTTGCCTGCGTTGTTCGGGCCGGTGATCGCCACACACGCGCCCGGCGAAACGTCGAACGTCACGCCGTCGAGCGCGATGTCCCAGTCCGCGCCCGGCACGGCGGGTGGATAGCGGTAGCGGAGATTTTCGACGTGGATCAAACGGACCTCACCCTCCGGTTGTAACAACAAACACCACTCATCAAATCAGGTTTATCCCGGCGGCTGGCCGGACTGCCGCAGGCGTGGATAGGCCCGCGCGACCGCGCCGTAGACCACCGCGCCGAGCGCCCCGAATGCGGCCTGCACCACGTTCAATGGAACCTCGCTCACGGCGACCGCCGGGCCGCCGAACACCGGCACGAGCGCCTCGCCCGCAAAATACCCGCCGACGATGATCAGCCCGCCGATCACGACCCCCAGCGCCAGCCGCCCCGCGCTCACGCTTTCCCGCGCGATCCACCCGGCGACCAACCCCTGAAGTCCGTGCACGACCAGCGACAGCGGCGCAAAGATCGCGTAGCCGCTCACCACATCCGCCAGCCCCGTGCCCAGCCCTCCGGCGATCAGCCCGGCCACCGGCCCGAACGCAAACGCCGTGAAGTATATCGCGATATCGCCCAGGTGCACGTATCCACCCGCCGGAGTCACCCCGATGTGCACCAGCGTCAGCCCCAGCACCAGCGCCGTCATGATGCCCGTCGTCGCCAGCGTGCGCGGATTGTTTAAGTCGAATCGCATTGTGCTCTACCCCCTCACTAGAACTTCGCGTTACCGAATGTTGATTCCGGGGCGCTGCCCCGGACCCCGGAAGGGGTTATAAACCCCTTCACCCCGCAGCCTGATCACTGTAAATGATAGAAACGCTGCTTACTAATGCCATCCATGCTACTTACTACTCCGTAAATCGCGCGCGATTTACGGAGTGAGCGGGCTAAAAACGCCGGAGGCGTTTTAGCCTCATCCCCTCCACACGACCTCACCGCTAACGGCAAGCCGCTATCCCCACCGATCAGGCTATGGGGTCAAGGGGACTCCGTCCCCTTGTGGGGGTTTGGGGGCAAAGCCCCCATAAAATCCCCTTCTACCCCATCCCACCGTTACAACAGCGGCACGCGGACCGTATCGGCGGGCGGCTCGTAGTGGACGGCGAGATCGCGCCACGCCCCGGCGATCCGCCGGATGCCCGCGTCGATAATCTCCGGCGGATGGGCGGCGGCGTTGAGCCGCATATGATGGCTGCCCTGCCCGTCGACGTAAAAGAGCGGGCCGGGCGCGAAGGCCGCCCCGGCCTCGACGGCCCGAACGTATAACTCGGCAACCGCCGGACCGTCGGGAGGGAGCGCGACCCACAGATACAGCCCGCCGGAGGGCACATCCCACGATGCAGCGGGCAGGTGCTCGGATAAGGCGTCGAGCATCGCGGCGCGGCGGACACGGCAGACCTTGCGGACGCGGTCGACGTGCTCCGCGACCGCGCCGCGCTCGATGGCGAGGTGCAGGGCGCGCTGGTTGAGCGACGGCGTGCAGATGTCGGCGGCGGCCTTGGAAAGGGCGTAGGTGTTGATCGGGCTCAGCGC
>CAZWUX010000093.1:4826-13253 GCA_964637665.1 uncultured Anaerolineae bacterium
GACGTCGGCGGCGGCCTTGACGCGCGTCAACCGCTGGTGCAGCCGCCCGCCCGCCAGCAGGTAGCCGATCCGCATGCCGGGCAGCATCACCTTGCTGAAACTGCTGGCATACAGCACGAGGCCCTCCGTGTCGAGCGCCTTGAGCGGCGGGGGCGGGACCTCGGCGTAGGACAGGTCCTCGTAAACGCCGTCCTCCAGCACGGGCAGGCGGTAGTGAGCGGCGATCTCCAGCAGATGATGACGGCGGTGCAGCGGCATGACCGCCCCGGTCGGGTTGTGGTAGGTCGGGGCGACGTAGAGCAGGCGCGGACGGTGCTCGACGATCAACGCCTCCAGCGCGGCGGTCCGCATCCCCTCGGCGTCGACGGGCACGCCGACGGGCGTCACACCCCGCGCGCGGGCCAGATCGAGAATCCCGGCATAGGTCGGGTTCGTCGTCAGCAGCACGTCGCCGGGGTTCAGGAGGGCCTGCACGGCGAGGTCGAGTGCCTGCTGGCAGCCGCCGGTAATGAGCACCTCGTCTGCCGCTGCGTCGATCCCCCGCGCCCGGACCATCCCGGCGACCGCCTCGCGGAGCGGCGCGTAGCCCGCCGGTTCTTCGTAGGCGATGGCTGCTGCGCCATCGCGGGCTAATACCTCGTCCAGCGCCGCGCGGATCAGCTCGACGGGCAGGAATGAGTCAGGGGGCGCGCCACCGCTAAAGTCGATGACGCCGGGCCGCCCGGCCAGACGCAGCAGGTCGCGCAGGCCGCCGCCCTGCGGCCTCGCCGTGCCCGCAAGCACGCCGCGCGGGTCGGCGGGCGTATCCCCCTGCTCCGAGACGAACGTGCCCCGCCCGACGTGGGCGTGGATGGCCCCCTCGGCCTTCAGTTCGTCGTAGGCGGCGACGACCGAGATGCGCGCGACGCCCAGTTCCGCCGCGAGGTCGCGCGTGGCGGGCAGGCGGTCGCCGGGCGCGAGCAGGCCGTCCGTGATCTGGCGGATGATGGCGTGCTTAATCTGGGTATAAATCGGCGCTTCGGCGTTGCGGTCGAGCGCGATGGGCAGCATGGCTTCCTCGCTGATCAACTCGTCTCAGCCAGAGTGTAACGCAAAGGATAGGTCCATGTATAGGGCCAGATAGGACCAATTTGGCAAGTGGGAGGATTCAGCCGGAGAGCAACCTCTCGACCCAGCCCAGCGACAGCGCCCCGGCGTAGGCGATGGCGATCCCCTGAATCGTCTTCCCGACCAGCGCGGCGAGCAGGAACTTCCACCATTTGATCCGCATCGACCCGGCGACGATCCCGGCCATGTCGAATGCCGGGTTGGGGATGGCGGCCAGCGCGCCGATCATGAGCAGCCCGTAGCGATCCATCCAGCCCCGGATGCGGTGGTACAGCGCAAAGTTGTCGATGATGGCGCTGCCACCGTACCCGGCGAGGTAGGCGGACATCTCGCCGATCGCTGCACCCGGCCCCGCCGCCAGCCCGACGAGCAGCGGGTTGAGCGAGCCGCCAAGCGCGAACACGACGATCAGGCCCGGCACGGGCAGGATCACGGTCGCATTGCCGACCAGCATCGCGAGGAAGGCCCCGGCGTAGGCTAAATGGCTCAGCCCTCTGATATGGTCCTGAAAGACGAAAAGCCCGACGGTGACGCTCACCGCAATGAGGATCGAGGCCGCGTGCTGCCAGCCGAAGCGCTGATCGACAGGCGCTTCCGTCCCTTCGAGGGGTGGCTGATCGCCGGGCGCGGTCACCGTTGATCCTGCAAGGCCTGCAAACGGGCGATGACCATGTCCATCGCGACGCGGTTCAGGCCGCCTTCCGGGATGATGACGTGCGCGTAGCGTTTGCTCGGCTCGACGAACTCCAGGTGCATCGGGCGGACGGTTTTCATCCACTGGTTGACGACCGATTCGACCGTGCGCCCGCGCTCGGTGATGTCGCGCTGTAAGCGCCGGATGAAGCGCACGTCGTCGTCCGTTTCGACGAAGATGCGTACGTCGAACAGGTCGCGCAGGCGGGATTCGATGAAGATCAGGATGCCCTCGACGAGGATCACACGCTGGGGCTGGACGACGCGCACCTCGTCGGTGCGGGTGTGAGTCGCGAAGTCGTAGATGGGCATTTCGATGGACTCGCCGCGCTGGAGGGCGCGGATGTGCTCGATGAACAGGTCGGTGTCGAGCGAGTCGGGGTGGTCGAAGTTGATCTGCGCCCGCTGTTCGGGAGGCAGGTCGCCGAGTTCGCGGTAGTAGGAATCGTGCGGCACGTAGGCGATCATGTCCGCGCCGATCTCCTGCAAAATCACCCGTGCGACGGTCGTCTTTCCCGCGCCGCTGCCCCCCGCGACGGCGATCGTGATCGGGCGGTAGTCCGTATCGGACATAAAACTCCCCTGCTGCGCTGTGGCCGCGCTGGCGCGATATAAAAAAGGCCCCGGATACACTGGCCGGGGCGGAAAGCCACCCATGGGACTCGAACCCATAACCTGACGCTTACGAAGCGCCTGCTCTGCCGATTGAGCTAGGGTGGCGTACGACGGGTGCGATTATAACAACCGGGAGCGGCTGGGTCAACCACCTTTTTCAGCCCCGGCGCGGAAACCGCCCGGCGGGCCGGGCGGATGAAAGCAGACTTTCTCAGCAAGTCCAGTGTATTTTAACACGTTTTGTGAAAAACCCCACTTCTGACCGGTTTTTCCGGCGCGAGAACGAAGTAGGATCGCGGCATTATCCTCACGCAGCAGGAGGTAGGAAAATGGCCGGGAGTGAGACGTACGAGCTGCGCCCGATCGGCGTGGTGCGGGCATCGGAGGAGGGCTTCGCCGTCGTCGTCGACGAGGCATACCGCGACGGGCTGCGGCTGCTGGACGGCTTCGGGCACGTGATGGTCTTCTGGTGGGCGGATGGATGCGACAACCCGGAGGGCCGGGCGACGCTGGTGTGCGAGCCGCCTTACGCGGCGGGCCGGGAGACGGGCGTGTTCGCCTGCCGGTCGGAGGCGCGCCCCAACCCCATCGCGGTGTCGACCTGCCCGATCCTGGGGGTGGACGAAGCAGCGGGGATGGTGATCGTGCCCTGGCTCGACGCCCACGACGGCACACCCGTCGTCGATCTGAAGGCGTATTTCCCCGTATCGGACCGGGTGAAGACGATCAGTATGCCCGATCATCTCGCGGATTGGCCGCAGTGGATTCCTGAATCGATGGAGGATTTGGGCGATTGGGTCCCGCCGGAGTAAACCGGCGGGCGTGCGGGGGGCCTCACCCCCAAAGGGGGGTGTGGCCCTGCGGCTACCCCAGCGTTGATGCGTCCCCGAACGGCAGCCATATCGTGAAGATCGTGCCCTGCCCGGCGGCGCTATCCACCTCGATCCGCCCCCCGTGCAGTTCGACGAGCTGGCGGGCGATGGGCAGCCCCAGCCCGCCGCCGACGCCCTCCGCGTGGGTGCGGGCGCGGTCGCCGCGCCAGAAGCGGTCGAACACGAAGGGCAGGTCCTCGGCGGGGATGCCCGCGCCCGTGTCGCGGACCGTCAGCGCGACGCCGCCCTCCGCCCGGCGCGCGCCAAGCGTGATCGCGCCGCCCCCCGGCGTGTAGCGCAGCGCGTTGGTGACGAGGTTGCCGAGCACCTGATTCATGCGGGCTGCGTCGACGGTGAGGGACGTGTTCGCCACGTCGCCCGCCGCCTCGACGCGCAGATCGATGCCCGCCGCCTCCGCCACGCCGCCGAAGCTCGTCGCGGCGTCGGCCAGCAGATCGCCCGCGCGGACCGGCTCCGTGCGCAGCACGAGCTGGCCGGATTCCGCCGCCGAGAGCATCCGCAGGTCTTCGATCAGACGGGCAAGCAGGTGTGTCTCCTCCAGCGTGGCGGTGATGTGCTCCGGCGTCGGCTCGTAGACGCCGTCGAGGACGCCCTCCAGATTGCCCTGGATGATGTGGAGCGGCGTGCGAAGCTCGTGGGCCACGTCGGCGGTCAGGTTGCGGCGCTGCTCCTCGGTGCGCTCAAGCTCCTCGACCATCCGGTTGAAGGTCCGGCCCAGCCTGCCGAACGGGCCGCGCGAGGTTTCCTCGACGCGGGCGGTCAGGTCGCCCCCGGCGACGGCCTCGGCGGCCCCCATCACGTCGGCGAGCGGATGGGCGATGCCCCGGAAGCCCTGCACGGCGAGCGTCAGGGCAAGCAGCGGCAGGGCCAGCGATAGCCCGCATCCGGCGGCCCACACCAGCGGGCCGACGGCCCCCTGCCGTTCGACGACGCGCGCGACGAGCGCGGCGAAAGCGCCGATGCCCCCCGCCGACAGCAGCGCCACCACGCCGAACACGAGGAAAAAGCGCAGAAACAGGGATCGCCCCCGCTTCCGGGCGAGCCGTGCGTGAAGATGGCGCTGATGCCGCCACCAGCGCTCCCAGGCCTGCCAGTCGGGGTCGGAGGGATCAGGGCGGCGGTAGGGATAAGGGGGGCGATCCGGCCCCCTGAAATGCGGATAGCCTTGGCGGCGATGGTGGAAGGCGCGCCGCGCCTCGCGTATACGGGCGCGGTATTCCTCCAGCTCGCGGGAAAGGCCCTCCACGTTCTCGCGGTCGGAGCGATCTTTTCTCCTGCGCCGGGGGCGATCCTTCCCCTCGCGTGCGGGGCGATCTTCCCGCTCGTCGTCGCGGTGGTGGTGCACGCTAGGCCCCGTCGTTGAAGCGGTAGCCGACGCCGTACACCGTCTCGACGTAACGCGGCGCGGAGGGGTCCGGCTCCAGCTTGCGGCGCAGATTCTTGACGTGGGCGTCGACGCTGCGCTCGCCGCCCGCGTAGGCCACGCCGTAAATCCGCTCCATGAGCCGCTCGCGGCTGAACGCCTGACCGGGGTGCCCGGCCAGCACGGCCAGCAGCGTGAACTCGGTCGGGGTCAGGTCAATGGCCTCACCGCCCCGCGTCACGCGGTGGCCTTTCAGGTCGATCTCCACGTCCCCCGCCCGAACGGTGCCCGGCTCGCGGACTCCGCCCCCGACCCGGCGCAGCACGGCCCGCACCCGCGCGACGAGCTCACGCGGGGAGAACGGCTTCGTGATGTAATCGTCCGCGCCGAGTTCCAGCCCGATCAGGCGGTCGGCCTCGTCGACACGGGCGGTGAGCATGATAATAGGCACGTCCGACTCGCGGCGCAGCGCCCGGCACACGTCGAGGCCGTCCGTGCCGGGCAGGTTGAGGTCGAGCACGACGAGGTCAGGGCGCTCGTGACGGGCGGCGGCCAGCGCCGACGTGCCATCCCGCGCGTCGAGCACGCGGTATCCGGCCTTCTCCAGATAATCGCGCGCCAGCTTGACGATCTTCGGTTCGTCGTCCACGACGAGGATCAGCTCATTCATCGAAACATCACGCTCCGCTAACGGACGGCCAGCACACACGCGACGGAAACGCCCCGGATGGATGTGCCGCGGGTCATCCAGGGGTTAAAGCCCGCCGCCCGCATTTGATCCGCGATCGCCCTCGTCCGGGCATCCGACAGCGCCGCAGGCAGCCCGCCATGCGGCTGCTCCACGACGGCCAGCACGCCGCCGGGACGCAGCACGCGGCGGACCTCGCGCAGCCCGGCGATAGCATCACCTCCGGTGGTGCCATCAGCCCAGTGATGCAGCGTATTGATGGCGAGCGCCCGGTCGAACGTCGACGCGTCGAAGGGCAGCGCCTCGACATCCGCCCGGCGCAGGTCGACGCGGCCCGCCGCCACCGCCTCCGCAACCCGGCGGCGCGCCTCCGCCACCATTATAGCAGAGCGGTCGACGCCCGTGACGGTCCCGTTACCGACCGCCTCCGCCAGCCGCTCGACGGCGAGGCCCGGCCCGAAACCGATCTCCAGCACGTCGTCGCCGGGCTGCACGTCGAGCACGTCGACCGCCCACACGTTCCGCTCGCGGTTCTCCCACGCCATGATCCTCCCGGCGATCTGCCCGAATACCCCACGCGGGTTCCCGAACTGCCCCCGGATGGCGTCTCTCACCACACTCATGAATCCTCCTTTCCGGTTCCTGCGTACGCCAAGCGGCGGACCTTCCCACGCGGGGAGGCCCGCCGCATCCACCGGCCCGGACACGCTAGACATCGACCGGCTCGTCTTCCTCGTCCCACGACCCGCACGGGCCGCCGTAGCCGTAGCCACGCCCGTAGCCGTGCCGGAAGGCGTGCATACGCATCATGCGCCGCCGGAAAGCGCGGCGGGCGTGATGCCGCATCCCGAAGTGCCCACCCGGCCCCATGCCGAACCCGCCCATGTGGCGCAGGTGCTTGAGATGCTTCTTGTCGCCCCTCATCTCGACGCGGAAGTTACCCTCCCCGTCGTCGAGGACGCGCAGTTCAAAAACGACCTTCTCGGTTTTCTCAACCTTCTCTTCTGCCATTCTGTCTCACCACCTTTCCTGTAATGTATTTTCCAACTCGCCCTGATTATGGCGGACACCTGTGAAGAAATTGTGGAGGGGGCGGGGAGATGTGTTGAAAAAATGCGAAAACCGGGGCTTGCATCCGGCCTGCGGCGAGGATACAGTCACTCCATCTTCGAAAAGAGGGGGAACCACACGCGATGAGCCAGCTTTTTCGGGAGCGACTCGCCGCCGGGCCGATCCTGGCCGACGGCGCGATGGGCACGCTGCTGCACGCGCGCGGCGTTCCGGTGGATGCGTGCTTCGACGCGCTGAACCTGACCGCGCCGGAGACGGTGCTCGGCATCCACCGTGACTACCTCGCCGCCGGGGCGGAGGTCATCGAGACGAACACGTTCGGGGCGAACCGCTTCAAGCTGGCCGAGCACGGGCTGGGGGATGAAACGCGCGCGGTGAATCAGGCCGGGGTGCGGCTGGCCCGGCAGGCGGTCGATGAGGCGGCGGTCGATGCGTACATCGCGGGGTCGGTGGGGCCGCTGGGCGTGCGGCTCGCCCCGGTCGGGCGTATCGCGGCGGAGAGCGCCTACGACGCCTTCCGGGAGCAGATCGACGCGCTGTGCGGGGCCGACCTGCTCATGATCGAGACGTTCTCCGACCTGCGCGAACTCGAACAGGCGGTGCGGGCGGCGCGCGACGTGTGCGAGCTGCCCGTCGTGGCGCAGGTGACCTTCACCCGCGACGACCGGACGCTGCTGGGCGACACACCCGCGCAGGTCGCCGAGACGCTGGCCGGGCTGGGCGTGGAGGTCGTCGGGGTGAACTGCTCGAACGGCCCCGCCCAGATCATGCGCATCGTCCACGCGATGCAGAGCGCCCTGCCCGGCGGCAAGGCGATCCGCTTTTCTGCCGTGCCCAACGCCGGCTGGCCGGAATATGTCGGCGGGCGGGTGATGTACGCCTCAGGGCCGGACTACTTCGCGGAAACCGCTCTGGCGCTGCGCGCCGAGGGCGTATGCCTGATCGGGGGGTGCTGCGGCACGACGCCGGAGCACATCGCCGCAATGCGGGCCGCGCTCGACGATCCACGCCCCGTGCAGGTCACCCGCGCCGCCGACGCGCTGGCCGAGGCCGCCGAGGAGCTGGGCGAGGCCCCCGCGCCGAGCGCCCTGGCCCGCAAGCTGGCGCGCGGCGACTACGTGATCGCGGTCGAGATATCGCCCCCGCGCGGGGCCGTTCCCGACCGCGTGCTGCGCGCCGCGCAGGCGTTAGCCGACGCCGGGGCGGACGCCGTCGACGTGACGGACAGCCCGATGGCCCGGATGCGGATGAGTCCCTGGGCGGTGTGCGCGCTGCTGCAAGAGCGGGCGGGCGTCGAGACGGTGCTGCACTTCCCGACGAGGGGGCGAAACCTGCTGCGTGTGCAGGGGGATTTGCTGGCGGCGCACGCGCTGGGCGTGCGCAATCTGTTCGTCGTGATGGGCGACCCGACACACATCGGCGATTACCCCGACGCGGCGGACAACTACGATATCGTGCCGTCGGGATTGATCGGCCTGATCAAGCGCAGTCTCAACGAGGGGCGCGACTGGGCGGGGAACCGCATCGGGCAGCCGACGAATTTCCTCGTCAGCGCGGCGCTGAACCTCAACCCGGCGGACCCCGCGCGGGAGTTCCGCGTGCTGAACAAAAAGCTCGACGCGGGGGCCGATTACGTGCTCAGCCAGCCCGTGTTCGATGCGGCGGTCTACGACCGCTTCATGGACGCCTACGAGGCCGCGCACGGTGCGCCGCCCGGCGTGCCGGTGCTGGTCGGCGTGCTGCCGCTGTACAGCGCCCGCCACGCGCGCTTTCTGCACAATGAGGTGCCCGGCATCGACATCCCTGCCGGGGTGATGGACCGCATCGAGGCGGCGGGCGACGACGCGCCGCAGGAGGGGGTGCGCATTGCGCAGGAACTCATCGAGGCGCTGGCCGGGCGATCAGCCGGGCGGGCCGCCGGGCTGTACGTCATGCCGCAGTTCGGGCGGTACGATCTGGCGGCGGAGATCGTCGCCCACGCGCGGGGAGCGGCGGGG
>CAZWUX010000094.1:0-5833 GCA_964637665.1 uncultured Anaerolineae bacterium
GTTTCTCCTTGTGAGAACGGCAAGGCCGTTCTCAACGGGGAGTGGAAATCCGAGCGAAGCGAGGATGGGTGGGGTTTCTGGCCGGGCGGAGCACCGGGCTTATTTGACGGGAGGTTCCCCAGCCCGATAACCCGCCCACGCGGATAAGGACATCGACCACTAGACCCGGCGACCGGGACAGACGGTCAGGCCCCGGCCCCCGGCAAACGAGCTGTTCATCAGCCCCTATCGATTCATCACGTCGTCCACGAGACCACAGGAGACGCACTTTCATGGAAATCACAGCCGCCCGCCTGACGCGCTCCACCAAACGCGAGCGCACCGCGTGGTACCTGTACGACTTCGGAAATTCGGCCTACGCCGCCGTCGTGCTGCTGGCGGTGTACTCCGCCTACTTTCAGGGCACGGTGGTCGGCGGCGCGCGCGGAACCCGCCTGTGGGGCATGGCGCTGGGCATCGCCATGCTGACCGTCGCCGTGACCTCGCCCGTGCTGGGCGCGGTGGCGGACTTCTCCGGGGCGAAGAAGCGCTTCCTGCTGTTTTATACGTCCATCGCCTGTGTGTTTACCGCGCTGCTCTTCCTCGTGCGGGGCGGCGACGTGCTGGCCGGGATGGCCCTGTTCATCGTGGCGGAGATCGGCTACCGGAGCGCGCAGGTGTTTTACAACGCGCTGCTGCCGGAGATCGCCGCGCCGGAGGAGATCGGGCACGTGTCGGGCATCGGCTGGGCGATCGGATCGGCGGGCGGGGTGGTGTGCCTGCTGATCGTGCTGGGGCTGATCACGGCGGTGGGCGGGCAGCTCGTCGTGCGGCTCTCGCTGGTCATCACGGCGCTGTTTTTCGCAGTGGCGGCGGTGCCGATCTTCCTGTGGCTGCCGGAGCGCGCGCGCGCCCAGAGCCTCCCGGCGGGCGAAACGGTGCTCACGGTGGGGTTCCGGCGGCTGGCGGCGACGTTTAAGGACGTGCGGCGCTTCAAGCAGTTCGTGCGCTTCATGATCGCGTTTCTGGTCTACAACGACGGCGTGATCATGGCGCTGAACTTCGCGGCGATCCTCGGCACGGTGCTGTTCGGCATCAGCCAGCAGGGGTTGATCATCTTCATCATCATCGTGCAGGTGACGAACATCATCGGCGCGTACCTGTTCGGCTGGGTGGCGGACCGCTTCGGCGTGAAGGACGGGTTGTTCGCATCGCTGGTGATCATGATCGGCGCGGTGATCGGCCTGTTCTTCAACCAGACGCAGATCGGCTTTTTCGTCATCGGGGCGGTGGCGGGCTTCGCGATGGCGGGGCTGCAATCACTGAGCCGCACGATGGTCGGCAAGCTGACGCCGCCGGGGCAGAGCGCGGAGTTCTACGGATTTTTCGCGGTGGCGGGGCGGTCCTCGTCGTTCATCGGCCCGACGGTGTACGGGTTCCTCGCGGCGGCGCTGGCCCGGACGTTCGAGGCGGGCGGTCAGGCGGCGGCGCTCGCCGAGCAGTCGGGGCTGCGCTACGCGATCTTCGCCATCGCGGCCTTTCTGGTCGTGGGGCTGGTCGCGCTGCTGCTGGTCAATGAGCGGGAGGGGATGAAGGCGGCGGGGGGAGAGTAGTCGGTCAGTGGCTTGCTTCGCAAGCTTTCAGTCGTTCAGTCGGTCAGTTTGATTTTTGTTGATGAACCGCCCGGCGTGGAGAACGGCGCAGCCGTTCTCCCAGTGATAAACGCGCAGCGTTTATCTACGTTGTGCGTTGAGCGGCGGTCGGGTGGCCGGGGGGGGGATGCTTCAGTCAGCGGTACGGTTGGTTCTATAGCTGAATGGATCGCGGCAACTAGTCGCCTGCCAGCGCAGCGACGAGTTCCTGTCCCCGGCTGCCCAGCGCCGGGGCAGATGCCCGGACGACCTCGCGTGTGACCTCCGGGGTGCGGGCCTCGACTGCGAAGATCATGTCACCGAGGTCCTCGATTTTCGTGTCTGTCGCCTCGCTTAGCCGCCATACGCGGCGGACCGCATCGTGCCGGGGGATGAAGCTGCGCTCAAACGCCTCGATTTGTAATCCGACGACCTCGCGCGTCTCCGGCTCGTAGAGCAGCGCTACGTGGTCGTCGACGTAATGCACGACGGTTTCTGTGTCGGGTGACACGAACAGGATCATGAGCGCATCGAACACCGGATCATAGTGCAGATACGCGTGTCCTTTCCCGGCTTCGGCCAGCCGTGTGATTTTGAGGGCGTCAGTTGGGACGAGCCGATGCATGTCGGTCATAACATTTTCTCCCCTGATTTGGCGGAGTCCGTGGGGAACGCGGTGATAACTTCCGCCAGTCCTTCCTCTTTAACCACGACGACCACTTTCATATACCGGTCTTTTCCCCTATGGTTGGGGCCGTAGTAAATATGTCGATCCTCAAAGTCCGCGTCTTGAAAAATGGGCAGGACAGGCTTCTCAATTGCTGTCTTTACGTCATCCTCCCACCCGGCCATCCAGGAGCGGGCCGCCAGAACATGTCTTTCCCACTGCGCTTCTGTACAAAAAACCGTCCAGCCTCGCGGATCGCGTGCTTCGATGACGTTGGTCATTCAGGATGCCGCCTGAGGACGTGGTAGAGAAACAGGTGATTTGGGTTGACAGTGTCAACTTGATTATATCAATAAAACCTGCCAGCAGAGAGTCGAAACATAAGGCCGTAATGTGTGGAAGGAGTCGGTCAGTCAGGTCGGGATGCGGCTACCACACGCCCGGCAGCAGCCGATAGCGCACGCGCTGCGCGTAGGCCGCGTAGCCATCCAGCTCGCGGCGCAGGGTCCGGTCCTCCAGCGCGGTGCGGACCCCCAGCCCCAGCGCGTAGAGCACCGCCGGGGCCAGCCCCCACAGCCCGTCGAGCAGCACCGGGATGGCCAGATACCTCAGCACCGCGCCCGCGTACGCCGGGTGCCGCACGAGGGCGTACGGCCCCGCGCTGACGACCGTGTGCCCGCGCTCGGCCTGGATGCGCACGTACATCAAGAAGAAGCGGTTGCTGAGCAGCGCCCACGACCCGAACAGCATCCCCGCCACGAACAGGCCGTAGGCTGCCCACCGCGCCGCGGGCGGGACCGGCGGCGACCAGCCGAAGCGCCAGTCGAGTGCCGAGAGGGCGATGATGGCAAACGGCAGCAGCAGCCCGACGACGGGCGCGAGCGCCCGGTCCCACGCCTTCACGTTCTCCTCCAGCCCGGCGCCGAACCGCCAGCGCTCGCGGGCCACGTCCGGCGCGACGACAATGAGGACGACCCGGCTGCCCACGTTCATGACGCTGGCGCTCACGAGCAGCAGCCAGCCCATCGGCCAGTCGAGCGTGCCCGCCGCCCCGAACAGCAGCGCGCCCGGCAGCAGCGCCGTCACCGCGAAAAACACGAGGAACTTGACCCACAAGCGGCCCCGGTCCAGCGAACGCCCCGTCATTGTATCGCCCCTTAACAATAATTTAGGTATTACTAAATTATAAGAGGGTTTGAGGGGCTGTCAAGGTGCCAGAGGCAGGGATGTTCCTATCAGGGTGGCGGCGGCATAGACCCTGATCCTGGTCCTATCAGGGCAGGAACTGCTGCTTGAGGACTGCCGCCAGCCAGGCTTCGTACTCCTCCGGCGTCCACCCGGCGATCTGCACCAGTTCCTCGTAGATCTCGACGCGCGTCAGCGCGCGGAAGATGGCTGCTGTCCGCGCAGCATCGAGTCCGGGCCGAAGCATCGGAAGGCTCTTCTGGATGAACTCGTTCAGCCCTGCCTGTCTTCCGGCCAGCGCCCGCTCAAGTTCGGCGGCGGCATCCTGGTCGGCGGCGGCTGCGCCCTGATAGATGGCGATCATGCTGCCGCTGGTTGCCCACTGGCGGCGCGTTGCCTGCGCGGCCAGTTCCAGACGGCGCTCCGCGTCGCTCTCCTCAAGTGCGCGGCGGTAGATGTCGCGCTGGCCCGACTCCGCATGCCAGGCCTCGCGGATCGCCTGCAGGATACCCCGTTTGCTGCCGAAGACGGCGTACACTGTGCTGACCGCCACACCAGCCTGAGCGGCGATCGCCTCGATTGTCGTCGCGACATAGCCCTGCTCGAGGAACAGGTCCCGCGCGGTGTCGACGATCAGCTTCCTGGTCGCCAGCGCCTGACGCTGGCGGTGTGTCAGTTTCCTATTGACATTGTTCATGTTTAAGAGTATAACACAAGTACACTCGTTAGAGTAGTACTATAATGAATAGAGGAATACTGTGAATACAGAAGATAACACGAGGATCGTGCAGGACTTCATCGAGCGGGCCTTTAATCAGGGTGACCTGTCGGTGGTGGACGAACACCTGGCGCCGGATGCGGTCGACCATCAGGAACCGCCTGGCACGGACTTTCGCCAGCACCAAAAAGCGGTGATCATCGCCCTGCGCACCGCATTCCCCGACCTCCACTTCGAGATCCACGACATTCTCGCCGAGGGAGACAGGGTGGCATTCCGCTCAACCATGACGGGGACACATCTCGGTCCCCTCAGCCTCGGACCGGGTCCGACCATACCGGCGACCAACCGGGCGATCTCAGTCGCGCACATGCACTTCGTCCGCCTCGTTGGGGGCAAAGGACAGGAGCTGTGGCATGTGTGGGATCTCGCTGGCCTCATGAGGCAGCTGGGAGCAGCGCCAGTGCAGCAGAGAGCCATGCCGCAGAGCTAAGAAACGGGTAGGCCACACAAAGCAAAAGAGCCAGGTGAAGCGCCTGGCTCTTTTATGTGCGCCGGGTGTTGCCACTGCAGCAACCTGAAACGAACGAGCGAGCGCCGCGACTGTCACGGCGCTCGGTGATCCTGCGGGAGGGACGCGGCGGGGGCGGCATCCATCCGGCTGCCAAACCCCGAACGGGGCGCAAGCTGAGGTTCCTCCACGATAGCTGCGCCATCCGACACTTGCTGCCCCGCCGGAGATGCCCTACAGTACGAACGTTATTCTGCGGGCCGTTCCTCATGTTACCAACCCACCTGCCTCGCACGTCCGACCTCAGAGGATGCGCGGCGCTGAGCGTATCGAGCGCCGCCTGATTCACCTGTCGCGACAGCGACGCCCGTTCGCCGCCGCGCTGGCGGCGGATCGCCGCGTTTTATGGCCGGTATCAGCGCGCCTTTATCCCTCACATCCAACTGCCTATTGACACAGACAGGCCGGGAGACCGGAAGGAGGCTGCCACTGCGCATCGCCGCGAACCAACCGACGCGTGATGCACACACGACGACATCACCTCGACATCCACCACTTAACACAGACAAGGAATGACCATCATGAGCGCTCAGGACAACAACAACAAACAGATCGACGCACTCTTACCCCCGGAGATGGCGCTCAAGGCCGAGAGCATCGGCGTGAGAAAAGCGGCGATGGGGTTCTACTCCAAATTCGCGCTGGCGGTGCTCGCCGGGGCGTTTATCGCGATGGGCGGCGTGTTCTACACGACCGTCGTCTCGCCGACCCTGCAGGACGGCGCGGTCGCGCTGGCGATGCCCTACGGGTTGACGCGCCTGCTGGGCGGGCTGGCCTTCTGCCTCGGCCTGATCCTCGTCATCGTCGGCGGCGCGGAGTTGTTCACCGGCAACAACCTGATCGTCATGGCGTGGGCCAACCGGAAAATCACGACCCGGCAGCTTCTCCGTAACTGGCTGATCGTGTACGTCGGCAACTTCGTCGGCTCGGTCGGGACGGCGTTTCTGGTCTTCATAGCGTCCCAGTACAACGCCGGGGGCGGAACGGTAGGCCTGACGGCGATCAACATCGCGAACGGGAAAGTGAACCTGGGCATGGTGCAGGCGCTTGGGCTGGGCGTCCTGTGCAATACGCTGGTGTGC
>CAZWUX010000094.1:5843-13128 GCA_964637665.1 uncultured Anaerolineae bacterium
TGGTGTGCCTGGCGGTGTGGCTGACCTTCTCCGCGCGCAGCACGACGGACAAAATCCTCGCGATCCTGTTCCCCATCTCGGCGTTCGTGGCCGCCGGGTTCGAGCACTGCGTCGCCAACATGTACTTCGTCCCGCTGGGGCTGTTCATCCGCAATTTCGCGCCCGCCTCGTTCTGGGAGACGATCGGCAAGACGTCCGCCGATTACGCCAACCTGACGTGGGGCAACTTCCTTCTGCGCAACCTGCTGCCGGTGACGGTCGGCAACATCATCGGCGGGGCGGTGCTGGTCGGCGCGGTGTACTGGTTCATCTATCTGCGCGCCAAGCGCAGCCCGGCGTCGCCGCAGGTCGGGCGGGCGTACGGCACGGATAAGTAAGCGCCGCTCCCCCCTACCCCGGCGCGGTCGGCTGGCCCGCCGCGCCATAACAATCGGATAACAGGGTGATATGGCTCCGGTCTGTGCCGGGGCCATATTGATCGCGGGTCGGGGCCGATACCGGATCGCGTCAGCGGCGTGCAGACGTTTGCCGGGGTCGGCGCGCTGAACGCCGGAACGAGCAGGCGGGGGCTGCGATGGGTGCGGCGCGCGTGGTGTTTCCGGTATCATCCTTAGCAGTGGATGTGCTATCCTCCATTTTTGCACCTATCCGCCAAAGGATAATCAGCTTGCAAGCACCCGAATCGCCGGGGCGAGGGATGCCTGCCCTCGCCGCCGCGCTGCCCCTCATGATCATCGGCATCAACGTCTTGAGCATCATCCTGACCGCCGCGCGGGACATGTCCCTCTCGGCGGCGCAGACGACCACGTGGATTCTGGCGCTGTACGGCCTGTCGGGCGTGGTGGCCCTCGCGGTCACGGTGCTGTACCGCCAGCCGCTTCTGTTCACGGGCAACCTGTTCGTGCTCGTTTTCGTCGCGTCGCTGGGCGGCGAACTCAGCTACCCGATGCTCATCGGGGCGACGGTCGTGGCGGGCGCGGTCGTGATGGCGCTCGGCGCGCTGGGCCTGACCGGGCGGCTCGCCTACTGGATACCCGCGCCGGTTGTGCTCGGCGTGCTGGCGGGCGCGCTGCTGCCCTTCGTCTCGGACATCTTCACGTCGCTGGGGCAGGCGCCCGTGCTGGTGGGGGGCACGTTTCTGGCCTACGTGCTGGGCCGGTTGATCCTCAGGGAGCGGCTTCCGGCGCTGCTGCCTGCGCTGGTCACGGGGGTGGCGCTCACCGCGCTGACCGGGCAGTTCGGCCCGCTTTCCGCACCGCTCGCGCCCCCCGTGCCGGTCATCACGCTGCCCGAATTCTCGTTGAGCGCCATCCTCACCGCCGCCCCGGTGATCGTCGTGCTGATGACGCTCCAGGCCAACCTGCCGTCCATGGTCTACATGCAGAACGAGGGCTTCGATCCGCCCGACCGCATCGTGAACACCGTGAGCGGAATCGGCACGCTGCTCGCCTCGCTGCTCGGCCCAACCGCCCTGTCGATCTCGCTGCCCGCGACGGCGCTGCTCGCGGGGCCGAAGGCGGGCCAGCAGCCGGAGCGCTACCGGTCGGCCATCATCGCGTCGGTCTTCGGGGTGGTGATCGGGCTGCTGGCGGCCATCGCCGCCGCGCTGAACGGGGCGATCCCCGCACCGCTGCTGCTCGCGCTGGCCGGGCTGGCGGTGTTCGACGTGCTGGCGAACGCGCTCGTGCAGATCGTGCGCAGCCCGCTGCTGCTGGGGCCGCTGTTCGCGTTCGCCAGCGCGCTCTCGGCGATATCCTTCCTCGGTTTCGGGCCGTTTTTCTGGGCGCTCGTCGTAGGGACGGGGGTTTCGCTGCTGCTCGAACGGGAGGGGATCAGGAAGCTGCGCGGGGGGCTGGATCGTTGAGGGTCGGTCAGTCTATCAGTCTATCAGCCGGTCAGCGGCCTGCTTCGTTCGCCTGGGGGGATGCCGCCCCGCCTCCCCAGCTGCCGCCGCCATCGATCCGCCCGGTAGACGCATCGCTCGCAGGGTTGGCACACTCTGAGTGAGCGCGGCCCCGCTCACAGCGTGCCCGCCACAGCAGGTCATCCAGCAGAGCGGCGGTCGGCTGGCCTGCCGCGCAGCGGAGTCGTGCGGCGCCCGCGAGTTGTATGCCGGTGCGCGGGTATGATATCCTCACCCCACGCGGTTGCCCGTCTTCCGATGAGGAGTATCCGGCTCATCACCAGCCAGAATGGAACCATGCTGCGCAGAATAGAAGACCCCGGCGAGGAGCGCCGGGATTCAGATGCCCGGTCCGGGGCTGTCACCGGCGGACGCCACCCGAATTTCCTCGTGATCGGTGCGCAGAAGGCGGGAACGACCAGCCTGTGGCATTACCTGATCCAGCACCCCCAGATCGAGCTGTCCGCCCAGAAGGAACTCCACTATTTTGACCGTGAGGAGGATTACCCCGATCACGACTGGTATCGCAGCCAGTTCACCGGAGACAGACCGGCGTCGGGCGAGATCACGCCGATATACTGCTACTGGCCCGGCGCGATAAAGCGCATCCACGCGTTCCAGCCCACGATGAGGCTGATCTTCATTCTCCGCAACCCCGTCGACCGGGCGATTTCCCATTACTGGATGGAGTACCAGCGCGATCAGGAAACGCTGTCTCTCAGGGATGCGCTGGAAGCTGAGGAGGCGCGGCTGGCAACGGGGCTGCCGGTCCACCTCCGGCAGCATTCTTACCTCGCGCGGGGCATCTATCACGAACAGTTGGAGCGAATATACAGGTATTTCCCCCGTGAACAGGTTCTGGTGCTCGTGTTCGAGACTCTGACCCGATCCCCCCAGGCATTTCTGAGTCTTGTCACCCGTTTCCTCGCGGTCGATGCGCACGCATTCCATATCGATAACGCATACCGGGTAGGCGATTATCCCCGGCCTGACGATGCGCTGTATGCCCGCTTGCAGGGCTACTTCGCGCCGCACAACCGTATCCTGGCGGAGCGATACGGTCTGCACGCCGACTGGATATAGGCGTCCCGGCGGTGCATACGCGCGGGCGCCGAGCCGGGTGTCGCTCGCATGGCTGCGAGGCCGCGAATCCGGTCAGGCGCGCTCCGGCCTGCCCGCGCCGCCTGCGCGCGGTATCCCGACGTAGCGCGGAACCCGGCGGCAGTAATCCACATAATCCGCGCCGTAGACGCGCCGCAGGTGATCCTCCTCGGTCAGCACCATGATGTGCGCGATGACGGCATAGACCATCACCCAGACCAGCCCCGACCACGACGGCCACCACAGTGCATAGCCCGCCACCAGCAGCCCATAGGCCACGATCTGCGGGTTGCGCGTGAAGCGGTACAGGCCGGTTTCCTGAAGGCCGCTCGCATCCCTGCCGATGGCCTTGCCCCAGCTCAGGCGGGCCATCCCTGTGAGGGTGCCCGCCAGCCCGATCACCATCAGGCCCACGCCCAGCAGGAAGGTGAAGCTCGCCGGGCGCACGCGGCTCAGCCTCGAGTCGAGGAACAGATAGGACGCCATGCCGTGCAGGGCGAAGATCGCGAACTCCAGAAACACCGAGAGGCGCGTCGTCGTGCCGAATTCGCGATAGTCGGACCGCACCTTGCGGAAGAACAGATAGCCGATGGCGATCAGGCCGACCGCCGCGCCCAGCACGATAGTTGGATTCATCGTCATCCCTCCCGGCCAATGGGTCATGCTGCCTGTATCGTACTACGGATTCCAGGCCGCCGGGTGACGCATCCCATCCCCCTACCCCGCGCCGCCAGGCCGGGGTTACGCGTCCTCCCGCGGGAGGGTATAATGGACTCGGCCTGATTTATCCCTCGTCAGCAGGAGAACGCACATCATGAGAAAGCACGGCCTCGTTCTTATCGCGCTCATCGCCCTCGGTTTGATCCTCATTCCGTCCGCCGCGCCCGCACGGGCGCAGAGTCCGGTGACGCTCGTCTCGACCACGACGCTGAAGATCCGCTCCGGGCCGGGCACGGGCTATCCGCAGATCGGATCGCTGCCTGCGGGCGTATCGGTCCGCGCGCTGGGGCGCGACGCGCCCGCGTACTGGGCCTACGTCGACTATCAGGGGACGCGCGGCTGGGTGGCCGCGTGGCTGGCGACTGTCACCGGCGATATGAACGCGCTGCCCGTCACCCAACCGGACGGCTCCGGCGCGCTGCCCGCCGCGCCCTCCGCCCCTCTGGGGCCTCCCGGCGGCGGGGCCGTGACGGCCATCCCGACCGTCGCCCTGCGGATGCGGTCCGGGCCGGGCACGGATTACCCGCTCGTGACGACCATCCCGGCGGGCGTGTCCGTGCCGGTGCTGGACTACGACGCGGCGGCGGACTGGATCAAGGTGGATTACAACGGGCAGCAGGGCTGGTCGGCGGCCTGGCTGGCGACGATCAACGGGCAGCTGAGCTGGCTCTCCGCGCCACCGGCCCCGGCGGGCGTGATCGCGACCGTGCTGGGCGTCGTCGACGGGAATACCATCGAGGTCGCGATAGGCGGATCGACCGACCGGGTGCGCTACCTCGGACTCAACGCGCCGCAGATGGACGAGGCGTGCGGCCCGGAGTCGGCCAGCTACAACGCCTCGCTCGTCTCCGGCCAGCAGGTGACGCTCATCGCGGATCAGACCGACCGGGATCAGTATGGCCGCCTGCTGCGCTACGTGTACGTGGGCGACCGCTTCGTGAACGCGGAGATGGTCAACGCGGGGTATGCGCTGGCGGTCCCCATGCCGCCGGACGTGACGCAGGCGGGGCTGCTGGCTCAGCTTGAGTACGACGCCCGCCACGCGGGGCGCGGCTGCTGGGCGTCCGCGCCGCTGCCCGCCGTCGAGCTTGAGCCGGGCGCGGCCTGCGACTGCTCGGCGAACGTGTACAACTGCGGCGACTTCGCCACGCACGCCGACGCGCAGACGTGCTTCGAGTACTGCGTGGCGGCGGTGGGGTATGACGTGCACCGGCTGGACAGCGATAACAACAATCTGGCGTGTGAGCTATTGCCGTAGGGTACAAAACGGCTGCCGTTTTGACCAGGGGTTGGCTGTACCAACTCCATGATAGTGGGAATGACAAGCGCTCGGCCCCGCAGCCGGGCGCTCTGGGATGAAGGCGGAGCCTTCATCCTTCGAGAACGGCTGTGCCGTTCTCTGTGCGCTGAGCGGCGGTCGGGTGGCCGGGGGGGTGATACGCGTATCGAGCGCCGCGAGGTATTGCGGCGCTCGCTGGGGTTTGTTTCTGAGTCGACCACACCCTCTCAGCCTTCTAACAGGGCGTCGACTATCGGCTTGACTTTCTCTCCACATGCGACGACTGTATCGCGGATGCTGCCACCCTTAAGCGGCGCTGGCGCAATCGTGATATTCGTGATCCCCATATCGACAACCTTTGCGATCTTCTCTGCCACCTCTTCCGGCGTTCCGGCCCATGTAAGCTTGTCGACAAACTCATCAGGAACAAGGTGAGCATTGGCGAGCATCAGTTCATAATCGCGCCTGGCGAGGACCTCTTCCAGCTCGGCGGGGACTTCAAGACCGACGCGATGCACAAACTTGCGATCAGGATAGCTGGTCCACAGGAAGATAGCCACGTTATTGCGAATTGAGTCGTATGCGAGATCGTGATCGTCAGAGATACACGTATCACAACGCGAGAAGATAACGAGATCGTCGAGCGTGCGATCTGCCCGCGCGGCGCCCTTCTCTACCATCGCCAGCCCGTGCTTGATCCCCTCAGGCTCAGCGTAGGTAGCAATCATCGCGCCATCGGCAACCTCTCCGGCTGCCTGCAGGACGAGGTCGCCACGGGAAGCGATATAAATCGGAAGATCCTGCCGGACGTCGAAGTTGATTTGCCCGTGATTGAAGTCCAGCACCTCACCATGAAATTCTACAGGGTCGCCTTTCCAGAACTCGCGAATAAACTGCACGGATTCTTTGAGCATCTGAGCGGGACGCTTACGGTCAATACCCATTTCTCGGAATCCGGTGCCACCCGCCCCCAGGATCATGACTCCTCTTCCATCCGATGCCATATCGACACTGGCGTGAGCGATTGCAGCCATCGCGGGGTGCTGGGTGTATGGATCGGCAACATGTGAGCCAACCAGAACGTCTGACGTGTTTTCGGCAATGACCGTCATCGTCACGTACAGATACGGGTAGAATTTCTCGTTGTCTGCCGCAATCATGTGATAGCCGAGTGCTTCGGCCTGTTGGATCACGTCCACGAGTTCTTTGTGTCCCATGTTGATCCAGTGGAGTCCCATCCCGAGGTTGAATGTCATGATTTGACTCATCTCCTATTGCTTCGGTTGACACAAGGATTGCGCCGTCGATCCGGCGTGATTACGTCACGCCGTGTGCAGATTCTACCGAGTAATCCAGCCCGCGCCGGATTTCTTCCGGCAAGCCATCGAGAAAATCGTCCAGCGCAAACGGCATGTGGGCGAGCCAGACCTCAAATTGATCTCGTGTTGTGTGTGGTTTGCGTGTCATGGGATGCTGATCTTGCGTGATGATAACCCCCACCGCCAGACCCTGCGGAGAGGAAAGCGCGCGCCAGCACGCAGGTGAGGGTTCTCGCTAGGCTTCTGGAGAACTTGAGTGCAAGGATATGTCTAGTCTGAGGTTTCTCCCCGTCGGCGGTCAAGTAGCCTACGCATACTTGCCGTAAAATCCTCACTTGAGCGTTTGGTAATCGCGATTTGATTAACCAAATATTGGAGTATTGTGCGAATCTCTTCCGCTATCTCCATACACTCGTCGTCGGTTTCGCTGTGTATTCCTTTACTCAGATAATCATGGAGCAAAGACAACGGATTCATACCGTCGGGTCTGAGTATTGATGGTAACAAGTCTTTGACTAAAGCGATTTTTTCTTGCGCAATTTTTGTTTGCTTTGCCTTATCAAGAGCTATTTGATACTTTTCACGCTCGTCCTCAGACATTAGGCTTGCGATATCATCAAGTAAATTATCAATTATTTCTTCCACTACCCTCCGATAATAGGCGAAAGCCCCAATCCCATAGCTTTGTGACTCACAGATTAGAGCCTTTCTATACAAGTCTGCGTGTGATCCGAGTGCGTTCTCTAGCTCTTTGTCAAGCGATATATCCCAAGGAGGTTCCTGTCCAACTTTAGCTATGTAGTTTCCCTCAGGATCAACTTTAACAAAAAAGTACCGGCGAAATTCATTGCAAGACGTACAAACGTATTCATAGCACACGACACGTCCATACGTTGCAATTCTATCGTGGTGTTCCTTAATATCCGCTGTGTAATGTATCTTCGAATTAAAAGTCTGCTCAGA
>CAZWUX010000095.1:0-13084 GCA_964637665.1 uncultured Anaerolineae bacterium
CCCTTCGGCGCGGTCAGGATCATGCGGACCACTTCGGAGACGTCGACGCCGCGCACCTCGGTGACGCTCGTGGCACTGATGTCCGGGTAGCCGACGAATGTCAGGGCGCTGCCCGGCATCAGTGCGGAGGCGTCGCCCAGATTTACGAATGGGAGGTTGAGTGAGTTCCGATCGATGAGGCTGCCGTCCAGGCTGCCCGTGATCTGGAGTACGGCCAGATCGTACTGCTGGCTGACGACCAGCGGCTCGGCGATGTAGGTGGGGACGGGCGGCTCGTCCAGCCGCACCGGCAGGGCGACGATGATCCGCTCGCCGCGACAGGGGCCGAACGGCTCGGCCAGATGGGCGTTCGTCAGGATCAGGCCGTCGCTGCTGACGAGCGTGCCGGACCCCACGCAGGAGAGCACCTGATTGCCGCTGTCCTCGTAGGTCTGCATCAGGAAGGCGGTCGCGCGCTGCGCCTCGACGAGCGGGGCAGGCTCAGGCTCCTGGGCTGACGCCACGCCGATGAAAAGCATCGCCACCATGGCCACGGCGACGCCCGCCAGCGGGCGGATAGCGGGGTGACCACCCAAGAGCTTTTCATCCACAGGAAAAAACAGCATAGACATCAGTAGCGCAGGCTCGAAAAGAAGCGTTCGAATCCGTCCAGATCGTCGTCGAAGCGGTTTTCCTCGGCCATGTACGTGATGACGATCACCCGGTCGCCGTCGCGAATCACGATGTCGCGGCCCAGCACGACGACCGGCAGCCGTTGGACGAAGGGATTCGGATCGGCCTCGACGAACGCGAAGTTCATCTGCGTGTATTCCGCCCCGTTGATCTCAACCGGCTCGACGTTCAGGACGCGGTAGGCGGCCAGATCGGTCGAGCGCTGGAAGGTCAATCCATCCAGCACGTTGCGGATCGAGGTCTGGCCCCCGGCGGGCACAATCGCGATTCGATACTGCGTCTTGAACGGACGCGCGGCGGGGTCGCGCAGGCGGGCGACGTAGCTGGCATCCTCCTCATCCACCAGCCATCCAGCCGGGTAGGTGGCCTCGATGCCTGCCTCCTGGCTGACGTAGGTCCACGTCCGGGCGGTGGCGCGCTGGCGCAGGACAAGCCCTGACGTGATGGCGAGGGCGGCCATCACGAAGACGAGAATCGCGGACAGGCGGTCGCTGCGCGTCAGGCCAGAGGGTGAAACCGACTCCTCCGGCTCGGCGTCCCAGTCCCACGCCGTGTCGGTCATGCGGCCTGCTCCAGACGGGCCTGCGTGAGCGCGTTGTGGCGGTGGATCAGGCCGAACACAGCGGCGAAGGCGAGGGCCAGCACGATCAGGTTGACGACCAGCCCCGGCCAGGGGCTGTAGCCGTCCGCGCCTGCGACGCTGACCCGGATGTTATTCAACTCGGTGCCTGTATACAGCATCAGCCCGCCGAGAACGGCGGCCAGCCCCATACCCGCGCTCAGATAGTAGAAGGCAAGCTCCTCGAAGCGGTTACGACCGAGGAAGTAGCCGATGATGAGCGCGCTGATCAGGAAAGCGCAGGTCTGGGTGATGATGCGCAGGTTGCCGTTGAGCATTGATAGGCCGCCCTGATCGATGACCCACAGGCCGTTGAACGCGGCGGCGTAGCCCCACGCGGCCACCAGCGCGAACATCACGCCGTCGGTGCGGTGCTCGAACACGGGCGTCTGCCAGACGGTGTAGCGGACGATGGCGTACAGCAAGAAAGCGTGGGTTGAGCTTCCGAGCAGGATGCTCGACACGAACCGTTCGCTGGCGCTGGCCCGCGCCAACCAGGTATCCAGATCGATGAGGTCGTACAGCAGCGGACGGGTGACGGCGGCGGCGATCAGCGCAGAAAGCACGAACACGGTCGGAACGAGCGCCGACACAGTCTCATTGCTGGCGGCGGTGTACCAGTACAGCAGGCCGAGCCAGATGAGTGCCGGTAGAACCGCGATCGAGGTGCTCAGGATAAGGCGGGCCGTCCCGGTTGGCTCGACGCCGAAAAGGACGTTTGCCACAGCGATACCCACGATCAACAGCGCGATCAGGCCGAACGTCAGGATGCTGGCCTGCCAGACGGGCCGGGTGTCCTGGTGAAAGGTCTCGATATGCAGGTCGCAGTACTGACGGCCCCCATACACGTGCCGTTCGGTCACCTCGCGCCCGCAAACGATGCACTGCCCCGTGTAATCTCGCTGCATGGTCGCGATTGTACCGGGCTGTAATGCAGCTTTCAAAGTGCCAGAAATACGACGGAGGCGGCAGAATCATTGTATGGCTCCCGGCTCTGTCTTATAATCTCACGAAGTTATCTCCTCGCAAGATAGTATGCGCCGGACAGTCAGGGGGATTTATGGCCCGCAGATCGCGAGCAGCGGCTGCGATGATCGTCGTCACAGCCGTGTCAATACTGTCGCTGGCAGGCTGCCAGACACCTTCCGCTCAGGAGGAAGGCGAGACGCTGACCTATGGTCTGACGCTCGTGCCCTCCGGCATCGACCCACACATCCACGCCTCGGCAGAACTCGGTATCCCACTGCGCAGCGTATACGACACGCTGGTTTACCAGGAGGCCGGTACACTGGAATTCGTGCCCGGACTGGCCGAGTCGTGGGAAATCAGTGAAGACGGCTTGACCTACACGTTCCATTTGCGGGACGATGTGACGTTCCATGATGGGACGCCGTTCAATGCGGACGCCGTGCGTGTCAACTTCGAGCGGGTGTTATCCGAGGACGCTAATTCGCTCAAAGCCGCTCAGTTACTCGGCCCGGTCGAGCGGGTCGAGGTAGTGGACGAGTACACGGTCCGGCTGGTGTTGGCAGAGCCGTTCGCTCCGTTGTTGGATGGTATCAGCCAGCCGTATCTGGGGATCGCTTCTCCTAAGGCGCTTTCAGAATACGACACGGCGACCTACCAGTTTCATCAGGTCGGGACGGGACCGTATCGCTTCGTCGAATACGTCGTCAACGACAGGTTGGTACTGGAGCGTAACCCTGATTATGCGTGGGGGCCGTCAACGGTCACCAATCCGGGCGTGCCGGACGTGGACCGCATCGTCTTTCGTTTCTTCACCGATCCGCCATCCCGTGCGCTGGCACTGCAAAGTGGTGAGGCTGACGTGATGGGCGAGCTGCTTCCCACCGATGCACGGGCACTCACGGCGGATGGAGTGATCGGGCTGGAGGAGGTGGCGATACCCGGCCAGCCGCTCGAGTTCTTCCTGAACACGAACCGCGCCCCGACGAGCAGTCTTGCCGTCCGGCAGGCATTGATACTGGCGACAGATCGCCCCGCCATCGTACAGAACGTCTTTCAGGGGCTTTCGCCGGTTGCGTATGGGCCGCTTAGCGCGGTGACGCTGTACTACGATCCGGCGGTCGAGGGGCGCTACGCCTATGATCCGGTGGAGGCGGCGGCTCTGTTTGATACGACCGGGTGGGTTGACACGGATGGGGATGGCTGGCGCGACGACGGCGGCGTCCCCCTGACCGTCGATCTCATCGTGCCGCCCTGGGGACTCGCCCCGGATGTAGCCGTGCTGCTCGAAACCCAGTGGGAATCGACGCTGGACGTGCAGGTTGAGATCGCGCAGATGGCCTCCTTCCCGATGTTGATCGAAGCGGCGAACGAAGGCGGCTACAACGCGATTTCGCTGAATTACTCCGGCCTCGATCCGGTGCTTTTGAACAGCTTTTTCCTCTCAGAAGGAAACCTGAACTGGTCCCATCATGTAGACCGCGAGATGGACAGCTGGCTGATCGCGGCGCAGTCCTCGCTCGACACCGCCGAGCGGGCTGCACTGTATGCTCAGGTTCAGACTCGCATTATGGATCAGGCGCTCGTCCTGCCTATCCGTGACTACGTCAACCTGAACGGCTACCGGCCTGCGGTCGAAGGGCTGCACTACACCGCGCAGGGGTGGTTCCCTTACCTGGCGGACCTGTCCGTTGCCCCGGACGAGTCCCAACCGTAGGCTGCCATCTGTGCTGCGCTTCGCCGGACGCCGTCTGCTGGGGTTGATCATCTCGCTGTGGGTGGTGGTGACGCTCACCTTCCTGGCCGTTCATCTCGTGCCGGGCGATCCCGCGGAGGCGGCCCTCTCACAGAGCACGGCCTCGAAAGATGTCATCGAGCGCCGCCGGGAGGCGCTCGGCCTCGATCAGCCGCTTGGTGAGCAGTACGTGCGCTATCTCTCCACGCTGATACGGGGCGATCTCGGCCTGTCGTGGTCCGCCGGACAGCCGGTCGCCCTCCTGATCGGTCAGCAGGCCCCCGCGACGTTCCGGCTGGCGCTCGCGTCGCTGGTCGTTGCCATGATCACGGGGGCGACGCTCGGCATCGGCGGTGCGCTGGGCGGGGGCAGGTGGATCGGGCAGGTGAGCCGGAGCCTGATGGGGCTGTTCCTCGCCGTCCCGGTGATGGTGTCCGGCACGGTGTTCATCTGGATTTTCGCTATTCTGCTTGGTTGGCTGCCCGCCACCGGGCAGGGCGGCGCGCGCTTTCTGATCCTGCCCGCGCTCGTCGTCGGGTTGAGCACGTCCGGCGGCATCGCGCGGACGGTGGAGGCCGGGGTG
The DNA here is from genome assembly GCA_964637665.1 of uncultured Anaerolineae bacterium. GTDB lineage: Bacteria > Chloroflexota > Anaerolineae > Aggregatilineales > UBA3940 > CAZWUX01. The sequence goes on from CAZWUX010000095.1 coordinate 4,576, forward strand.
GGGGAAGCCCTGCGGCAGCCGTTCATGCGGCTGGCCCGCGCCAAAGGGCTGACGCGGGCGCAGGCGACGATCCGCCACGCGCTGCGGGTCGGGCTGCTGCCGACACTCGACATCGTGGCTCTCCAGTTCGGCTTTCTGCTGGGTGGGGCGGTCGTGACCGAGGCGGTCTTCGCGCGGCAGGGCCTCGGTCGGCTGCTTTTGTTCGCCGTATTGGACAAAGATTTACCCGTCGTGCAGGGGATCGTGGTTCTGTCCGCCGTCCTGTACACCCTTCTCAACGCGTTTTCGGATATCGCGAAAGCGGCGCTTGATCCGCGCATCCGACCCGGTGTCGAATGAGCTACAGACGTTTTTCAGTGGTCTGGCTCATCGTGCTGGGGATCATCCTCGTGTCCGCGCTGCTGGCCCCGCTGGCCGGACAAAGGCCGGGCAGCCAACCGCCGGAGGCGGCGCAGTTTCTCGCTCCAGGGGCTGCCCATCCGCTGGGCACAGACTCACGGGGGCAGGATGTGCTGCTGCGCTCGCTCTGGGCGGCGCGGAACAGCTTCGCGGCGGCGGCGCTGACGACCGGGGTCGTGCTCGGACTGGCGGTCGTGTTCGGCAGCCTATCAGGTATGGCCGGGGGGGTAGTCGATTGGGCGCTGATGCGCGGCGTCGACGTGTTTTTGGCCTTTCCGGGGCTGCTGCTGGCGCTGGCGCTCGTCGCGGTCCTCGATACGGGCGTCTGGCAGGCGGCGGTGGCGGTCGGGATCGCGCTCACGCCGACGTATACGCGGCTCATTCGTGCGGCGGTGCTCGCCGTGCGCAGCCAGACCTACGTACAGGCGGCGCATACGCTGGGCGGCTCGACGGTGTGGATCATCTGGCGGCACGTGCTGCCCAACGTTGCAGGCGAGATCGGCGTGTTCGCGACCGTGATCTATGCGTGGTCGCTGCTCAATCTGTCCGCGTTGGAATTTCTGGGGGTGAGCGGCTCCCCGTCGACGCCGACGCTGGGGCGGATGCTGTCGGAGGGGCGGGCCTATCTGCGGGTAGCGCCCTGGATCGCGCTCGTGCCGGGGGTCGTGCTGACGCTGTCGATCCTTGCCGTGATCAGCCTGAGTGATGCGTGGCGACGCCAGCTTCCGGGTGGAGAACAAAGTGACCGGGCATAAGAAAACGAAAAAATGCCGCCAAGGAGGTGACGGCACTTTTCGTTTAGGAGGAGAAGAAGGCGTCCGCGACCTTAAGATAGCACACACCCGTTGTGGTGTATGGACGGCACTTCGCCGCCTGCCCTACGGCAACCCTACGGAGGGTCTTGCGGCCTGTTCGTCGCGCAAGGTATACTTGCGGTCACGCTCTGGATGTCGTGTCGCGACCGGGGGGATTCCCCGGCCCAGGTCAGCTCTGGTCTTGCTCCCCCGATCTTCAGTGATTGCCGCCTGAGGGCCACCGTCTGCCGCGCGGCCCATTTACGAATTCTTTGAGGACTTTCTCGAAGCTATGCGCCGATTCCTGCGCCTGACGTTTGCTATCATCCTATTTGTGCTTCCCGCGCCGCTGCGACCGGTCGAACAGCCTGTCGAGCAGGATACATCGCCGGAAGTCGAAGCCCTCCTCCAGCAGATGACTCCGCAGGAGCGCGTCGGACAGCTTTTCCTCGTGACCTTTCAGGGGACGGATCACGGGCCGGATTCCGACATCGCCCGGCTGATCCAGGAATACGGCGTCGGCGGCGTCGTCCTCCGGGAGGATAACAACAATTTCACGGGCGAAGACGACGCCCTCATCCGCGAAGTATATACGCTGACCTCAGATTTGCAGCGGCTCGCGGCAGAGCAGCCTGAGCCCGGTGCGGCTGAGGAGACGCTCGACACACAGGTGACGCGTACTGCGACTCAGCAAGGCCCGTTCGTCCCGCTGTTTGTCGGGATCGAACACGAAGGGAGCGGCTGGCCGTATCTGCATCTGCTTTCCGGGGTGACACCCCTGCCGAGCAATATGGCCGTCGGCGCGACGTGGGACCCGACCCACGCCGCGACGATGGGGCAGATTACCGGGCAGGAGTTGAGCGCGCTCGGCATCAACCTGCTGCTCGGACCACCCGTCGACGTGCTGGATACACCGCGCCCGTCCGCGACGGGCGATCTCGGCACCCGCGTCTTCGGCGGGGAGCCGTTCTGGGTGTCGCAGATGGCCGCCGCCTACGTTCGTGGCGCGCACACCGGCAGCCAGGGGCGGCTGGCCGTCGTCCCCCGGCATTTCCCCGGCTATGGTGGTGCGGACCGGCTCGCCTCGGTCGAGATACCTGCCGTGCGGCGCTCCCGTGACCAGCTTACCCAGTTCGACCTGCAGCCGTTTTTCGCGGTGACAGGTGATGCGGAGGACCCTGCTGAGGTGGCCGATGGGCTGCTGGTGGGGCACATTCGTTACCAGGGATTTTACGCGGATAATCTGCGCGCCTACACCAAGCCGATCACGTTCGATCAGGTGGCTTTGCAGAGCTTGTTGGGCCTCGAGTCGATTGCGTCGTGGCGGGCGGAAGGCGGGCTGGTCATCAGCGACTCGCTGGGGCTGCGAGGCGTGCGCCGCTATTACGACCCGCAGGAGGTGCTTTTTCCGTCACGGCGCATTGCGCTGGATGCGTTCGGAGCCGGGAACGACATCCTCTACCTGGGGAATTTTGGCCCGGCGGAGGGTCAGACGGATGCCATCATCGACGTGCTCGATTTCTTCGTACAGCGATATGAAAGCGAAGCTCCTTTCCAGGCGCAGGTCGACGCGGCAGTTCGTCGCATCATTGCCAAAAAGCTGGCGCTTTATGGCACGTTTGAGATAGACACTGTCGTGCCACCGGAAAGCGGGCTGGACGCCGTCGGCGGTGGGCAGGAAGTGACGTTTGAGACGGCGCGGGCCGCGCTTACCCTGTTGGAGCCTGCCCAGCCGGATTTGTTGGATGCGCCGCAGCGTGACGATCAGATGGTGATCTTCACCGATACGCGGACCGCGCAGCAGTGCGCGGCGTGCGATGAGCAACCTCTTATTGCGGTAGATACGCTGCAATCCGCGATTATGCGGTCCTATGGGCCAGCCGCCACCGGGGTAGTGAGTTTGGCCGACGTGTCCTCGTTCAGCTTCGCCGAATTGGAGGAGTACATACGCATCGGCCCGCAGCTACCCCCGACCCCCGAAGAGGAGGAAACGCCCGCACCGGACCTGCTCGGCGTGGCGCTCGACAACGCGGACTGGGTCGTATTCGTGATGCTCGACAGCGACGCCGACATCCCCGGATCGAACGTCGTGCGCAGCTTCCTCGCGGATCCGCCCGTCTCGCCCGACACGCGGATCGTCGTGATGGCGATGGGGGCACCCTACTATCTCGATTCGACCGAGGTCAGCAAGTTGACGGCCTATTATGCGCTGTACGGATATACCCAGCCGTTCATCGACGTGGCGGCGCGCGCGCTGTTCCAGGAACTGGCCCCGGCGGGGGCCGCGCCGGTTTCCGTCCCTGCGGTGGACTACCTCATTCTGGAGGTCACGTCACCTGACCCGGTGCAGATCATCGAACTGTCGTATTCCGTCGACAATGGGGAGGCCGGTGCGGATATTCCGCCAACCGTCGAACCCATCCCGGAGCAGGGGGATACGATCCTGCTCACGACGGACGTGATCGTCGACCATAACGGAAACCCGGTGCCGGACGGGACGCCGGTTGAGTTTTTGCAAAACTACGTTAACGAGGGTGTGCGCACCACGCAGACCGTGACACAGGACGGAATCGCTCAAGCGAACATCGTGGTCGAAGGGCCGGGTGAACTCCGCATCACCGCCGTCAGCGGGCAGGCCCGCAACTCGGAGACCGTTCAGCTTGTCGTATCGGATACTGGCACGCGGATCGAGGTTCTGCCGCCCGACGTGACGCCAACCGCCGTTGCGCCGACGCCGACCCCGCAAACGCCGGAGCCATCTCCCACCGTGCCCGTAGAGCCGACTACCATGCCGACGCCGGTGGCGACGGAAGTACCCGATGTACCCAGTGTCGACTTCGGCGATTTGTTCCTGGCGTTGATAGGGTTGATCGGAATCGGTGTGGCAGCCTTCGTGTTCGGTTTGACCACGCACGATCTCAATTACGGGCTGCTGCTGGCGCTGCCGTCGCTGGCCTTTGGGCTGCTGGGCTACAACTACTATGCGCTGCTGCTGCCGGGGATGATGACCTGGCGGAATCTGGTCGGCGAGGGATGGGCCGCCGGGTTGGCCGCCTGGTTGGGTGGGTTGATCGGGCTGGGGCTGGTGCACGCGGCGATCTACGCGTGGAACCGCTGGATCGTGATCGCGCTACGGAATCGGCAGCGTGGGTGAGAATACGGTCGCCAGCAGGGCGACGACGAACAGTCCGATCACGGCCAACGCCAGCGCCCGGTTGACCGGCGCGATGCGGTCGATGGGGCGCTCGGACTCCCGCTCAGGCCACAGCCCCAGCGGGCTGGTCGAGAGCAGGACATCTCGCAGGTCCTCAACGGTGGGGGGACGGTCGTCAGGATGCATAGACATGGCCCACAAGACCGTCTGTTCTGATCTGAGACTAATGGATGGGTTGATGTTTCTGGGCGGGACGAGCTGATCGGGGCGCAGAAAGCGCGATTTCGCTTCGGCGGGCGGCTTATTCGTCAGCAGATGGTACAGCGTCGCCCCCAGTGAGTAGATGTCTGAGCGCGGGTCTGTGTTGCCGGTGTCGCCGCCGTACTGCTCGATGGGTGTGTACAGGGCGGTTCCGCGCCCCTGAAGCACCGTGATCGTGCGATTGTCGTCGGGGACCATCAACTTCACCAGCCCGAAGTCCACCAGCTTGATGACGCCGTCGGGCGTCAGCTTGACGTTCGCCGGTTTAATATCCCGATGGAGAATGGGTGAGTCCTGACTGTGCAGATATGTCAGCGCGTCGCACAACTGTGAGGCCCAGTCGAGCACCTGCCGCTCAGGGAGAAATGCGTTGCTGCTTTTTGCTTCCTCAATCTTCTGGCGCAGGTCCGGCCCGGGGACGAAATCCATCACCAGAAAATCCCGGTTGCCCTCATTGAAGAAATCCGATACTTTAGGTAAGTTAGGATGATCGAGACGCGCGAGCACGCTCGCCTCGCGGTGGAACTGCTCGCGAGCCTGTTCCTGGCCTTCGAGGGAGCTGTTCAGATCGATCTGGATTTCCTTGATGGCGCAGTACCGACCAGACAGCCGGAGGTCTTCCGCACGATAAATGGAACCCATGCCCCCCTGGCCGACGGTTTCAATAATACGATACCGTTCGCGGAGGATGCTGTCCGATTCGAGCGGAGGCAGCATCTATCTCTTCTCCTCAGTTCTGGACGTGTGAATTGCCCTTTCGAACGGGCAAGTGGTGCTCTCGCGGTGCGGACGCTGAGGATGCGACTTGCCTATTAAAATGGCCTAAATGATCGTTTCGGCCCGAAAGGTTATTAAGCAACATTAACCCTTCCCTATGGGTTTGTCAAGGAGGCAGTTGTGACCGATCAGATCAGCAAAGTTGATCGCGATCATGCTGTTATCATCATCGTCGAGGGGCCGCTGCGCGGGCAGCAGTGGACCGTTGCTCAGGACACGCTGCTGATTGGCCGGGGCGGGCATTGTGACATCGTGCTGCCGGAGCGCCGTGTGTCACGTGAGCATCTGCGCATATGGCGGGAGAATGGCACATACTACATCGAGGACCTCGACAGCAAAAATGGCACGCACCTCAACGCCGAGCGTCTGGAAGGGGTACAGGAACTTCACGAGGGCGACGAAATACAAATCGCTCTTGCCGTCAAGATGAAATTTATCGGGGCAGAGGCGACCGTCCCACTGACGCTGGATGACCTCGAAGCGCGGGAAAAAGGTCTGATGCTGGACCAGCACACACGGCAAGTCATTATCAACGGGGAGGAGCTTGAACCCCAGCTTTCACTCTATCAATATCGCCTTCTCGAACTGCTGTACGAAAGCAGAGGCGGCGTATGCACGAGGGATGACGTAGTGCGTGCGGTGTGGCCTGAGGCGGTGGAGGAGGGCGTCAGCGAGCAGGCTATCGACGCGCTGGTCCGGCGTCTCCGGGACAGGCTGGCCGAGCTGGAGCCGGAACACCAGTATGTGGTGACCGTAAGAGGACATGGTTTCCGGCTCGAACAGCCCGAAGACGTGATGAGCTGATCCCGGCCCGTTTCCCTGACCGGGGTCGACCTCTGTAAGCTGGGGAACGTCAGGCCCGCTTGCTGAGCGTCACATATTCCTCCCGGATTAGCGCCTCGCTCTCAATCTCCAAATGATCAAGCAGGTCAGTGATCGCCTGCGCCTTGTTCTCCGCGTCCGTCGGGGACCACGTCCGGCTCTTGATCTCCAGATAATAGCCATCCATATCCGGCTCGATCATATCGTCCAGATTGATGTAGAGGCGCATCCCCTCGTAGTCGATGTGCCACCGCCGCCGTTCTTTAACGACGGTTTGCTCGGACTGGGCCTGCACGTATTCGCGGTAGAAGCGGATGGGCCGCGTCGCCGGGCTGATGTAACGCGAGCGTGACAGCAGGATCGCGTTCTCGAACTCGCGCTCCTTGCCGCCCGTCGTCAGCGTGAGGCGCGTCCGCACGCTCGTGACGTTGCCCTGCTCGTCGATGAAATCATCCTCGCGGTGCCGCAGCCGGTAGAAATCCGGCGGGCCGAACTCGAAATACGTATCGTACTGGCGATAATGGCTGCGCTTGACGACCTCGACCTTCGGGTGCGAAAGCAGCTTCTGAACGAGGTCAGGGTCTTCGATGCGCACCTTGACCTGCACCTCGAAGCTCTCCTCCTGATGGAGTTCGCCGATAGCCAGCAGCTTCGATACGATGTCGTCCTCACGTTCGATGAGGAAGGCGTCGATCTGCCTGGCGACGGCGCCCGCTTCCTCAAGCAGAGTCGGAGTATCGACCGTTAGAAGCGCCCTGTCCTGCATCAACCACGCGCCGTTACACATGACGTGTGCGACATCCGTGCTCTTTCCAGCGTACACAATGCGCGAGTAGACAGCGTCCGGGTCGCGCTCAAAGTCGGGCAAAACGTGCAGTTTGTGGAGGTCGAGAATGGCGATGTCGGCCCGTTTGCCCGCCTCCAGTGAGCCGGTCAGATGGGCGATGTGCAGCGCCCGCGCGCCCATGATGGTCGCCATCGCAAACGCCTGCCGGGCGGGCAGGGTGGTCGGATCATCCGTTTCGGTCTTGGCGAGAAAAGCCGCCAGCCGCATCTCCTCGAACATATCGAGGTCGTTGTTGCTGGCCGGGCCGTCGGTCCCCACGCCGACGTTGATTCCCATATCCAGCATCTCGCCAACCGGGGCAATTCCGCTGGCGAGCTTGAGATTGCTGGAGGGGTTATGGGCCACACCCGCGTTGAACCGGCGCAGCGTGTGCATCTCGCCGTGATCGACGTGCACGCAGTGGGCGGCGATCACTTTGGCGTCGAAGATGCCCTGCTTTTTAACCCAGGGGATGACGGGCATATCGTGCTCGGCGCGGGAGTCTTTCACCTCCTGCGCCGTCTCGGCGAGGTGCGTATGCAGCGGCACGTCGAACTCGACGGCGAGATCGGCGCAGGCGCGCAGAATCGACGGCGTGCTGGTGTATGGGGCGTGGGGGGCGACGGCAGGCACGATCAGCGAGTGTCCGGCCCAGCGCTCGATGAACACCCGGCACGCCGCCAGCCCTTCCTCGTAGCTGGCCGCATCAGGTGATGGGAACTTGAGGATCGTCTGCCCGCACACGGCCCGCATACCCGCTTCAGCGGTCGCGCTGGCGACACTGTCCTCATAGTAATACATGTCGGCGAACGTTGTGACCCCGGCCTGGATCATCTCCGCGCAGCCGATCAGCGTGCCGAGCCGGACAAAATCGGGATTGACGAACTCCCGCTCTACGACCATCATGTAGCCGATCAACCACACGTCCAGCCGGAGATCGTCCGCCAGCCCGCGCAGCAGCGTCATCGGGACGTGGGTATGGGCGTTGACGAGGCCTGGTATGACGGTCAGGCCGGTGCAGTCGACGATTTCGTCGCTCTCGTAGCGGCCTGTGATCTCGCCGGTCGTCCCGACGGCGATGATCGAATCGCCTTTGATGGCGACTGCGCCGCCGGGGATAATCGTGTAAGATGGGTCCATCGTGACGATGGTGCCATTGGTCAGGAGCGTGTCAGCAGGTATCATGATTCCTCCGTAGGGGACAGTTGGTTAATTATAGCGAGAAACATCTCTGGCTTCCTAAGCAGCCCGGCCAGGCTTCTCAGTAGAAACGGGCTGCTAATCAACCAACAGGGCAAACGAGCAATCTCCTGTTTCCACATTAGTCGAGAGGAACGCTGGTTTGGGGCTGGCCCGCATCTATCGTTTCACCGAAAGCTGTCTCGTCGCGTTGTTCACCGTCGAGGCGGTGCGCATTGTGCTCGGAATCCTGCTGCCGGAGGCCGTGCTGACGCTCAACTCAGGCGGTGTGAGCGT
>CAZWUX010000096.1:0-13031 GCA_964637665.1 uncultured Anaerolineae bacterium
CCCGGCGGCGGCGGTGGCGGCGGGCCTGTTCGGGCCCGGCCAGCCGCACGAGCGCATCGCCGAGCGGACCGGCGACCTGATCGCGGCAGCGCGCGGCGAAGCCTACTGGTGGTGGGGCGATAAGCCCGATCCGCTCACCGGGCGGCACGGCGGGCTGTCCGCCGAGGAGATGATCGTCCCCTTTCTGGCGACGAAACTGTGAGCGGCTGTAGGATGGTGAAAAGATCAGCATCCGGCAAACAGGTATCCATTTAGCGGGTAGACGTTTTCACCAATCGTCGAGCACGATTCAGTAAACCTGACCGGAACGGGACGCCATGCGACCTGCTAAGACCGCCGAAACGAGAACAGCGCTCAGCGCCCGCATCGGGGCCTACTTCACCGAGCGGCGGCTGCGCTTCTGGCGCGAATATCTCACCGCCTACCTGATGCTCGCCCCGGCGCTGGTGCTCATTCTGGCCTTCGGCATCTTCCCCGTGATCTTCGCGCTGTACGTCAGCGTCCACCGCTGGCGCATCGTCCGCTCGGACTACATTGGCCTCGAAAACTACGTCGACGCGGTGGGCAACGTCACCTACGTCGTCCTGTTTTTCCTGGGGCTGCTGGCGCTCTACGGCGCTTACGCGGGCTTGAAGCGTCTGCGCGGGAACCTTCAGGAGGAGGGGCGCATCCACTGGCTGCTGGCGCTGCCCGGCCTCGTCCACTCCGCCGCCGTGCTGGCCCTGCTGCGCTACGGCTGGTTCCAACTGCCGGAGTTTCTGGACATCGCCGATAAGCTGCGCGGGCAGGAGAAAACGCGTGAGTTATTCGTCCAACTGCTGGGCGAGGCATTCCGCGCCCCGACCGTACAGCCCGCGTGGCGGCTGTTCATCGTCCTGCTCATCGCCTCGCTGATCGCCGGTTCGGTGGCCCTGCTCCTGCTGCGCAACGCGCGCGGCGCGGAGATTCAGGGCCGCTTTGTGCTGGTCTGGCTGGGGCTGGAACTGGGCAGCGGGCTGCTGTGGTTCACGTACAGTCAGGTTAAGCTGGCCTACGAAGCCGCGCTCGAAACGGGCGCCGATCCGGGCATCTGGCCGCAGTTCATCACGATCACCGCCGGGGTGATCCTGCTGCTCGCCGCGTGGCAGATATGGCGCAGAGCCGAGAAGGCGCCGTCTAACTGGCGATTCGGGGCGCTTGTGCTCGCCGCGCTCGCGATGCTGGTCGGCGGCTGGGTGCTGATCGGCGAGATTCCCACCATCATCGCGCAGGGTGACAAGGACCTGTGGAACGGCCTCAAGGTGACGGTCTTTTTCTCGCTGGGGACGGTGCCCTTCCAGTTGATGTTTGCGATATTTCTGGCCGTCTTGCTGTTCCAGCGGTTGAAGGGGTCGGAGTTTTTCCGAATGGTGTTTTTCATCCCCTACGTCACGCCGTTCATCGCCAGCGCGGCCATCTTCCGGCAGTTATTCGCCAACCGCGACACCGCGCCCGCCAACCTCATCATCCGGCGGCTGGGCGGCGAGGGGCTGGGGTGGCTGCAAGAATCGAAAGGCGTGATGACCATCATCGGCGAGCGTCTCGGCGTTGCCGTGCCGGGCTGGCTGGCCGGGCCGAGCCTCGCGCTGGTCGTGATCATCATCCACGCCGTCTGGACGTACGTGGGCTACGACACGATTATCTATCTGGCGGGCTTAGCCAACATCCCCCAGGAACTCAACGAGGCAGCGGAGATCGACGGGGCGGGCAAATGGCAGGTGTTCCGACACATCACCTTCCCGCTGCTGTCGCCCACCACGTATTTCCTCTCGCTGATCGCCATCATCGGGACGTTCAAGGCGTTCGCGACGCTGTGGGTTTTCCGGGAGAGCCTCGCGCTGGGCACGACCGACACGTTCAGCATCGTGATTTTCACCGAGTTCTTCGAGAAGCTGCGCTACGGGTACGCGTCATCGCTGGCCTTCGTGCTGTTCATCATCATCATTGCCCTGACGCTCGTCAACAACCGGGTTCAGGGATCGAGGGTGTTCTATGGCTGAAACACGGTACGAGACGCACAGCGCCCGGCCCACCTTATCGCCCACCGGCAGGGCCTTGATCTATCTGGTGCTCATTGTCGGGGCGTTCATCTCGCTCGTCCCGTTCGCCTACATGCTCTCGACCTCGCTCAAGAGCCTCGGCGAGGCGCTGGGGGCATCGTTTTTCCCCAGCGAGCTGCACTTCGAGAATTACGTCATCGCGTGGGAGCGAGCGTTGTTCTCCAAATACTTCTTCAACAGCGTCAAAATCACGGCCATCACGCTGGTGGGCAGCACGATCATGAGCGTGCTGGCGGCCTACGCCTTCGCCCGCATCGAATTTCCGGGCCGCGATGTCCTGTTCGGACTGCTGCTGTCCAGCCTGATGATCCCCATCATGGTGACCATCATCCCCAATTTTCTGCTCGTGACGTGGCTGGGCCGCATTGGCCCTATCCGCTGGATCAACAACTGGCCTGCCCTCACCATCCCGTTTATGGGCAGTGTGTTCAACATCTTCCTGCTGCGCCAGTTCTTCTCGCAGGTGCCGGACGAGCTGTGGGACGCCGCCCGCATCGACGGGGCGGGGCATCTGCGCTTCCTGTGGCAGATCGTGCTGCCCCTGTCGAAAGCGCCGCTGATGGTGATCGTTGTACTGGAGTTCATCCAGTCGTGGAACTCGCTCGCGTGGCCGCTGCTCGTCACCAACACACCTGACTGGCGCCCTATCTCGGTCGGCCTCAACAACTTCGTCAGCGAGGCCGGTCAGGAATTCAACCTGATCATGGCGGGCGCGTTCATCACCATCATCCCGATTCTGGTGCTTTACTTCTTCACGCAAAAGCAGTTCACCGAGAGCATCGCCCGCAGCGGCTTGAAATAGCCGCTTAGTAGGAGGAAATGACGATACAATAGGGTAGACGATGTGTCCCATAGTGGTGCAAATTTTCAAAAACTCACGGAGGAGTGAGAAAGCATGTCACCCAAAAAATTAGTTGTCCTGTTGTTGATGGGCGCGCTTCTGCTGCTGGCCGCCTGCCAGCCCGCAGCCCCGGCAGAGGAACCCACCGCAGAAGAACCAGCGGCGGAAGAGCCGATGGAAGAAGCGACCGAAGAACCGATGGAAGAGCCGACCGAGGAGGCGATGGAGGAGCCGACCGAGGAAGCGGCTACCGAAGAGCCGATGGAAGAAGAGATGGGCGTGGACCTCGGCGGCACGGCCATCTCCTTCTGGCATGTCTACGGCGAGGGCGACCCCCGCAACGAGACGATCAACGCCATCGTCGACGATTTCAACGCCAACAATGAGTACGGCATCACGGTGGAAGCGCTCGATCAGGGTGAATATACCGACGTGGAGGACAAGGTCAACGCAGGCATCCAGTCCGGCGATACGCCGAACGTCGTGCAGGCGTACACCAGCGCCCTCACCGCGTGGGATGGTGTCGGCATGATCGTGGACCTCGGCCCGTACGTCGACGACCCCGAATATGGCCTGACGGAGGCCGAGCTGGCCGACATCTATCCCGCCGTGCTGGAAAGCGGCGTAACGGCTGACGGCATACGAGTCGGCTGGCCGATCAGCCAGAGCGCCAACGTGATGGTCTACAACTTCACCTGGGCCGAGGAACTGGGCTTCGACTCGCCGCCGACCACGCCCGAAGAACTCAAAACACAACTCTGTGCGGCGGCTGATGCCAACGCCACCGACGACAACCCCGACAACGACGGCACAGGCGGCATGGTGTGGTATCCCAGCGCGTCGAACTTCCTGTCGTTCCTGCACGCGTGGGGCGGCACGGAACTCAACGCCGATGGCACCGCCTACGAGTTCAACACCGATGCGGCTAGAGAGGTCGCGCTCTACATCAACGACCTGCGCGACAGCGGCTGCACGCTTGAGACCGAGAGCTACCCCAACCCCGAACAGGCGAACCGGCTGGCGCTCGTGACGCTTAGCTCAAACTCCGGCCTGCCCTTCTACGAGGCCGCCTTTGAGGAGGCCGGAAACGACGACGAGTGGGGCTTCCTGGCCTTCCCCGGCCCCGACGGCGGGCAGGGCATCGACGCCTTCACGCAGACGGTCGGCGTGATGAAGGCGACGCCGGAGCAGGAGCTTGCCTCGTGGCTGTTCGTCAAGTACCTGACTTCGCCGGAGAACCAGGCGCGCTGGGTCGAAGCCAGCGGCTACCTGCCCACGCAGACCTCGGTTGAGTCGATGCTGACGGACTACGTCGCCGAGACGCCAGTATTCGCCAGCGCTATCGAGCTGGCATCGCTGGCGCAGGGCGAGCCGGAGACGTTCCCGGCGTGGGCCTCGGTGCGCAGCGCGCTCGACGACGCGTCGGCGCAGTTGTACGCGGCTGAGAGCCCGGAACAGGTCGAGACTATTCTGGCCGACCTGGACGCCACCGCCGCCGAGCTGGTAGCGGAAATCCAGTAGCCGGCGCACCGCATCACCGGTAAAAAAGACCCGGCTGGGGGAGAGATACTCCAGCCGGGTTTTTTGGATTGTCGTAGAGGTCAGCCCCGCGCGGAAACGGCGTTCTGTGAGAAGGGGGTCAGCCCTCCACCACCTTGCAGAGTTCTTTCCACAGGTTGTCCTCGACCTCGATCTCCCCGGCGTCGAGCACCCCCTGCATGATCCGGTCGCCGCGCTCGCCGGGGACGAGAATCTCGTCCACGTCCGGCAGGCGCTTCGCCCCCTTCACCCGATCGACAAGCAGGGCGACGTTCTGCTCAAACGTATCACGGTCAACGAACATCGCCGGGTCGAGCGCGCACACCAGATTGCCACAGTTCGAGCCGGGCTCGCCGATGCCCGCGAACGATGCGCCCACCAGCGGCCCGGTCAGCACCTCGACCATCATCGAGAGTGCCGCCCCTTTGTAGCCCCGGTCGAACGACCGGATCGCGCCCTCCAGCGCCCGCGCGGGATCGGTGGTCGGGTTCCCTGCGGAGTCGTAAGCCACGTCGCCGGGGATGCTCACGCCCGCCGTCTTCGCCTCCCGCAGGCCGTAGTAGGCCATCGCGGCGGTCGCCATGTCGAACACGATCGGATCGCCCCCGGTGGGGATGCCGATCGCGATGGGGTTCGTGCCGAAAAGCGGCTCGTAGGAGCCGTGCATCGCGACGAACAGCGACGATCCGGCCAGCACGCAGCCGATCAGCCCGGCCTCCGCGATGTTCCGCGCATAGTAGCCGATGGCCCCGGTCGAGGTCGAGGTGTTCTGCGTGCCGACGAGGCCGATCCCGTGCTCGCGGGCCTTCGCGATTGCCCTGCGGGCCGCGAGGCTCATCACGACCATCCCCTGATTGCTGTTCCCGTTCAGCAGGACGGAGAGCGGCGTCTCGCGCACGACCTCGATCGCGCCCGCGCCGGGGTCTTTCGGCATCCCGGCCCCGATCAGCTTGATGATGCCCTGGTTATTGCCGCGAAGCTGGGCGTACATCAGCACGTCGAGGATCACATCCGCCTCATCGCTGGTATACCCGTAGTGCAGGATCGCCCGCCTCGTCACGTCCTTCAGTTCGTCGATCGATACTTTCACGTCGGCACTCCCGCTTCTGTGGATTCAAGAACGGCCTGTTAACGCCAGCGGCTTACTCGGCTCATTATATGAGTCTGCGGGGAGGACACCAGTTTACGGCACGCATAGACCGCGATCACCCTGTCCGGCTCCCTCAGACAAAACCAAAGCCGGGGAGACCTGCTTCCCCGGCTCATTCCCTGCGTCTTTATCAACCCCGGCGCGTCTAGCGATACGGCTCGAAGAACCCGATGCTGTTGATCATCGTGTCCCACGCCGCCTCAAGCGCAGGCTGGGCTTCGGGGAAGTTTTCCTCGTCGAAAGGCTGGCCGAGCACCGAGTACATGCCCCCGGTGGTGTGGATCAGCGCCACACGATCCGGGACGGGACCGTCCTCGGTGTCGAGGATGACCGCCGGATAGCTGCCGATCTCCGCGTCGGTGCGCTGTACGAGGTCGGGCCGGCCATTGGCATTGGCGCGCCCCTCCGCCTGCTGATCGAGCGTGATGCTATCCGACGCCGGGCCGCTGTAGCCGATGGTGATGTTGGCGTACGCCGGCTGCCCCGGCCAGAAGACGCCGATCTCCGGGCCACCGACGAAGCGCCCCGGAAAACTGGACTCGATGTCCTCATGCCAGTCGTCGGGGATAAGCACGCACCACCCCTCGCTGTGGCGGATCACAAGCTGGGTGCCGGATTCCTCCGCCGGGCAGACCTCGCCGGGCGTTTTGTAGCCGACTCCGGTGTCCACCGGCGTGAAGAACCGGATGGACTCGCTCAACTGCGCCCACAGCGCGTTGGCCTGATCGGCATACTCCGGGAAACTCGTGCGCTCCGGGTACACGGTGACGCCGTAGAGCGTGTCGTTGGTCCGCACGTAGGCCGCCTCACCGCCGACCATGCCGGGCAGCGGACCGACCCGCACACCGTCCAGCCCCGCACCGCTCAGCGTGTACGGCTCTATGCTCGGTTCAAAATCCGGCCCGCCGGTTTCCTCCGCTACCTGCGCACCCCAGCTCTGGGCGGTGTAGTCGCCCGCGCCGCCGGGAGCCCCGATCACGCTGAAGCCGAAGGCCAGCGCGATGCCCTCCATGCCGAACTCGGCCAGAATCGGCCCCGCCGCGAAGATGTCAAGCCCTGTGTCCTGCGTGATCTCGAAATCGGCGGGCACCAGGAAGCAGTAGCCGCCCGCCTCGTTGACGTACAGCGATTCGCCCTCCCCCGCCGTCAGGCAGACCTCGTCAGCCGTCGTCACCGCCGAGTCCGATCCGGACGCCGTCGCCGGGGGCGATTCCTCACCGGACGAGGTCGGCTCCGGCTGCGGTGTGGGGTCGTCTGCGGCGGCGGTTGGCTCCTCCGGCGCTGCTGTCGGCTCACCTGCCTCGGTGGGCGGCGGCGACGGTGACGCATCGCCCGCACCGCCACCGGACGCCGCGCCCAGATTACAGGCCACCGCCCCCAGCGCCAGCGCCGTTATCACAAAAACTATTCTTCTGGTATCCGTCATCCTGTTTACTCCTCGGCTGTCAAGTCTTGCGGGCACTACGTTAGGGTCGAGCGGTGGGATCGGCATGCTGCGCATCCCGCCACGAGCAGCACCACAAATAAACCAACAAAGGTCTTTTTCGTCAATTTTTCTACTTCTCGCCTTCCCCAACCCGATTGGCCTTCCGTTACATCGAATCTGACGTTAAACGACCGCGTTTGGTTCCGGCCTGCCCCTTTTCGCACAGATGGCCCGCCCCCGGAGAGTCGAGGGCGGGCCATGATAGCCAGCAGTTGCGTGATAGTCGATTCAGTCGACCGCAGGGGGGATGCCGAAGCTGAAGCCCAGCCGGTTTTCTGGATCGTATTTCGCCTTGAGCGCAGAGAGCTTCCGGTAGTTCCCCGGCGAGTAGCCGTCTATCGTCCGCCTGACCGCTTCCTCGCCCTCCAAAAAGTTGAGATAAACCCTCCCGGTCAGCCACGGCTTCAGGTCCTGCTTCATCCGGTCGGTGTGGTCCACAAACGCGCGATGTGCCTCCGGGGTCGGCGTGATGCCGATCGCTTGCAGGGTCAGCGACGCCTCGCGGTTGTCGTAGGCGCAGTTCCCCGCATCGACCCGCGACACCGCCCCGCCGGAGTGCCGGATCTCGGCGAAGGTGATGGGCGGCGGGCCGCCAGCGGGCGCGGCGTACTGGATCACCGTGTCGATCAGCCTGTCGTCCAGATCGCTCAGCCACGCGCTCGTCGTCATTCCGGGCATCGGATCCTCCGGGTCGCTGCTGATCGTCGCCACATCGCTGAACGGCATCGCCTTGAAATCGTCGACGATCGGCGTCTCCCAGTCACGCCAGCTTTGCAGCAGCGCCTCGCCCTGCTCGACCGGGCCGCAGCAGCAGCCGCGCACCTGCACGAACGACTTTCCGCGTAGAAATTCAGGCATTTCGGGGATGGGCGGGTAGTTCATGATGACGATGGAGGAGGTCAGTTCGTCGGGCGCGGACGCGATCCACTCCCGGTAGCGGCGGAACACCGCCGGGGCAAGCTCGACCGGGTAGAACAGATTCCCGCCGTAAACGGTCGTGACCGGGTAAAGCCGGATCGACATCCCCGTGACGATGCCGAGGCTGCCGCCGCCGCCCCGCAGCCCCCAGAACAGATCGGCGTTTTCGGTATCGCTGGCGCGCAGCGTTTGCCCGTCCGCCGTGACCACGTCGAAATATTGGACGCTGTCGGCTGACAGGCCGTATTTGCGCACCAGCCAGCCCATCCCGCCGCCGAGTGTGTAGCCCACCGCGCCCACGTCCGGCGAGGAGCCGAGCAGCGGGGCGAGGCCCACCGCCTGTGTTTTCTCAAGCACCGCCCCCCATTTGGCGCCCGCCTCGATCCACGCGGTCTGGGATGCCTCGTCCACCTGAACGTCCGTCATACGCGAGGTGTTGACGAGCAGGCAGCCATCCGCCGGGCGGCGGACGCCGTGCCCGGTCGCCTGGACGGCAATGCCCAGATCGGCTTCCCGCGCGAACTCCACAGCCGCCGCAGTGTCGGATGCGCTGGCGGCCATGACGATCACCGCCGGATGCTGCTGCATAGACAGATTCCACGCCATGCGCGCACCATCGTACCCCGCATCGCCGGGCGCGATGACATCCCCCTGCACCCGCGCGCGCAGCCCCTCGATTTGTTCCGGTGCCAACTGCCGGAATTCCCCCTCTAAGATCGCCATGCTGTTTTGTCTCCTCTGTATAGGCAGGTTAAAGGTGTGGAGATGCCTCTGGCGTCCATCTCCACAATGATGCACAGACGTGCATCACATCCAGCGGGCCGGGCCGCGATCGGCCATCCACTCGACCGGGTATCTGCTGAGGACGCGGAAGGTCGCAGGCCAGCGATCAGTGTCTCCCCGACTGCCAGCCTGCTCCGCGCCCGGCCAACCTGTGAGCCTCATCCTAGCCCCCTCCCGTTACCGCTGCGCAACGAAAACGTACAGCCGTTCTCCATATTTTCCGGCTGTTTTGTTCATGAACTAAACTTCATGCTACAATCCGCCCATATGGTACTGCGATCTTTATTTTTGTCAATATCGATATTTAATACCGTAAACATCGTATCAAGGAGCGACCGCGCCGATGTCCGAGTGGACATTCATCACACGTCACGGTGCCGTGCTGGCATTGATCGGCCAGCAGAGCCAGATCACCGCCCGCGAGATCGCCTCCCGGCTCGGAATCACCGAGCGCTACGTGCGGAAGATCATCAAAGACCTGGAGACGAACGGCTACATTGAGAAAAAGAGGGAAGGCCGGGTCAACACGTACCGGGTCAACGGGGAGCTTTCGCTGCGGCGCAAGGAACAGCGGGACGTGGCGGTGGGCGATCTGCTCATGGTGATCGGGCAGGGAGAGGGATAGACGCCGGGCGGCGCTCCGTCCATCGGCGCATCCCTTTGGTCCGGGGAGGCGGTTAACCAGCCTGCGCCGTGCGTCAACCGGGGGCCAGCTCGCGGGTGGCCCGCTCCATGATGTCGTCCAGCTCGGCCAGCACGTGATCCGGCAGCGGATCAGGGTGATGGGTGCGCAGGATGGTCCGCGCCCGGTCGCGGGCGCGCGCCAGCACGCCGCCGGCGGCACCCTCCCCCGACGCCCCACCCCGGACGCTGATCTCAGGCATCCATATGACGTTTTTCCGCATGAAGCGGACGGTGTGTTCTTCCGCCAGAAACACGCCACCGTCCAGAATCACGTCGCGCATCACGTCGAAGGCGAGCGCGTCGTCCGACACGTCGCACCCGGCGATAACGTGCTTCATCAGGCTGATCATCTCGTTGTCGATCACGGCGATGCCGTACCCGCCCGCCAGGCCGCTCTCCGCGTTCCCGACGCCGGACAGGATGTCGGCCCCGGCCAGCGCCGGGGGGAAGGCGTTGGCGAAACGCTCATAGGCGAACTGGGCATCGATCAGCAGGCCGCTGTGTGACAGCCCGTAGGAATCACAGGGCATGTCGAGCCGGTGGGCAAGCTGGACGGCGCACGCGCCGCTCATCCCGACCTCTGGGCCGCCCCACGACGAGACCGCCGTGCGCAGGTCGATGGGGCTGATGCGCGAGCAGTAGCCCACCAGCGCGCCGGGCTAAGCCGCCGCCGCGATCACGAAGCTGGCAAGCACCTCCGCGTGCTGCTGGGCCAGCGCGGCAGCCATCGTGATGGGAGCCGTGGCCCCCAGCGACGGCGCGGGCAGCGAGTGAAACGGCGCGCCCGACCGCACGACGGCGATGATCGCCGCCGTCACGTCGTGGCTGAAACGCAGCGGGCTGATGGGCGAAACGCTGATGGACATCGTGGGGTTAGCCCGGAACGCGTTCATGCCGCCGCAGCAGGCCGCCGCCATCTCCACGACATAGCCGACGTGCTCCGGCTTCTCGATGGCGGCAGATGAGATCGACTTACGCGTGTTGCGCAGCATGGCGTCAGTCGAGGCCACCGCGAGCAGCTCGCCGGGAACGTCCTGCGGACCGAACAGTGGCGTGATCGAATCGACGTGGGGCAGCGCGTCGAGCAGGCGGGTGATGTCTGCCACATCCTGTAAAACGGCCTTCCGGCGCTCACCGGTCTCCAGATCGTAGACGAACGGCGGGCCGCCGCCGTTGTGGAAGCGCACCTGCCCATCGCCGAAGTCGAAGGCGGGCGATCCGTCGAGGTTGGTGACGTGCCGGTGGGGGCGCAGATTGTCGAGCGCCCAGCTCACCGCGTCACGGGGGATCAAGACGCGCGCGCCGTCCACGCGGCAGCCCAGCCCGTGCAGCATTTCGGCTGCTTCGTCGTGGTCGAGCGCGATGCCGACCTCGGCGAGCAGGCGGTACGCCGTCTGCTCGATGCGGTCGAGCGCTTCCTCGGAAAGAAACTGAAGCCGCAAGCGGCTGGCCGTCATAAGCCACCACCCGTCGGAAATAGTGTGGAAAAAGACACTGCCTGAGATCAGGCGATTCGGATCACTTCTAAACTGTGGTGCTGGGGTTTGTGTCGAGGCAGCCCCATCTCAGTATCCCGGTATACTGGCATACTAGCACAGGATTCTCATCACGTCAACCGTTTTATTTTTCAGGGGTTTTCAGCCTGCTATCACTGTGGAACCGGGTGCGTGCATCACGCACCCGGAATCAGGGGGCGATGCTAAATACGCTCTATCCGCTGGATGGCCCGCTCCGCCGTTCCGAGCGTGTGCTCCTGCATGGCGGCCTCGGCGCTGTCGCCGTCACGCTTGCGCAGCACGCGCAGCAGTTCCTCGTGCGTCTCGGCGTAGGTCTCTTCGTCGCCGGGCCGGGTGATGTACATGAAGTAGCGTATCTGGGCCTTCATCGCGTCCAGCGCCTCGCAGAGGATCGTATGCCCGGCGCGCGACCAGATCGTGCTGTGGAATTCGATATCGAGGTCGATCAGCGCGTCGTAATCGCCGCGCAGATAGGCCGCGCTCATCTGCATGATGATACTTTTCAGCAGATCGAAGTCGGCGGGCTTCAGCTTCTGGCAAACCAGCCGGGCCGCCAGCCCTTCCAGCGTGCCGCGCAGCGTCGCCACCTCCCACAACACCTGTCGGTCCCACGTCGCCACGAGATAAGCGCCGGTCGGATCGCGCTCCAGTAGATGCTGGGTCTCCATCCGGGCGAACGCCTCACGCACGGGCGTGCGGCTCACGTCCATGCCGTCGGCCACTTCCGCCTCGCGCAACCGCTGTCCGGGCACCAGCTTTCCTTTTACGATGTAATCACACAGCACGTCGTACACGTAATCGGACAGTTTTTGCTTCTGTGACACAATGGAAGGCAGCCGGGGCAGCGTCATTTCGCCCGGTTCGTCAATACCGTCAAGGTGAGCAGTCATCGGTCTTCGTCCCTTATTGTCAACAGCGAGGTCGCGGGCGCAGCGGCCAGCAGAGCGCTACCTGAGCATAGCACATCCGCCGGATATTGCACCATCAGCCGGGCAGCAGTCCCACCTCGACGCGGGCCGCCGTCACAGAACCGCGAGCGCATCCTCCATGTCCGCCCGCAGATCGTCGATATCCTCGATGCCCACTGCGTAGCGCACCAGCCCCTCCGGCACTCCCGACGCCTTGCGCTCCTCCTCGTTCAGTTCGACGTGGCTCGTAAGCGCAGGTGGCCCGACGACCGTGTCCACCTGCCCCAGATTAGGCGCCATGTACGCGTAGCGCAGGCGGGGCAGCACACACGCGATAGCCTCCAGCCCGCCCGGCACCTCGAAGCTAAGCACGCCGCCGAAGCCCTCCATCTGCCGCTTCGCCACGTCGTGATTGGGGTGATCCTCCAGGCCCGGATAGTAAACCTGCCCGATCTTCGGGTGATCGGCGAGGTAGCGGGCCATCGCCAGCGCGTTCTCGTTCTGGCGCTGGACGCGCAGCGCCAGCGTCTTGATGCTGCGCAGCAGCAGGTGCGCCCGGTGAGCGTCCATCCCCGGCCCGGTGAGTTCCCGGTAGTGGTAAATCCGGTCGATCAGCGCCTTCGGGCCGACCACGACGCCGCCGGTCAGGTCATTGTGCCCGCCCAGGTACTTCGTCGCGCTGTGGATCACGAGGTCCGCGCCCAGCTCGATGGGGTGCTGATTGATGGGGGTCGCAAAGGTGTTGTCCACGATGACGGTCGCGCCCACCGCGTGCGCGGCGGCGGCCAGCTTTTCGAGGTCCACGATGCGCAGCAGCGGGTTGGTCGGCGTCTCCAGATAGAGAACGTCGCAGCCCGCTCCGACGGCCTCCAGAATCCCCGCCTCGTCCAGCGTCTCACACACCACCGACTCGATGCCAAAGCGGGGCAGGATGCGGGTAAAGTGCAGGTACGTCGCCCCGTACGCATCGCGGATGCTCACCGCGCGCTGGCCGGGACTCAGCAGCGCGAACAGCGTCGTGTGGATGGCCGCCATGCCGGTCGCGAAGCTCAGCCCGGTTTCCGTGCCTTCCAGCGCCGCGACCTTCTGCTCAAAATGCCGCTCGGTGGGGTTGGAATTCCGGCTGT
>CAZWUX010000097.1:0-13031 GCA_964637665.1 uncultured Anaerolineae bacterium
AGCAGCGCGTCGCCATCGCCCGCGCGCTCGCCATGAACCCCAATATCATGCTGTTCGACGAGCCGACCAGCGCGCTCGACCCGGAGATGATCAAAGAGGTGCTGGACGTGATGCTCGACCTCGCGCGGGAGGGCATGACGATGGTCGTCGTCACCCACGAGATGGGCTTCGCCCGCGCCGCCGCCGAGGAGATCGTGTTTATGGACGAGGGCCTGATCGTCGAACACACGACGCCCGAAGGGCTGTTCACCAATCCGCAGCACGAGCGCACCAAGCTGTTTCTCTCGCAGATTTTGCAGCACTAGCCGGTGTAGAGTCTGTAGATCGGAACCGGGGGACGCCTCCCCCGGTCTTTTCATCCTAGTTGTGAAACCATTCACCCCGCCGCTGCATCCAACAAGGGATGAGAACGAAAAAACACGGGGCCTCCCGGCCCCATCGCATAAGGAGCGAGGTATCTACATGGACATGGAAATCGTCTTCCCCGGCGGCCAGCGCGTCGACGCGAAAATGGGACCACTGACCATCGAGACTAATCAGGACGGCAGCGCGCCCGCACCCTTCGGGCTGTTTCTGGCCTCCATCGGGACGTGCGCCGGAATCTACGTGCTGAGCTTCTGCCAGCAGCGCGGCATCCCGACCGAGGGCGTGCGCATCATCCAGCGGATGCACGCCAGCCCCTTCACGCGGATGATCGAGCGCATCGAACTCGACATTCAGGTGCCGCCCGACTTCCCGGAGAAGTACAAAGACGCCGTGATCCGCTCGGCGGAGCAGTGTGCGGTCAAGAAGCATCTCGAGCAGCCGCCCGCATTCGAGGTCAAGACCACCGTCGTCGAGACCGCCTGAGAAGCGTTTCGCCCCCGTTAACAAAAAGCCCTCCGCAGACGTATCTACGGAGGGTTTCGTTTTACCTCGAACCGGATTTTGTCTACGGCGCGACGGTGACGTGCCCGATGACGGCGTAGTCCGGCGCGCTGCTGCCTTCGGTGACACGCAGCCGCAGCCCGTTCGCGGGGTTGTAGATGCCGATCCGCACCTCGTACTCGCCGGGCTGGGCGTCCGGCGGCAGCGGGATGGCGAACCGGTCGTGGATCGTCTCGCCCGGCTCCCAGATCGTCATCGGCAGCAGGCCGCCGCCGGGGATCGAGTCGAGCTGGGCCAGAATCGCCTCGTCGCTCCCTGCTATGTGTACGAAGACGTTGAACGAGTCCTCGACCGCCACGTCCGTCCGCCAGTCGAGCGCGACGCGCACGACGCCGCCCGGCGCTGCCTGCCGATCGACGATCCCGGCGGCAGGCAGCGCGATGGCGTCCTCGAAGACGGCATTCACCGGGTCGAGCGCCGGGTCGACCGGCCCGGTCGCGAAGCGCCGCTGGTGGAACACGCCGTAGTAGTCCTGCTCGCTCATCCGGTAGAGGCGCTGCTGGAAGGCGAAGGCCAGCGCCCCGTCCGGGTCGGACTGCCCCTCGTTGACGATCACGGTGTCCACCTGCCCCCCGTCCTCGCCCAGATCGAGCGCCTGAATCGCGGCCCCGGCCACGTCGGGCGTGAGCGGCCAGCGGTCGACCTCGATAGGCTGCACGGGCAGATCGATGCGCTCCGCGAGGTCGGACGCGTGGCTGGCGGGGAACACGAGCACGGTTCGCCCGGTCGGGTCCGCGTTCAGCACCTCGGCCAGCAGATCGTAATCCTCGTCCATGAACTCCGGCTCGCCCGCCTCGCGCTCGTAGACCTGATCGGCCAATTCGCCCTCGGCCCCGGTGATGCGGAAGAGATACTGGCTGCCGTAGACGCCCATCAGGTCCATGCGCGCGCCGTCGGGGTTCTGCCACTTATCCATCAGCCCCTCGCGGCAGAACAGATACACCGCCTCGTCGGCGGCCAGCCCGCGCGTGATGAACGAATACCAGCCCTCGTCGATCTCGTGCAGGAGGGACCAGCTGGCGGGGCGTGTCCCGACGTAAGCCTGCACCGGCCCCGGATCGCAGCCCAGCACGTTGATGTCCTTTCGACCGCCCGCCTCCCATTCGTCGATCAGGACATCCGCGACCTGCCTCATGCCCTCGTAGTCGTAATTCTCAAGGTACTGCACGAGGTCGACGCTGGTAAACGGCGTCTCGACCGGCGTGCTGATCGTGATCGCGTCGAAGCGGATGGACGGGATCATGATCTCGGCCAGCACGACGATCAGGATCAGCCGCGACGTGACGGGCCGCAGCCCGCGCGTCCGGTTGAGCAGGACGATCAGCGAGAAGATCGCCAGCGCGACGAGCGGCATCGTGTAGGGCAGCAGATAGCGCGGCGGCATGTAGCCCCGGTCGGTGACCTGCCGGACCATCATCGGGATGGCGAGATAGGCGATGCCGGGCACGCTCACGTAGAGCGCCTCGCGCCACGCCACACCCGCGATGACCCATATCTGCACGAGGCCCGCCAGCGCGAGGATCGCCACGCCCACGTACGAGGTCAGCGTCTCCGCCGCGTCCTCGAAGTTGCCCTGTAGAAGCTGCCCGGTCAGCGGATCGCCCAGCCTCAGCAGGAGGATGCTGTCTGCCGACACCCGGTGGGTTTCGTGCGGCAGGGTCCCCGATTGCCCGCCCCACCAGTAGATGGCGGCCACGACGAGGCCCGCCGCCGCGATCGCGATCAGATTGTAGATCAGCGCACGACGCCGCGTTTGCCCATCGCGCGGCAGCAGCACGGCCCCCACCAGCGGAATCCCCATAAACGGCAGACCGATGAACTTCGTCAGTGGCACGCCTATCAACGCGACCGCCAACGGCGCGATGAGCCATAAGCGCGGACGCCGCGACTGCCACATCGTGATGACGATCATCAGCCCCGCGAAAGCCGACATCATCGGGTCGACGAGCGCCTGCCGCTCGTGGAACACCGCCATCGGCAGCAGCGCGTAGACCAGCCCGGCCAGCAGACCGGTTTTCCACGCCAGCCGCCTGCCGCCAACCTCGAATCCGAGCCGCTTCCCGATCCCGATGCAGGCCGCGACCGTCACCGCCGCCGACAGCGCCGACAGCGACCGCGCCACCCACACCGACTCCGGGCCGGTCGGGTCGAACCCCGCCAGCACGACCGTGTACAGCCACTTCTGATCCAGCATCCCGATAAAGAGGTTGCCGGACAGCACCGCCCGCGCCCGGTTAATGTGGGCGACGGAGTCGACGTAGAGCGGCGCGCGGGTGAGCGCCGTCAGCCGGACGAGCAGCGCCAGCAGGACAACCCCCATCCCGGCGATCCACTCAGGCCATGCGGACGGCAGCTCGCCGCCGGGGATTTCGGCAGCCGTGTTTCGCTTCACGAAGTTCATCACGATATCTTCATCTCCTCAGACGATCTACCTGTTCGGGCCGGTCACGAAGCGCCGCTGGTGGAAAACGCCGTACCACTCTTCCTCACCCGTGAAGTCGAATCGACGCTGAAACGCCGCCGCCACCACCTGCTCCGCATCGACCATCTGCTCGTTGGCGATGATCAGGTCAACAGGATGATCCCCGCCCAGGTCGAGCGCGCTGATGGCGGCCTCCACTCCTTCCGGGGTCAGAGGCCAGTGATCGACTTCGAGGGGAAGTACAGGCAGGTCGATGCGCGCCGCGAGGTCGGGTGCGTGGCTGGGGGGAAAGACGAGCACGGTCCGCTCGGTCGGGTCGGCGGCCAGCGCCCCGGCCAGCAGGTCGTAGTCCTCGCCCATGAAGGATGGATCGCCCGCCTCGCGCTCGAAAACCTCGGCGGCCAGCCGCCCGTCGGCCCCGGTGATCTGGAACAGGTGTTGGATGCCGTAGACGCCCAGCGGCTCCATCTGCGCGCCGTCGGGGTGACGCCACACCGGGTCCCTGTCGGTGTCGTAAAACAGGTAGACCGGTCCACCCCCGGCCAGCCCGTTCGCCACGAAGTCGTACCACGCATCGTCTATCGTGTACAGGATCATAAAATCCCCGGTGCGCGGCCCCATGTAGGCTTTTACGGCCCCCAGATCGTTGCCCCAGCCCATCACGGTGAGCGGCTGCCTGCCACCCTTCTCCCACGCGTCGAGCAGCAGATTCGCCACCTGCCGCGTGCCCATCCAGTCGTAATTTTCGAGGTACTGTAACTCGTCGACGCTGGTAAAGGGCGTCTCGACCGGCGTGCGGATCGTGATCGCGTCGAAGTTGGCGGCGGGGATCAGGATTTCGACCACCACTAACCCCAGGATCAGCCGCGAGGTGGCGGGCCGCAGCCCGCGCAACCGGTCGAGCAGCACGATCAGCGAGAAGATCGCCAGCACGACGAGCGGCATGGCGTTGGGCAGCAGATAGCGCGGCGGCATGTAGCCCCGCCCCGTCACCTGCCGCACGAGCACCGGGATCGCCATAAACGCGATGCCCGGCACGCTCACGTACAGCGCCTCGCGCCACGCCACGCCCGCGATGATCCACACCTGCACGAGCGCCGCCAGCACGAGGATGGCGAAGCCCACGTACGCGCTGAGCGCCTCGACTGCGTAGCGGAGGTTATCCGCCAGAAGCTGCTGTGTAAGCGGGCTGCCCAGGCTGAACAAAAGGATGCTGTCCGTCGATGCCCTGTGCGTCACCTGCGGATCGGTCCCCGACCGCCCGCCCAGCCAGTAGAGCACGCCCACCACGACGCTCGCCGCGACGATGGATATGCCGCTGTAGATCAGCGCCCGCCGCCGGGTTCGCCCATCGCGCGGCAGCAGGATCGCGCCCGCGATCGGGATGCCCAGAAAGGGCAGGCCGAGGAATTTCGTCAGGGGGACGCCCGCCAGCGCGACCGCCAGCGGCGCGATCAGCCACCCTCGCGGACGCCGCGACTGCCATATCGTGACGACGACGACGAGCGATGCGAAGGCCGTCATCAACGGGTCAACCAGCCCCTGCCGCTCGTGAAAGACGGCCATCGGCAGCACGGCGTACACCAGCCCGGACAGCAGGCCAATTTTCCACGCCAGCCGCCTGCCGCCCACCGCGAATCCGAGCCAGCTCCCGATGGCGATGCCCGCCGCGATCGTCACCGTCGCCGACAGCGCCGAGATCGCACGGGCCACCCACACCGCCTCCGGGCCGGTCGGGTCGAGGGCCGCCAGCACGACCGTGTACAGCCATTTCTGATTCTCCATCCCAATGAAGAAGTCGCCTTCCAGCACCAGGTGCGCCCGGTTGATGTGAAACATGGAGTCGATGTAGAGCGGCGCGCGGGTGAGCGCCACCAGCCGGAGAAATAACCCAAACAGGACAACGGCTGCCCCGGCGATCCACACAGGCCATACGGAGGGCGTGGCGCCGTCCGGGGTTTTCGCTGCCACAATCTGAGGTTTCAGGCTCATTTCCATCCTTCACCTGCTGAGACGACACACGTATAACCGGCTGGAGGTCACTCCCTGGCCGGGGGGCGGCTGACGCACGGCGCATACCGGGGGCTATTTTACCAGCCGCCCCGGAATGCACCATATATCGTCGAAGCTGGCCTTCTGGGAAAGGGTGGGGGAAGCGGATGTGCGGCCCGCTCAGCCCGCCGTCTGGCCGACCGTCACGATCTCCTCGTGATACCGGGCGATCCAGTCCTCGTCATAGGTCGCGATGTACTCTTCGGCCTTCTCGACCAGTTCCCGGTTGCCCGCAAAGATGGATGTCCGCTGGTGAAGGTCCTGCGGGACGATCTCCAGAATCGGGCTGATTCCGTCAGAGGCGTAGGCGCCCGCGTTCTCCGCGATGAAGGCCATCGGCGAGCACTCGTACGTCAGCCGCAGCTTGCCGAAGGGCCGGGAGGGGTGACGCTGGTCCGCCGGGTACATGAAGACGCCGCCCGCCAGCAGCGTCCGGTGGAAATCCGCGATCATCGAACCGACGTATCGCTGCGACAGCCCCCGGTGCGGATCGGCCTCGTCCCGCCCGGTGAGCCACGCCATGTAGCGGCGAACGCCCTCCGACCAGTACTTCTCGTAACCCTGGTTGATGCTGTAGTAACGGGGATTAGCGGGAATATGAATGTCCGGATGGGAGAGAAAGAACTCGCCCACGGTCGGATCGAGCGTGAAGCCGTGCGTGCCCTGGCCCGCCGAGTAGACGAGCATCGTGCTCGACCCGAAGATCACATAGCCCGCCGCCACCATATTCAGCCCCGGCTGGAGCAGGTCCTCCAGCGTGCCGTGCTGCCCCTGTTCGCTGATGCGGCGGTAGATGGAGAAGATCGTGCCCACGCTGACGTTGTAATCGATGTTCGACGAGCCGTCGAGCGGATCGAACAGCAGGACGTACGGGCCGCATTCGTACTCGTCCGGGATGGGGATCGGGTCAGGGTCCTCCTCCGATGCCATGACGCACACCCGCCCTGTGTGGTCGATCAGCCGCACGAGCGTGTTATGCGCGTACACGTCGAGCTTCTGCTGCTCCTCGCCCTGCACGTTGATCGATCCGGCCTTGCCGAGGATGTTCGCCAGCCCGGCGCGGGTCGTCTCGCGGGCGATCAGCTTGGCGGAGAGGGCGATGTCGTACATTAGATTGGTGAAGACGCCCGTCGCCTCCGGGTAGAGCCGCTGCTGTTCCAGAATGTGCCGTTCGATCGTTACGATTTTCTTCATCATGAGTGCTGTCTTTCTCCCTGTCGAATCCAAATATGCCGGGTGGGCGGATGCGGCCATCAAAGGCCGTTAATTGTGGTAGTGCCGGGCAGAGGGTGGAACGCGCTAGCTGAGATCATACGAAAATGTGTCGACGGCAAATCCGGGCTCTAGAGCAGGAACAGGGTCAGCGCGTAGTAGCTCAGCAGACCGGCGACGAGGATCGAATCCGTCCGGTCGAGCAGGCCGCCGTGCCCTGGAATCAGGTTGCTGGAGTCCTTGGCGTTCGCCCACCGTTTGATCATGCTGACGACGAGGTCGCCCAGCGGCGAGATGACCGAGATCAACAGCCCGATGATCAGCGCCCGGCCCGGCGTCACCGCCGCACTCGCGCCGAGCTGCCGCCACAGCAGCGGCAGCAGCCCCGCCGCCGCCGTCCCTGCCACGATCCCGGAGATGTATCCCTCCCACGTCTTGTTTGGGCTGACATCCTTGATCAGCGGGGTGTGCCCGATCCGCCGCCCGATGGAGTAGGCCGCCGTGTCCGCCACCCAGACGGTCAGCACGGTCGTCAGCGTCCAGAACAGGCCGTCGTTCAGCGCGCGCAGGCTGATGTAATGGGCGGCGGGCCAGCCGACGTACAGGCTGCCCCCCAGCGTCATCGCGAACCCGACAGGCGCATCGACCGTGCCCTGCCGGTAGCGGTACAGCGTCCACGCCATTGTGATGAGCAGCAGCAGCGCCATGCCCGGCGCGAGCAGGCCGCTGGCGGGCAGCGCCCGGTCGAGCACGAACAGGCCCATCCACAGTAACATCAGGCCGCTGAAGGCGCGGTGCCCCCGGCGGGCGGCGAGGTGCGCGAACTCGATCAGCGCGATGCCACCCACCACCATGATGAACAGCGCCAGCCAGACCTGGCCCAGCACAAACAGCGCGATGACGAAGGGGCCGAGGATCAGGCCACTCAGCACGCGCTCACGCATGGGGATCAGTCCACCAGCCCGAAGCGCCGGTCGCGGCTGGCGTAGTGCTCGATGGCCTTGCGCAGCTCGTCGCGGTTGAAGTCGGGCCAGTACACCTCGGCAAAGTAATATTCCGCATACGCGCTCTGCCAGATGAGGAAGTTGCTCAGGCGAAGCTCCCCGCTCGTCCGCACGATCAGGTCCGGGTCGGGCAGGTCGCCCGTGTAGAGGTAGTGGCTGACGAGTTCCTCGGTGATCTCCTCCGGCGCGTAGCCCGCCTCAACGATCTCCCGAATCGCGTGGATGATCTCCGCGCGCCCGCCGTAGTTGAAGGCCACGTTGAGGATCAGGTTCTCGTTGTTTTTCGTCAGCTCGACCGCGTGCCGCACCTTGCGCTGGAGCGCCGGGTCGATGCGCGAGAGGTCGCCCAGGTGCCTGAGCTGCACGCCCTCCTCGTGGAGTTCACCCAGCTCCCGGTCGATCACGTCCCGCAGGATGCTCATCAACCCCCGGACCTCGGACTCGGGGCGGCCCCAGTTCTCGGTCGAGAAGGCATAAATCGTCAGGACCTTGACGCCGAACTCGACGCAGGCCCGCAGCACGACGCGCAGGTTTTCCGTCCCGGCGCGGTGCCCGGCCAGCCGGGGCAGGCCGCGCTCTTTCGCCCAGCGCCCGTTGCCATCCATAATGATGGCGATGTGTGTTGGGACGCGCTCAGCCGGAACGTCCAGCCCGGCGTCCGTTGTCTTCCCATCCGGCATCGTATTCGCCAAAATTCTGTTTTCCTGCGCGGTAGGGTGTGAGGCCCAGTGCGCGGGCCGTCACACTTCCATGATTTCCTGTTCTTTGCGTTTCGTCGCCTCGTCGATCCGGTCCGTGTAGCCGTCGGTGAGCTTCTGGAGGTCCTCTTTGCCCCGGAAGAACTCATCCTCCGAGACGATCTTCTCCTTTTCCATCTCCCGCAGATCGTCGAGCGCGTCGCGGCGCACGTTGCGCACGGCCACTTTGGCCTCCTCGCAGCGGCGCTGGACGACCTTGACGAGTTCCTGGCGGCGCTCCTCGTTGAGCGGCGGGATGGTGAGCCGGATGATCTTGCCGTCGTTCGAGGGCGTCAGCCCCAGATCGGATGCCTGGATCGCCCGCTCGATGTCGTTAACGGACTGCGGGTCGAAGGGCCGGATCATAAGCAGATTCGGCTCCGGCGCGGCGATGGTGGCAAGCTGCTGAAGCGGCGTCTGCGACCCATAGTACAGAACCGGCAGATTTTCGACCAGCTTGGGCGAGGCACGCCCGGTGCGGATCGTCCCCATGTCCTCGTCAAGCGACTTCAGCGCGCTCTTCATGCGGGACTCGGCATCGCGCAGCACGTCGTTAATCATGGGTTCATTGCTCCAGATCAGAGAAGACAGGTGGTGTAATGCGAGGAGCGCCGGGCGGCGGCTTCCTCAACGAAAGCCCCTTCGTTAAACGCCTTCCCTTAAGGGCGTGACAGGGGCCAAATTAGTAGTCTCATTGTGGCGCAAGTGGTGCGCCTTGTCAACAAAACACGCCTGCCGGGCCGGGGGGCGCATCAGGCCGCGTGGCTCTGGTTTAATAAAATTAAGCGTTACATTGACGAAATGAAACAGCGGCTCTAAAATCTTAAATATCAGTCTCATTTGAGGCCACAGGGAGGACTATGTACCCGATCCCCGGCGCGTGCCCGGTGTGCGGCGAGACGCTGGAAGTGGTGAAGCTGCACTGCAGCCAGTGCGGCACGACTATCGAGGGGCATTTCGCGCTGGGGCGGCTTTCCCGCCTGAATGCCGAGCAGCTTCACTTCGTGGAGACGTTTATCCGCTGCGAGGGCACGCTCAAACGCGTTCAGGCCGAGCTTGATATGTCCTACCCCACCGTGCGCGCCCGCCTCAACGACGTGATCCGCGCGATGGGGTACGAGGTGATCGAGGATCAGCCCTCCGGCGTGTCAGAGACCGAACGCAGCGCTATTCTCGACCGGCTGTACCGGGGCGAGATCACGACCGAAGAAGCGCTCGACGAGCTGGGCGGCGTATAGCCGCAGGAGGCATTATGGCCGTCGAACAGGTTGAAACCGGCCCATCACCCCGCGTCGTCGTCACGTGCGGCGGCGATGCCGAGGTGCGGGGCTGCGCCCGGACCGGCGTCCGCGTCGAGTCGGGGGGATCGCCCCGCCGGATTACCCCGGTCGAGGGCGGCGTCGAGATCAAGTGTGCGGACGACTGCACGGTTGAGATGCCCGCCGAAGGGTCGCTCGTCGTCAGGCAGGTGGGCGGCGATCTGCGCGTCCGCGAGATTGCAGGTGAGGTCGTCATCGAGGGCGTGGGCGGATCGTGCCATGTGCGGCACGTCGGCGCGCTGCGCGCCTCCAACGTGGGGGATGAGGCGCGGGTCCGCGTGGTGGGTGGGGCCGTCGCGCTCCACCGGGTCGGCGGCAGCGCCGCCGTGTTCGACATCGCCGGGCCGGTCGAGATTCACGGCGTGGGGGGCGATCTCCTCGTCCGCAATGCGCCGGGCGGCCTCGACGCGCGGGACATCGGCAGCAGCGTCGCCATTCGCAGCGATTTCCGCGCCGGGGCGGACTCCTACGTCGAGGCAGGCGACGACGTGACGTTCCGTGTCCCGTCGTCGGCGGGAATTCGATTCGTGCTGCCGGAAGGGGTGGATCTATCCCTCGACGCCGAGCTTGAGGTCCTCGTGGAAAACGACGGTCCGGTCGTCCGGCTTGGTGATGGGGAAACGACCGTCGTGATCGCTCGTGCGGACAGTGTCACGATCCGGCAGGGGATCGAGGTCGACGAGGAGGCGGCTTTCGACACCACGTTCACCACCGGGCAGGTGATCAGCGAGCAGCTTGCCGATCTCTCCCACGAGCTGGAGTCGCAGTTCGCCACGCTCGAAGCGACGCTCTCCGAGACGATCTCCGAGCAGGTGCGCCGCCGCATCGCGCGGCGGCTTTCGAACGCACGCCGCCAGGTGGACGCCGCCCGGCGCGGCGTCGAGCAGGAGGTCAGGCGGGCGCAGCAGGGCGGATCGGGTGGGTGGCCGGGTGAGATCGCCTTCGGCTCCGGTCAGAAGCGGGAGGTCGAGCCGCCCACCGAGCGGGAGCGGCTGATGATCCTTGAGATGCTCGAAAAGGGCGTGATCGACATCGACGAGGCCGACGAGCTGCTCGCCGCGCTGGGCGAGGGAGGCTGATCGATGGCCGCGCTGACGCAGAACTGCGTCCATGCACACGGCGAGGGGGCGATCCAGCGCACCCGCCTCTCGCGCGATCTGTACCAGATCGCCGAGCTGGTCGAGTTGTGCTTCGGCGAGCGGCTGGACGCGACCGGGCGCTCCGTCGTCCGCGAGATGAAAACCATCGGGCGGCTGGGGCCGCTGCTGTGGCTGCTCGGCCTGCTCGACCGGTTGGGCGTCGGTCTGGGGCAGGGCTACGTGTGGCGCGTCGACCGGCGCTTAGTGGGCAACGTGAGCCTCTACCAGGGGGGAAACCACCCCACGCTGGGCCGGGGCTTTCTGGTCGCCAACGTCGCCGTCCATCCCGATTACCGGCGGCGGGGCATCGCCGTCGAGCTGATGCAGCGCACGCTGGCCCTCGCCCGGCAAAAGGGCGGGCGCTGGGTGGCCCTTCAGGTCGAGGCCGACAATGCCCCCGCGCTGGCCCTCTACGACCGGCTGCACTTCGAGCGCTACGAGACGCTTCACCAGTGGCGGGCGTTCCGCGTGTCGGATGATGTGAGCATCGACCCGCTGTCCACGACTATCCGCCCCCGGCGGCCCGGCGAAACCGCCGCCGAGGTCGACCTGATCTTCAATCGCGCCCGCCGGGGCGCGATGGCGTGGACGCGCACCATCTCGACCGCCGACGTGCGGAGCGACAGCCTGCTCGCCCAGATCGCGGATACGAGCTACCGCGAGCGCTGGGTCCTGCCCGACCCGGATCACCCCAACAGGCTGCTCGGCCTGCTCTGGGTTCAGGCCAGCGGCCTCAACCAGCCCCGCCTGACGCTCTTTCTCGACCCCGATCTGCGCCAATCACACGCCCGCCATGCCCTGCTGCACCACGCGTTCACGCTGTCGATGCTCCGGGGGCGGACGCTCCGGGTAGAGACGACCGGCGACGACCCCATCATCGAGGACTTCTTACGCGCCAGCGGCTTCCGCCGGATGCGCTCCCTCATCCAGATGCGCAGGATGTTGATCGGGTCCCGCACCCTCTAGCCAGGAGAAATCATGTCCACTGCCGAGGAACGAATCAAGATTCTGAACATGGTCGCCGAGGGGAAGATCACCGCCGAGGAGGGCGCAGAACTGCTCAAGGCGCTGCGCAACGCGGCGGAGAAAAGCCAGGCCGCCCCGCCGGGCGCGCCGGAGCCGCGCTACATGCGGGTGCGCGTCACGAGCACGCAGACCGATCAGGTCAAGGTGAACATCACCATCCCGATGAGCCTCATCGACGTGGGGCTGCGGATGGGGGCGCGCTTCGCGCCCGATCTTGAGGGACTCGACTTCGAGGACGTGATGACGGCCATCCGTAACGGGCAGCGCGGCAGAATCCTCGACGTGGAGGACGAGGACGACGGCGAGCGGGTCGAGATTTTCGTCGAGTGATCGCTCTCCCCTACTGCTACTGCTAGATTAATTGACCCCGTGTGCGGGTTTCATCGAATTGAAAAGGACCCCGTCATAAAACCCAATTATGGCAACTGGATTCGGCTGCGAGCCGTCCTCACATTCTTTGTGATCGGGCTGGCGCCGGTCGGGTTGGCCTTCCTCCCGATGGCGTGGCCTTTTCGCCTGCTGCTGCTTGCGCCTGGCGTCTTCCCGCTGGGGATGGGCATCTACCTGATCTACGTGTACGGCCAGTTCGCGTCGTGGGGAGGGGGCTTTCAGGATAAGCTCTGGACGCTGGTGCTCGATCACCTGAGCACGGATGGGCAGGGCCATGCGCTGGATGTCGGCACCGGCAATGGGGCGCTTGCCGTGCGGCTGGCAAAACGCTATCCCGGCTTAAAGGTTTCCGCCATAGACTTCTGGGGCAAGGGCTGGGAATACGGGCAGGCGACCTGTGAACGCAACGCCCGGCTTGAGGGCGTCGGCGACCGGGTTGATTTCCAGAAGGCCAGTGCGGCCTCCCTGCCATTTGACGATTCCACGTTTGATCAGGTGGTCAGCCACTTCGTCTTCCATGAGGTCGCCGATGCGCCTGATAAACGGGAAGTCGTCCGCGAAGCCCTGCGCGTTCTACGGAAGGGGGGCAGCTTTTCGTTTCAGGATATGTTCCTCGACGAGAAGATGTGCGGCGACCCTGCCGTGCTGGTCGAGACGATCCGTTCATGGGGAGTGGACGAGGTTGCCTTTGTGGAAAGCGGCAGTAAGCTGAACATCCCACCGCTGCTCCGCAACGGACGAACGCTGGGCCATGCTTCGATCATCTACGGGCGCAAATGAGTGGCAAACCGCCCGCCATCAGC
>CAZWUX010000098.1:0-12962 GCA_964637665.1 uncultured Anaerolineae bacterium
GACCATCGCCAGCGCCGCGTCGAGGTCGTCCATCACCACGTCGACGTAGCGCGTGTCGAGCCGCCGCTGGGCGCGGTGCGGGTCGACCTCGACGACCAGCCCGACGCCCTCGTTCATCGTGATGGCGAGCGGCTGCGCGCCGCCCATCTCGCCGAGGCCCGCCGTCAGCACGAACTTGCCCTTCAGCGAGCTTCCCTCCCCGTAGTGCTTCCGGGCGGCGGCGGCGAGCGTCTCGTAAGTCCCCTGCAAAATGCCCTGCGTGCCGATGTAAATCCACGAGCCAGCCGTCATCTGCCCGTACATGATGAGGCCCTCGCGCTCCCACTTATCGAAGTTCTCCTGCGTGGCCCACGCCGGAACGATGTTCGAGTTGGCGATGATCACGCGCGGCGCGTCGGTGTGGGTGCGCAACACGCCGACCGGCTTACCCGACTGGACGAGCAGCGTCTCGTCATTCTCAAGCTCGCGCAGCGCGTCGAGGATCGCGTCGAACGCTGCCCAGTTACGCGCCGCCCTGCCCCGCCCGCCGTAGACGATCAGGTTGTCCGGGTCGCCTGCCACGTCGGGATCGAGATTGTGCTGGATCATGCGATAGGCGGCCTCTTGCAGCCAGCCCTTGCACGTGAGTTCGGTTCCCGTCGGCGGGTGGACGACCCGCTTTTCATGAACGGCCATATCGTTTCTCCATTAGCTGGTTGTCGGGGATGCTTCCCTGCCTAATTCTCCTCGATCCCCAGCGCCGCGTGCACCCGCCCGACGACCTCCCCGCTCGTGACGAGGCCCTCCACCGCGCGGATGTACGGGTACATGATCGTGTCTTTTTCGAGGAAGGGAACGTGCTCGCGGACCACGTTGTAGGCGGCTTCCGTGCCCACGCCGAGGCACATCGGGCAGTCCTCGCGCCGGAAGTCGATGGCCTGCGCCGCCGAGATCAGCTCGATGGCGAGGATCGACGCCACGTTCTGGTTGATCTCGCGCGCCTGCCGCGCCGCGATCGTGCCCATGCTGACGTGATCCTCCATGTTGGCGGATGTCGGGATCGTGTCGGCGGAGGCGGGATGGGTCAATACCTTGTTCTCGGAGGCGAGCGCGGCGGCAGTGTACTGCGGCAGCATGAAGCCGGAGTTCAGACCGCCTTCCCGGACGAGGAACGCGGGCAGCCCCTCGTTGAGCGACGGGTCGATCAGCCGCGCGACGCGCCGCTCGGAGATGTTGCCCAGCTCCGTGATCGCGTTCTTCAGGTGGTCCATCACCAGCGCGACCGGCTCGCCGTGAAAATTCCCGCCGGAGAGCGCCAGCGGGCCATCCTCCGCCCAGAACAGCAGCGGATTGTCGACGGCGGCGTTTAGCTCGCGCTCGACGACCCCCCGGACGTAGGCGATGGCCTCCCGGATCGCGCCGTGCACCTGCGGCATACAGCGCAGCGAGTAGGCGTCCTGCACGCGCTCCGGGTCGAGCTGCCGTGTGAACTCGCTGTTCGCCAGCAGCGCCCGCAGGTAGGCCGCCGACTCGATCTGGTAGGGGTGCGGGCGCGCCATGTGGATGCGCTCGTCGAAGGCGTCGCGCGTGCCGTTCAGCGCTTCGAGCGTCAGCGCCCCGGCGATGTCCGCCGTCAGGCTCAGCAGGTGCGCGCCATGCACGGCCTGCACGCCGATGGCCGTCATCGGCGAGGTCCCGTTGATCAGCGCGAGGCCCTCCTTCACGTGCAGCGTCGTCGGGGCGATCCCGGCCCGGCGCATCGCCTCCGCGCCCGGCAGCCGCTCGCCCTCGAACCACGCCTCCCCCTGCCCGATCAGGACGAGCACCATGTGCGCCAGCGGCGCGAGGTCCCCGCTCGCCCCGACCGACCCTTTGCACGGGATCAGCGGATACACGCCCCGGTTGATCATCTCGATCAGCGTCTCGACGACCGACAGCCGGATGCCGGAATAGCCCTTCGCCAGCGTGTTCACCCGGACGAGCATCAGACCGCGCACCGTCGCCGGTTCGAGCGGCTCGCCGACGCCGACCGAGTGGCTGACAATCAGGTTGTGCTGGAGTTCCGCGACCTTGCCGGGGGGGATCACCTTGTCGCGAAAGCCGCCGAACCCCGTCGTGACGCCGTACACGACCGCGCCGCTCTCGACGAGGTCCTCGACGGCCTGCCGCGAACGGTTGATGCGCGCCCGCGCACCTTCCGCCAGGTGGACCATCACCGCCGAGGGCGCATCCCAGCTCAGCGCGGCGGCGACGACCTCCCGCAGCGACAGCGAATCGCCGTCGACGGTCACGGATTGGGTGGCGGCGGTACCCGCCGGTTCGACTTTAACCATAGCGCATCGATGCCTGTTCGCTCGGTTTCCGGTACGTGTGGGTGGAAGCTGTCCGGGCCGTGCCGGTTGACCGGCCCGGCCCGATGGTCTATACTGGGTGAAACATCAGAAGTTCTGATGTTTGTGTACCGCCACTATATCACAGATTTTCGCGCCCCGTCAAGCGCGGGGGAGGCCGCCGCCATGCCGCGCGAGTTAGCGTTCAGCCACAATCTTACAGATGTCGTCACTCACCAGATCGAGCACATGATCCTGCGCGAGGAGGTCCGCCCCGGCGACTGGCTGATGCCCCAGCCGGAGCTGGCCCGCGAGCTGGGGGTCGGGCTGTCGACCGTCCGCGAGGCCGTCAAGGGCCTGACGCTGCTCGGTATTCTGGAGCCGCAGCCGGGCCGGGGCACGCGTGTCAGCGACGACGCGCCCTTCCTCCTGCGGATGCTCGACCTGCTCCGCACGCGCCTCGCGGACTTCGATCTGCCTGCCATCGTACACGCCCGGCGTCTGCTGGAGGTCGAGCTGACCGCGCTGGCCGCCGAACGCGCCGCGCCGGAGGCGGTAGGCCGCATCGAGGCGGCGCTTGAGGACATGGACGGGGCGGCGGGCGACGATGCGTTCATCGGCGCTGACCTCGCGTTTCATCTGGCCGTCGCCGGGGCCGCTGACAGCGCCCTGCTCGCCCAGTTTTATCACATCACCGCCGAGCTTGCGTCGCAGATTAACGCCGAAATCGCCGCTCTGCCCGGCCTGAAAGAAGCGGGCCTGCGGCTCCAGCGCGAAATCCTATCTGCCATCCGGGCGGGTGATGTGGAAGCGGCCCGCGCGAGCGCTGCCGCGCTCGTCGACCGCTGGGAGCGCATCCTGCGGGCCTCGCAGGCCGCCGGGGAGGGCTGACCATGCCGGAGGAGTTCGATCTGTACGACCTGCGCGTGACGGTCGTCGCCATCGAGGGACGCTCGGTGTGCGGTCTGGAGGTGGGGGATTATTTCGAGGTGACGGAGAGCAGCCGCCTGCGCATCCCCGCTGGCAAGCATTTCTGCATCTACGCGCTGAGCGCCGTGCTGCCGCTTCTCGCCGCCAAACAGCGCCAGAACGATCCCGCCGACTGGATCGAGCGTGACTCGCTCGTCGCCTGCCCCGACCCGGACGAGCGCGTCATCATGCGCATCGAGCGGGTCCGGCGGCGCACCCTCGACTCGGACGACCTGACGTGACCCACCGCGCCGTCAGCATCGCCTTCCAGACGGATAAAACGCCCGCCGAGTACGCCGCGCTCGCCGCGCTGGTCGACCGGTACGACTTCGACGCGGTGAGCGTCTACGGCGACCTGCCCTACCACCCCAGCTTCGGCCCGCTGCTGTTGATGGCCCCCCACATCACGCGCGCCCGGCTCGGCCCGGCGGGCGTCTCCCCGGCGCGGATGCACCCCATCGACATGGCCGCCAACGCCGCCCTGCTCGACCGCGCCGCGCCCGGCGGCGCGTATCTCGGCATCGTGCGCGGCGCGTGGCTGCCCGATCATGGCGTGCGCCCGCC
The DNA here is from genome assembly GCA_964637665.1 of uncultured Anaerolineae bacterium. Taxonomy (GTDB): domain Bacteria; phylum Chloroflexota; class Anaerolineae; order Aggregatilineales; family UBA3940; genus CAZWUX01. Next base: position 3,843 of record CAZWUX010000098.1, read on the forward strand.
GGAACAGCCGCTTCAGGCCGTGCGCGAGGCCGTCGAGGTCGTCCGCTATCTGCTGGGCGGCGGCGAGGGCGGCTACGCGGGCGCGGTCTACCGCATCGCGCCGCACGTCCGCGCAGCCTATCCCCTGCCGGAGCGGCCCATCCCCATCATGGTCGGCACCTGGGGGCCGAAGCTGTGCGCCGTCGCCGGGGAAGTCGCCGACGAAGTAAAAGTCGGCGGCACGGCGAACCCGGACCTCATCCCCCTGATCCGGGGGTACATCGCCGCCGGGGAAGCCCATGCCGGGCGGGATGGTGGATCGGTGGGGATCGCCGCCGGAGCCGTGACGGTCGTCGACGAAGATGGGCAGCGCGCCCGCGCGCTCGCCCGGCGCGAGGTGGCCCTCTACCTGCCCGTCGTGGCGCCGCTCGATCCGACGGTCGATGCGCCGCCCGACCTGCTCGACCGGGTTCGGGAGCATGTGGAGCGGGGCGACGCCGCATCCGCCGCCCGCCTGATCTCCGACGATCTACTGCGCCGGTTCGCCTTCACCGGGACGCCCGCCGAGGTCGCCGATCAGGCCAATGCGCTGTTCGACGCGGGCGCGGCCCGTGTCGAGTTCGGGACGCCGCACGGCACCCCACCTGAGAAGGGCATCCGTCTGATCGGCGAGCAGGTCATTCCGGCGCTGCGCCGGGGATGACGAAATACCCCGTTTGCCGTTTAGAAGAATTCGATTGTATGGGATCGGGGAGTGCGATCACCAGACCGCCGCAATCATCTGGTCGACCGTATCTGTCAGGCGAGAGATGGGCAGCGGGTGGACGTTATACACCGTGCGCGAGTCATCCATCCAGCGGGGAGCGTTGTCGTCGACGCTCAACAGCAGGACCGGCACATCGCTCAGCGCCGGGTGGGCCATGATCGCGTTGTAGTCTGACTCGTCCGCAGAGGGCACCTGGCACAGCAGCAAGAGGGCAGGTGGATGGCGTGAGATCAACCGCTCGATTTTCGCCGGGCTGGTAGCGCCAACTGCGAGGTAACCCCGAATGATGAGGTTATCCACGTACAATCGCTGGACGTTGACGTGGTTTGAGATAACGAGTACGTACATGAGCGTCTCGGTTGGCTTGGTAGACATCTAACGCCTCCGCCCCAGCGCTATCTCAAAGCTCGCGCAGGGCTGTGCTTGATTGAGGCTGATTGTAGCTTAACGAAACGCCCCTCCTATTTGCAACAGCCCCGCCGCGCACGGAGGCTCCTGGCTTTTCGTGCGCGGCGGGGCGGATGGTCATCAAGCAGCGACAGGCTCGTGCCGGTAGGCGAGGCCCTTCACGCGGAAGCTCAGCGCGATCAGCATGACGCCGAACAGGATCGCATATGCGCCCAGCACCCACACCAGCGCCGTCGCTCCGGCCCCCGGCAAGGCGATCAACAGGATGGACAGCAGAATCGAGAGCACACCGCTGAAGACCAGCATCCACTCTCCCTCGATCTGTTTGCGCAGCCGGATCGCCGCCACGATCTCCAGCACGCCGGTCAACAGCGCCCAGGAGGCGATCAGGTAGACGGCAACGAGCGCCGTCAGCCCCGGCCAGATGAACGCCATAATCCCGGCCAGCACGCCGACGATGCCCTCCAGCAGCAGCACCCACCAGCGATCACCGCCTCGCCCGCTGATCGCCGCAATGAGCGCCAGCACGCCGTCGACCAGCATGTATGCCCCGAACAGCAGCGCCAGCGCGATGATGGTCGGCCCCGGCCAGACGAACGCGGCCAGCCCGATCAAGATCGCCAGCACGCCCCGCAGGGCGATCAACCACCATCGTTTACCAAGTGTCTCTAACATCGCTTACGCTTTCCTTTCCATCTATTAGATTCCAGCTACAAAAGAAGTCGGGGGGCTGCCCGCCGCCGGTTCATAACACATGCTCGTGCCCCGGTGATGTCGCTCGACGCATCCGGCGTCCTCTAATCCCGGATGACGGCGTCCACATCAGGGCGATACCCTCTCCCGGCTGCACGCGATCCCTCGCCTGCTTGTAGAAATATCTAGCCTGACGATATCACATCCGGCCTAAAAAAATCCCAAAAGCTTCGTAAGAAGTGTGTAAATTATTCGGCAGGGTGAAGGGTGAAGAATACACCCGACGTGATTGCAGGCATGGCCGCTTTTATAGGGATTTTATACCCATGATTTTGGACTTTTTTAGGAGCGCGGTGGTAGGCTTTAAGCAGATGGTTGGTTCCATCCGTGCGTTCTGTGCGAGCAGCAAGAGGGAACAATACGAGCGGTGACGGCAGCGCAGGATCGGCTGGAAGAACTGGAGGACGTGTTTGACTAGTCTGGACGTAGGGCCTGTGATACGCTATTCTGGTGACTCAGGCACGCGCTCGTAGATTCACGCCGCGAGCAGTTGCCGCCCTGATTATCATCCATCGGCTGCCCGGCGGGCGGCATGGAGGGGAAGGAACGAGATGAGCGACCAGTATAGCAACCCCGACGAAGAGCGCGAGGCAGCAGAGGATCGCATCAGGCGCATCCGCGAGGGCGGCGGGGACCTGCCGCCTGAGCCACAGCCGCAGCGGGGGCGCGCCCGTCTGGATGATGACTACATCGACGACGAGCCGATCCGCCCGCGCGCGGACCCCGTCCGGGCGGTGCGCCGGGCCGAAAATCAGGTTGAGCGCAGACGCGCCCTCGGGCTGGTGGGCGCGATGATCGGCGTCGTGCTGGTCGTCGTGCTCCTGCTCGTCATCCTGTGGGCGGTGTTCACGCCCGGCGGGCTGTCACTGCCCTTTCTCGCCACCGAGACCCCAACGCCGACACCGGTTCCCACCGCCACGCCGACACCCACCCTCACCCCCACCCCGACTGTGACGCCGACACCCACCCTGCCCGTGCTCTCGGTGCCATCGCTGGAATGCGCGTTCGATCCCAGCGTTAGCTGCCTCGACTACTGCGCGGAGGCCGCCAACGCCGACGCGTGTGAGGAGGCCCGCGCCGTCATAGTCCGGCAGAACGCCGACGCCGAGTACTGGTTCGAGTGCGTTTCGAGCAGCACCGGCGATCCGCGCACCTGCATGGAGGAGGCATGGCGGGCGGGTCAGGCAGGCGACTAGGCCCGGCTCGTTTTTCGACGCAAGCGGTATCGAAGCGAGACGGCGCGATCGACGGGGTTCGTGACGAGGTCGAGACCTGCTTACGACGAGGTGGGCGAGGACGTTCCCTGTTAGGGTGCATCACAAACATCTGATCTCAGGTTGATCCATCGAGGGGCCGCCGCAGGGCGGCTCCTTCTGTTTCGTGCACCGGCCCCGCCCGGCCTGTGAGGGGCATCGGCGAGAGCAGCGGCGGTGACCGTAAAACCGCCGGGCCGCTCGACAGCGGCATATTTCCCCCTCGCCCGCACGACGCCGATCCATCACGCATCGCCCCCTTGCGGCGGCGACCCTGGCGAGCATCAATCCAGCTTGAGAGGCCGCCAGTGATCGGCATCCCGTTCAACAAACAGCACGGGCCGCCCACCCCGCCGCGCGGGGCGCACCTTCTCGGCCAGCACGCGGCCCGTCGTCACCGCCTCCCCGTCCGGGGTGCGCAGCGCGTCGATCCCCGCTGCGAGCAGCGCGGAGATCGGCAGCTCGCCGCTCAGCTCGCGGACCCCGCCGACCAGCACGTAGCGCCCATCGTCGCCGCCCGCTGCCAGCCCGACGGCGGCCAGCGCCCCGATCACGCCGTCCTGCGTGCCGCCCAGCCCCTCCAGCCGGATGCCATGCGCCGCCGCCACGCCGCGCGCCTCGTCCTGCGTGACGAGCACATTTTTCACGCGGCGGCCATACGCCGCGACCCCGCCGGGCACGTCCCGCGCCACGCACAGGCCCGGATCGCTGCCCGCCACGAAGTCGGCCAGTATCAGCCGCCGGGCGCGCTCGAACAACGCGTCGAGGTCCGCGTCCGCCCCACCGTCGAGGTGGATCGCGGCGGCGCTGTTCTTCTGCGTGCAGGGCACGCGCGGATCGTCCAGAAGCTGGTGGCGCGTCACGCCGAACACGCGCATCTCCGCCCCCAGCGCGGCGGCCATCATCCGCGCCAGATGGCCGGTGCCACGCACCCCCAGCATATCCGTATCGTCAATGCCGATGTAAATCATAGACAACGCCGTCAAAACACCTTATACTAAGGTTATGGGCATATGCTCATAACAACGCCATTTATGCCGTAAAGGAGAACGCGATGCCGAAGATATTCGTTCGTGAGCGCCGCCACGCAGGCGAGGGGACAGGCCGCCCTCGTTTCGCCATCGTCGCCGTGCACGATACAAACCTCAAGGTGTTCAAATCCCGCATCCGGCGCGAGGAGCTTGAGAAGCTGGCCGCCGAGATCGAGGCCGAGATCGTCTACCTGCCGCGCGGAGAGCACGCGGAGGACGAGGACAGGCCCCGTGGCGGGCGCAGGCACGGCGGACGCGGGCGCCATCAGGGCGGCGGCGAGTAGCCGGTGCCCCGCCCCCGCAAACGGCGGCGGCTGGCGCGCCCACCGAAACCCGCCATCTACAAACCGGCGGGGGTCCCGCTCGACGATCTGCGTCACATCCGGCTGCTGCACGAGGAGCTTGAGGCGCTGCGCCTGGCCGATCTCGAAGGGCTGTCACAGGCCGAGGCCGCCCGTCAGATGGGCGTCTCGCGCTCGACGTTCCAGCGCATCGTCACGAAGGCGCGCCGCCAGGTCGCGCAGGCGCTCGTCGGCGGCCATGCGCTGGCCGTCGAGGGCGGCACGTTCGAGATCGGCCCGCCGGGGGGCCGCCGTCACCCCCGGTAAATGCGCGTCCCCGGATTCTCCCCGGCGAGCGCGCGGGTGAGCGTCCCCGGCTCCAGCCCGTTGACGATCACGACCTCGCGCACACTGCGCGCGTTCGCCAGCGCCTCCAGCATCGACCGCTCGACCGCCAGGTCGTCGAGGTCGCGTGCCAGCAGGTCCTCGACCGAGATCTCCTCGATGAACGCTGCACCCGGATCTTTCTTCGGGTCGGCGGTGTACAGGCCGCGCTCATCCTTCACGAGGATGCACCGCTCGGCTCCCAATACTTCGGCTGAGAGGAAGGTTCCAACGTCGGTACGGTTGGGTGGGATGCGTCCTACGTGCGGGGGCTTCTCCCACAGGCTGTAAGGCGGCATGGCGTGCATCACCGGGATCGCGCCCAGCGCGAGATAGGCGGGCAGCTTGACCAGATCGTCGTTCCCGATCTTGACGCCCCCATACGGCGCGAGAAGCAGTGAGATCATCAGCGCGTTTTGCTCGCTGATGCTTGCGCCCAGCTTCGCGAGCACGCCGGTCGGCATCTGGAGGTCGAGCGCGATGGCGTAGGCGTGGCGGCTGCGCGTGCCGCCGCCCGTCGTGATGAGCAGCGGATAGTCGCTGCGCGCCGCCGCGATCTCCTCGATCAGCGGCAGCACGGCCTTCCGCCCCCGGTCGATGATGCTCTGGCCGCCGAGCTTCACAACGTTTAGCTGCGGCAGCGGTCGGAACACGCTCTCGTTCTCCGTCCATGCCAGCAGTTCCCGGTCCATCAGCGACTCGGCCATCAACGGCGTCTCGATGTGCAGGCGGCCCGACTCGTCGCGCATTAGGCTCATGCTTTCTTCCCCTCAATATTTCTCCATGATTTACCAGCGAATTCGAGTATAGAGTGCCCTTAGGACGGCGTCAACCGACCTGATGTCCTGTCAATATCCTGTGATCACCCCATATGGTCTCCCCCCGGCTGACAGTATAATGCTTTCAGACTGACAATTAATAGATGCACTCATGTTGTCTGAAGCAGTCTACGTGATTGAGAACTCATGATATTGTCAAGCAACGCAACGGTGAACCGGAACGGCATGGAAATCACAGCCGGCCCACACATTCTGTATGTTAACTCTGACCAGGTCGACGCTCGCCGGATCGAAGGGCTGCTCCACGAGGCAGGCGCGGACCAGCACCTCATCGAGAAAACCAGCAGCGTCGACGCGGCCATCGACTGTCTGGCTGACGGCTGCGCCGAGATCGTGCTGTTTAACCTGCCGCCGGGTGAATCGAGCCTCGACGACCTCAAGCGCATCGCCGATGCAACGCCTGAGGCGGCCATCGTCGTGCTTGAGACGATGGAAGGTACCTGCGATGCGGCGGAGGCGATTCGCCTCGGCGCGCAGGACGTGCTGCCCGCAGACACGCTCACCGGCCCGGCGCTCGCACGGGCGCTGCGGCTGGCCTTCGAGCGGTCGCACACCCGGCAGGAGTTGGTCCGGCGGGAACGGCGCGACCGGTCGCTGTTCGACAGCGCACCCGTTGGCATTCTACGCTGCCTGCCAGATGGCACGCTCGTCGATGCGAACGCAGCGCTCGTCGATCTGCTTGCCTACCCGGACAAAGGATCGCTGCTTGCGACGCCCACCGTCGATCTGCTCGTCGATCCGGCTGCCTTCGCGAAGGTCGTCTCACGACTCACAAAGCAGAGCATCATACGGGACCTGGCCGTCGAGCTTAAACGTTACGATGGCACCACCATCTGGATCGATGGCTGCGTCCGCGCCGTCCCCGACGAGGGAGGTCGAATCGGCTACCTTGAGGCCGCCGTCAAGGACGTAACCGGCCAGCGCAGGGCGCTCGCGGCCATCGTCCCTCTGGCACGTTTCCCCTTTGAGAACCCCAATATCGTGATGCGGCTGTCCCCTGGCGGGGAGGTGCTGTACGCCAACCCTGCGGGCAGCCGCTTTCTTGAGGAAACCGATCCGGCGGGTGTCATCCCTGAGCGCTGGCACGAGATCGTCCGGCAGGCGCTCCAGGATGGCGCACCCATCCAGCTTACGGCCAGCTACGGCGAAAGGTCGTTTCATTTCACGTTCGCGCCGATCTCTTCAGGCGGTTACGTCAACGTCTACGCCAGCGACATAACCTCATTGAAAGGGATGGAGAACGCGCTACGCGAGAGCGAGCAGCGGTTGAACGCCCTGTTCGAGAACGCCCAGGAGGCTATTATCCTGCTCGGCGACGACGCATCCTTCATCGACCTGAACCCATCAGCCGCCCGGTTGACAGGCTGCGCGCGTGACGAGCTTATCGGCCTGAAACCGTGGGACCTCGCCCGTAATTCGTGCATCGAACGGTCACTTGACGAGTGGGAGCATTTCAAGCAAGTCGGCGAGTATCAGGGCGAGCTCACATTCCGCCGTGAGGATGGCGTTACCTTCGATGTTGAAGTGCAGGCCGTGGCGAACATCGCACCCGATCTGCACCTCGCCATTCTGCGCGACGTGACGGAGCGCAGACAGACCGTCGAGGCCCTGCGGCAGAGCGAGCGGAAGTTCCGCAGCGTCATCGAGCAGTCGACGGACGGCATCTTGCAGATCGACGACGAGGGGCGCGTGCTGGACTGGAACCCGGCGTTAGAGCGCATGACCGGCCTCCTGCACACGGAAGTGCTGGGTGCATATGTCTGGGATATCCATACCCGGCTGATGCTGCCCGAACAGCTTGCGAAGAACCCACCTGACAGGCAAAAAACGGCGGTCATGAAGATGATAGACGAGGCCAGGAACGGCTCACCGTCGAACTGGCTGTGGGAATATGATATCCTGCGCCCGGATGGCGAGCGCCGGGCCATTCAGAACGCCACTTTCATCATTCAGGACAGCCAGGAACTGCGTCTGGGGTCCATTGTCCGCGACATCACCGAGCTAAAGCGGGCCGAGACTAACGCATCCGAACAGCGAGCCATCGCCGAGGCGCTGCAAGAATCGACCGCCGTGCTGAACAGCACGCTCGATCTCGACGAAGTGCTGCGGTTGATCCTGATGGCGGCCAGCCGCGTCGTGCCCAACGACGGATCGCTGTTCGTCATGATCGAGGACGGCGTCGGACAGGTGTCACACTGCGATGGCTATTATGTCGAGGAGGGCATCAGCGACGATGTCCTGAACATCTCCGCGCCGGTGGACAGGTTTCGCAACTGGAAGCAGATGGCCGAGACCGGGCAGCCTATCGTGATCGACGATACCCGCGAATACTCCGGCTGGATCGAGCAGAAGGGAATGCACCAGGTCAGAGCCTATCTGGGCGCTCCGATCATCCACCAGGGCGCGCTGCTGGGCTTCATCAACCTCACCAGCAAATCGCCTGCGGCCTTCACCGACAGGCACGCCAGACAGCTTAAGACGTTCTCCGATCAGGCCGCCATCGCCATCCGCAACGCGAAACATTACGAGGCCGAGCAGCACCGCCGCCGCGTCGCCGAGACGCTGCGCCAGGCATCGGCTGTGCTCAGTTCGACGCTGGCGCTCGACGAGGTGCTCAACCGTATTATGGAGCAGCTTGGCGAGGTGCTGCCCTACGACAGCGCCTCCGTCCAGCAGATGGAGGGCGGCAGGCTCGTCATCCGCGCCGCGCGTGGGTTCGAGGATTCGGACAGCCTGATCGGCCAGAGCTTTCCTGTCACGTCACGTTTCCCTAACATGCAGGTCATCGAGACGAAAGAGCCGCTCGCCCTGGCTAACCCGGTTAAGAGCTATCCGGCCTTCTACGAAGACGCGAATAAGTATCAGTCGCGCCGTATTCAGACCTGGCTGGGCGTCCCCCTGATCGCGAGCGATCAGGTCATCGGTTTGATCACGCTCGACCGCAACGAGGTCAAGCCCTACAACGACGACGAGATCAAGCTCGCGATGGCCTTTGCCAACCACGCGGCAACTGCGCTGGAGAACGCCCGCCTCTACGCCGAGCTTGAGAACTACAGCAGCATCCTCGTGCAGGCCGTCCACGAGGCGACCAACGAGCTGCGCCAGACGCTCGAACACCTTCAGGCCATTCTCGACAACAGCCCGGACACCATCCTCCTGCTCGCCCATAACGGCGCAATCGAAACCGTGAACCCGGCGTTCGAGAGTCTATTCGGCTACCCGCAGGAGCAGGTCATCGGCCAGCCGGTTCACAAACTGCTCGACGACGCTAACACGCCCGCTTTCCGCCGCGCGCTGGACGCCACCGCCCGGCAGCATATCACACAGCGGTTCGAAGCCACCGCCCGACGCCAGAACGGGAGCGCCTTCGACGTTGAGATCGCCCTCGCACCCATCATGGAGGACAAGCGGCTGCTTGGCATCGTG
>CAZWUX010000099.1:0-12954 GCA_964637665.1 uncultured Anaerolineae bacterium
CGTGAAGAAGGCGGAGCCTTCTTCCTGTGAGAAACGCTCCGCGTTTCTCAACGTTTATTCCCCAGAATCAGCCGCCCCGGAAGCCGCGCGCAGGGTCGATCAACCCCGGTGGGCGTGATACAATGGCCCTCGACCCAACCCCGCCCACACAGCCGAGGAGGACCCGCTTGCCATCCCCGATACTCGACGGATTGAATGAACAGCAGCGCGCTGCCGTCACCGCGCCGGATGGGCCGGTGCTCGTCCTGGCGGGGCCGGGCAGTGGCAAAACCCGCGTGCTGACGCGCCGCATCGCGTACCTCGTCAGCGAGCGGGATGTGCCGCCCTGGCGCATCATGGCGGTGACGTTCACCAACAAAGCGGCCCGTGAGATGCGCCGCCGCGTCGAGGAGCTGCTGGGAGGCGATCTGCGCGGGCTGACGATGGGGACCTTCCACGCGATCTGCGCGCGCATCCTGAGGCGGGAGGCGGAGGCGCACCTGCCGCTCACGCGGGATTTCGTGATCTTCGACGCGTCCGACCAGAGGGCGTTGATGAAAACCGTCATCAGGGATGACCTGAACCTCGACGATAAGCGGTATGAGCCACGCAGGATTCTGGGGCGCATCTCGAATGCGAAAAATGAGCTGATCACGCCCGCCGAGTTCCGCCCGCATGATTATTTCGATGAGATCGTCAAGCGGGCGTATGAGGCGTACCAGGGGCGGCTCGCCGTCAATAATGCGGTCGATTTCGACGATCTGCTGATGCACACGGCGCTGTTGTTCGCGCGGGAGCAGGGGGTGCTGATCCGCTATCAGAATCAGTTCGATCACCTGCTGGTAGATGAGTTTCAGGACACGAATGGGGCGCAGTATACGCTGCTCAGGCTCCTCGCGGACCGCAGTAAGAATTTGTTCTGCGTGGGGGATGAGGACCAGTCCATCTATCGCTGGAGAGGGGCGGATTATCGCAACCTGAACCGGCTGCGGGTCGATTTTCCGGGGCTGCACACCGTACTGCTCGAACAGAATTACCGCTCGACGCAGATCATCCTCGATGCGGCGAGGGCCGTCATCGACCAGAATCCGCAGCGCACGCCGAAGGAGTTGTTCACAGAGCGGGCGGAGGGGCCGCAGATCGTCCTGTATGAGGCGCATGATGAGGCGTATGAGGCGCAGTTCGTCGTCGATCAGATCGCGCTGCTCGTGCAGTCGGGGGAGGCCGAGCCGGGGGAGTGCGCGGTCATGTATCGCACGAATGCGCAGTCGCGCGCGCTGGAGGATGCCTTCGTGCGGGCCAACCTGCCGTACAGGCTCGTCGGGGCGACGCGCTTCTATGCGCGGCGGGAGATCAAGGATGTGATCGCCTACCTGCGGGTGATCCATAACCCCGACGACCGGATCAGCCTGATGAGGGTGATCAACACGCCGCCGCGCGGCATCGGCGATGTGACGATACAGGCGCTCGAAGATTGGGCGGCGAGGGAGGGTATCACCCCAGGGATGGCGCTGTTGAAGCTGCACGCCAATCCGGACGCCGCGCCGCTCGACGGGCGTGCGGGCAAGGCGCTGGGCAGGTTCGCGGAGATGCTGGCCGGGTGGCGCGGGGTGCAGGATACGCTGACGGTGGCCGATCTGTTGAAGATGGTGCTCGACGAGACGGGTTACCTCGAAGCGGTGGATGATGGCACGGATCAGGGCGTGGAGCGGCGAGAGAATGTGATGGAGCTGGCGAACGTCGCCGCTGAGTTCGAGGAACTGCCGCTGTCGACCTTTTTGGAGGAGGTCGCGCTCGTCTCGGACGTGGATGACCTCGAAACGGACGTTAATGCACCCAGCCTGCTGACGCTGCACAGTGCGAAGGGGTTGGAGTTCGATGCGGTGTTCCTCGTCGGGCTGGAGGATGGGATGCTGCCGCACCAGCGCTCGCTCGACGACCCGGAGCAGATGGCTGAGGAGAGGCGGTTGATGTACGTTGGGATGACACGGGCGCGCAGGTGGTTGTTCCTCGTGCACGCCTTCCGGCGCTCGGTGTGGGGTGAGAGCAACCTCAATCTACGCTCGCGGTTCATCGATGACATCCCGGAGGACCTCGTCGTGCCCGCGCACGCGGCGGCGCTGGGCGCGCCGGGCGTGGGGGCGCGCAGGGTGGGCCGCCCGCCGCGCGTCGAGAGGGCGGCGCGGGGTCGGGGCGTGCAGAGCGCGCTTCATGCGGGGGCGCGCGTCAGGCATGAGAAGTTCGGGGAGGGCATCGTCATAGAGACACGCGATCGGGGAGATGATCAGGAGGTAAGCGTCGCGTTCGAGGAAGCAGGGATTAAGCGGCTGCTGGCGTCGTTCGCTAACCTCAAGGTGCTGGATGGCTGACGCGGGCGCATCCGCGACCGGCGGCGCGCATCGCGGGAGTACCCTGTGGGGTTTTCTATGCGTATAATGGGCCACGCAGCGAGAAGAGGAGAATGGGGGAAGGGAAACAACCATGCAGGAGTGGGAATACGCGACGCTGTGGATCAACTTTAACGAGACGGACGGGGCCTACGTCATCGCGCAGATCAATGGGCAGAACATCGAGGACATGAAGGCGGCGATGTTCGACTCGCACCACGTGCCCCGTATGCACGAATTTCTGAACGTGATGGGCAAGGTCGGGTGGGAGGTCGTCGGCATGTCGGGGATGCTGACGGGCGGGGACCTCAGCCGCCGGACGCCGCTCATCGTCGTGTTAAAGCGACCCAAATAACGCGCATCCCCGCGCCGCATGGGTGCGGAAATCCACCGGGCGAAAGGAACATCCCGATTCATGGCTGAAACGTGGCGGCTGTTCATCGCCGTCGAACTGCCGGAGGGCGCGCTGCAAGCCATCAGCGCGGTTCAGAATGACCTGAGAAAACGACTGCCGGAGGGCGCGCTGCGCTGGGTGCGCCCGGATGGCATCCACCTGACGCTGCAATTTCTGGGTGATGTTGGACGGGACCGCGTCGACGAGATAACAGGGGCGCTCGCGCGGGCCGCCGCAGACCGCCGCAGGATCGCCCTCGCCATCGAGGGGCTGGGCTGCTTCCCGAATCCCCGCCGCCCGCGCGTGCTGTGGCTGGGCGTCGGCGGGGAGGTCGCGAAGCTGCGGCTGCTCCAGCAGGCGGTCGAGGCCGGGACGAAGCCGCTTGGCTTCCAGCCGGAAGGCCGCCCTTTCTCCCCCCATCTGACGCTGGCCCGGATGCAGCGTAACGCCAGCCGGAGCGATGTGGCCGAGGTCGGGGCGAGCATTGAGCGGAGCAAGATAGGCCGCGTCGCGGATTTCGCCGCCGATGGGGTCAGCCTGGTGCGCAGCCAGCTCAAGCCGAGCGGGGCGGAATACACGCAGGTGGCCCACGTTGCCCTCGACGGATAAGGGGACCGAGCCGGTCCAGGCCGATCCGCCGCCGCTGCTCGTCGACGCGATGCTGGGGCGGCTGGCCCGCTGGCTAAGGTTGATGGGCTACGACGCCGCCTATCTGGCGGACACGGACGATCTGGTGGTGGTGCGGTTAGCCCGCGCGGAGGGCCGCCGCGTGCTGACCCGCGACCGGGAGCTGGCCGCCCGGCGGGCGGTGGACGCCACGTTGATCGATGCGCAGACGCTCGACGAGCAGATCGACGAGGTGCTTGAGAAGATCGGGCCGCCGCCGGATGATGCGCCGCCGCGCTGCGCGGCGTGCAACACGCCGCTTGAGGCGCTCGACCGGGGAGCGGCGAAAGGCCGCGTGCCGCCTTATGTGTGGCGGACGCAGGGTGACTTCACCCGCTGCCCGAACTGCCACCGCGTCTATTGGAAGGGCACGCATTGGAGACGCATCAGGGCGCGGATAGACGATGCAGGGCCTTAGCGGCCCCCGCCGGGCTGCACACAGCTTACCTATCCCAATCCAATTGGAGACTCTTATGATGGACATCATCGACATATCGCTGCCACTTTCCGGCGGCCTGCCGCACTGGCCGGGTGATCCGCCGTTCGAGCACACGTTCGTGGAGCGCATCAATGATGAGAATGATGCGAATGTCTCGAAGATCGCGACGGGCGTGCACATCGGCACGCACGTCGATGCGCCGCTGCACTTTGTAAAGGGGGGCAGCACGGTTGAGAGGTTGAGCCTCGACGTGCTGGTCGGCCCGGCGCTGGTCGTGGACCTGCCGGGCGTGGAGGCCGTCACCGCCGACGTGCTGGATGGGCTGGGGCTGCCGGAGGGGGTGGTGCGGCTGCTGTTCCGCACGGATAACTCGGCGCTGTGGTCGAATATGGCGGCGGGCTTTCAGGAGGACTTCGTCGCGCTGACGGCGGACGCTGCCGAATGGGTGGTCGAGAAGGGGATCCAGTTGGTGGGGGTCGATTACCTGTCGGTGCAGCGCTTCCATGATGGGCCGGAGACGCACCAGATTTTGCTGGGCGCGGGCGTCGTGATCGTCGAGGGGATGGACCTGCGCGCGGTGACGCCCGGCCCCTACGAGTTGATCTGCCTGCCGTTGAAGATCGTCGGCTCGGAGGGTGCGCCTGCGCGGGCGGTGCTGCGCCCGCTGACCACTGCGGAGAACGCGTAATGGCCCGGTGGAAAATCCTCGTCTCGGCCCCCTACATGCAGCCCGTCGTCGAGCGGTTCCGGCCCCGGCTGGAGGAGGAGGGCTGCGAGCTGATCATCCCGCCGGTCGAGGAAAGGTTGGAGGAGGATGACCTGCTGGCGCTCGTGGGGGATATCGATGGGGCGCTGTGCGGCGACGATCGCTTCACCGAGAGGGTGATGCGTGCGGCGCCGCGCTTGAAGGTCATTTCCAAGTGGGGCACGGGCATCGACTCGATCGATCGGAAGGCCGCAGCCCGGCTGGACATCGCGGTGCGCAACACGCCCAACGCCTTCAGCGAGCCGGTCGCGGACAGTGTGTACGCTTATATGCTGTGCTTCGCGCGGCGCACGCCCTGGCTCGACCGCACGATGAAGGCGGGGGAGTGGCTCAAGCTGCCGGGCAGGGCGCTGAGGGAGTGCACGCTGGGCGTGATCGGGGTGGGGAACGTCGGCAAGGCAGTGCTGAGGCGCGCGGGGGGGTTCGGGATGCGGGTGCTCGGCAACGACATCGTGGCGATCGACCCGGCGTTCGTGGATGAGGTCGGGTTGGAGGTCGTCGACAAACCGGCGTTGTTTCGTGAGGCGGACTTCGTCAGCGTCAACTGTGACCTCAACCCGACGAGCCACCACCTGATGGGCGACGTGGCATTCGACATGATGAAGCCGACGGGGGTGTTGATCAACACGGCGCGGGGGCCGATCGTCGACCAGCCCGCGTTGATCCGGGCGCTGCGGGAGGGCAGGATCGCCGGGGCGGGGCTCGACGTGTTCGAGGAGGAGCCGCTGCCTGATGACAGCCCGCTGCTGACTTTCGACAACGTGCTGCTGGCCCCGCACAATGCGAACAGCAGCCCGGAGGCGTGGGAGCACGTCCATGAGAACACGATCAGGAACCTGCTTGAAGAATTGAAGAGGCGGTCATGATCGATCGGCAAGTCGTTTTGATCACGGGCGTCGCGGGTGGGATCGGATCGGCGACGGCCCGCGTTTTCAACCGCGCGGGGTGGTTCGTCGTCGGCACGGACCGCGCGATGGAGGAAGCGCCGGAGGGCGTCGACCATTACATCCGGGCGGACATCGCGGACCTCGATGCCAACCGGGCGATCTTCGAGACGATCCGGGAGAAGTTCGGGCGGCTGGATGCGCTCGTCAACAATGCGGCGATCCAGATCACGAAGCGGCTGGTCGACACGGAGCCGGAGGAATGGGATGCGGTGATGGCGTCGAACGTGCGGGCGGCGTACCTCGCCATCCGGCACGGCTACCCGCTGCTCAAGGAGCGGGGGGGCAGCGTGGTCAACATGTCGTCGGTGCACGCCATCGCGACTTCGGTGGGGCTGGCGGCGTACGTCGCCAGTAAGGGGGCGCTGCTGGCGATGACGCGGGCGGCGGCGCTCGAACTGGCGAAGGATAAGATCATCGTCAATGCGGTGCTGCCGGGGGCGGTCGACACGCACATGCTGCGGGCGGGGCTGGGGCGCGGACACGTCAGTGGCGATTCCATCGATGAACTGATCAAAGACCTCGGAGAAAAGCACGTCGTGGGGCGGGTCGGGGAGCCGGAGGAGATCGCCGAGGTCGTCCTGTTTTTGTGTGATAAGAGGGCGTCGTTCCTGACGGGGCAGTCGATCGTGGTCGATGGTGGGGCGACGGCCCGCCTGAGCACGGAGTAGCGCGGACCGGCCCCGGTAGATCATGATCCCCCGCACCCTCGGCCACCCCAGAGCGCGCCGCTACGCGTTGTTCCTCGCCGCTGCGTACCTGACCTTCGTCGGTGGCACGCTGACGACGGATTTCAGGGCAGGGATGCGCGTCGCGTACCATGCCGTCATGACGCTGGGGTTGGGGGCGTGGCTGGTAGGGCGCATCCGCCGCCGGGATTTCCCCGTGACGGTGCTCGATGGGCCGTTCCTCGTGTTGTTCGCCGTTTATACCCTCGCGACGATCTTCGCCGTCGATCCGCGCGTCAGTGTTGAAGTCCTCTGGCGGATTTTCGCTCACATCGTGCTGTTTTATGCGATCGTCGATCTGGTGCGGAAGCAGGGGATGCGGGCCGTGTTGGAGCCGGTGTACCTCGTCGCGGGGGTGGTGGTCATCGTCGGGTTTGTGGAGCTGGCGGCGTGGTACTTCGGGCTGTCGTTCCTGCCGGTCGGAGGGCAGAGCTGGTGGGAGATCGGTGGGCTGCGCAGGCCGATCCCGCCGGCGCTGCACCGCCCCACGATCCCGTTGAACGTCTCGACGTGGTTAGCGGCGTACCTCGCCATGTTGATCCCGCCCGCGCTGGCGTGGGCGCTGTCGACACGCACGCGGGACGTGAGGCAGGGGTTCGCGCTGTGGATCGTGGGGGCGTTCGTGCTGGAAGTCGCGACGCTGTCACGCGGGGGGCTGCTGTCGCTGGGGGTGTCGCTGCCGACCTTCGGGGGGTTGATTCTGCTGGGCAGCCCGCAGATGAAGGAGAGGCTGCGTGCGCCGCGCGTGTGGGTTCCGCTGGGGGCGGCTGCTGCCGCCGCGATCGCGGTGGGGGGCCTCGCGATGCGGGCCAGGTTCGCACATGCGGTGGAGGGCGTCAACTCGGAGAGGCTCGATCTGTGGAGGAGCGGCGTGCTGATCGGCCTCGACAACCCGATCACGGGGGTGGGGCCGTACGGGTATGGGCGGGCGCTGCGGAGCTATCGCGATCCGACCGTGACGCGCGATCACCTGACCGCGCCGCACAACGTCGTGCTGCTGGCGTGGTCGGAAGCGGGGCTGCCGGGGGTGCTGGCTTATGCGCTGCTGGCCGCTGCCGCTGCGTGGGCAGCCTTCAGGCGGTGGCGGGCGGCGAGTGGCGCGGAGAGGGTGCGCGTTTCGGGGGTGATCGCCGGTTTGGTGGGCTTCGCGGCGCAGAACATGGTCGACAACTTCTCGTATTTGCTGGTGCTGCTGCCCGCGATGGGGCTGCTGGCGCTGATCGTGCATCGCCAGCCGGGGTTGGCGACGGAAGATAGAGGGCGGGGGAGAACGATCCCGGCGGTGGTGCTCGTCATCACCCTGATCGGGGGTGTGGGGTGGGCGGTATCGGATGCGGCCCAGCTTCGCTTCAGCCGGGCGCTGCGCCTGGCGTGGGAGGGGGGGCTGCCCGCTGCCGTCGAAGAACTCGATGAGGCGCACAGGATCGACCCGGCGATGGGGATGTACGTGGCGCAGAGGGCATATTACCTCGGCGTGCTGGCGGTGCACGACCCGGCGCTGCGGCCCGCCGCGCTGACGGCGCACGAGGCCGCGCTGGCGCTCGACCCGACGTATGCCGTGGGCTATGCGGATGCGGCGATGCTGGCGTTTGAGGGGGGAGATGCCCGCCGGGCGGCTGATGAGATGGCGCGGGCGGTCGCCATCGAGCCGGAGGAGGCGGTTTATCATCTGTGGCTGGGGCGGTTCAGGGAGGCGCTGGGGGAGGATGAGGAAGCGGGTGTGGCTTATGCGGATGCGCTGGACCTCGCGCCGGTGTGGGCGGCGTCGCCGTTTTGGGATGAGACGGCGATCCGGGAGGAGGTGAGGGAGGCGTACCTCGGCGCGCATGGGTTGGTGGGGATTCCACTGGATGATCTCGCGGGGCTGCCGCAGGAGTGTTGGGATGCGGCGGGGGGACTGCCGGGGGGGGAGTATGAATCGGTGGGGCAGGAAATGACCTGCGAGGGAGAGGTCGCGCTGCGGTTGGAGGGCGATCCGGTGGGCGCGCTGGCCCGGTTCGACGAGGCGCTGGAGGCCAACTCGCGGTTGGGGGAAGCGTACGTGGGGAGGGCGGAGGCGCGGCTCGTGATGGGGGATGAGATGGGGGCGGAGCGTGATGCGCTCACCGGGCGTTTCCTCGGCAGCAGGCGGGCGAACTTCGTGCTGGGCCAGATCGAGGAGGCGCGGGGAGACCTCGATGCGGCGGAGAGGGCGTACATAAGAGGGGGGCCGCTGAGGCTCGATCCGGCGGGGTATGAGGTGGCGGTTTATCACAGGCAGGGGCAGCTCGACCTGCTGCCGGGGTTCGCTGCGCCGGGGCCGGGGGCGTATGCGCTCGAATCGTGGGAGGCGCTGGCACGGTTGTATGAGGAACAGGGCAGAGTGGAGGAAGCGGATGAGGTGCGGGCGCGGATCGACGCGTGGGAGCCGTATCGCGCGGCCTCGCAGCCCCGGCCCTGAGTGTTCCCCTATTCGTCCTTCAATAGATGATCTTCGAGAATCTTGACGATGCGCTCGGCGGCGTGGCCGTCGCCGAAGGGGCTGATGGCGTTCGCCATGCGGGCGTAGGCAGCGGCGTCGTGAAGAAGTTCCTCCGCCGCTGTGACGATGTCCGCCGTATCGGTGCCGACCAGACGGGCGGTGCCCGCCGCAACGGCCTCAGGGCGCTCGGTCGTATGGCGCATCACGAGAACGGGCTTGCCGAGGGCGGGGGCCTCCTCCTGAAGGCCGCCGGAGTCGGTGATGATCAGATCGACCCGGTTCATGAGGTGGGCAAAGTCGGGATAGGGCAGCGGGTCGATCAGGTGGACGCGCTCGACATCGCTCAGGATGCGGTAAACTGGCTCCTGCACGTTCGGGTTGAGGTGGACGGGGTAGATTAAACGCACGTCGGGGTTGCGCTCGGCGATCTGCTTGATGGCGAGGCAGATCGACTCGAAATCCGCGCCGAAGCTCTCACGGCGGTGGGCGGTGATCAGCACGAGACGCTCGCCCGGCACGTCGAGGGGCAGGGGCAGGTCGAGGGTGTGGGGCTGCGCGACCGTCCAGTGGAGAGCGTCGATCACAGTGTTGCCGGTGACGTAGATCGCGGCGGGGTCGACGTTCTCAGCCAGCAGGGCGTCGCGCGCGGTTTCGGTGGGCGCGAAATGGTAGGTCGCCATGACGCGGACGATCTGGCGGTTGGCCTCTTCGGGGAAGGGGTTGTCGAGGTCGTAGGTCCGCAGCCCGGCCTCGACGTGGCCCACAGGCACGCGCTGGTAGAAGGCGGCGAGCGCCGCGCACATGGCGGTCGTCGTGTCGCCCTGCACGAGCACGATGTCAGGCTGCACCCGCTCCACGACCTCGCTCACGCCCTGAATGGCGCGCGTTGTCAGCCCGGTGAGCGTCTGGCCGGGCTGCATGAGGTCGAGGTCGAAGTCGGGCGTGAGGTGGAACCAGTCGAGCACCTGATCGAGCATCTCGCGGTGCTGGGCGGTGACGCAGATCACCGCGTCGAGCGCCGGGTGCTCGGCCAGGGCGTGGGCGAGCGGGGCGATCTTGACGGCCTCAGGCCGCGTGCCGAAAACCATCATCACGCAGGGGGAGTGGGGCGCGGGCATCGGGTTATCCTCGCGTGTTGGGAGATTTCAAAATCTGCGGACTGTTTCTTATCTTGCGAAAACCCCCTCCGTCCGACCCTGCGGGTCGTCCACCTCCCCCTTGCAAGGGGGAGGAAAGCGCGCGCCAGCGCGCAGGAGGGGGTTCTGGCAAATCGACAAACACATTCGGCAAAGAAACGTAAGTCATTAATCAGGGCAGCCAGAGACGGCTGTGATCGCCGAGGTTCATCTTCAACGCCTTCGGCTTGGTGCCGTTCTGCTCGATCGTCGCGTAGCGCCCGATGAGGGAATCGGCCAGCCGCATCGAGACGTTCAGAATCCGCGAGTGCTCCAGCACGATACAGCGCTCGATCTCGCTGTTCTCGATCAGCACGTCGTGGTACAGGCTGGTGAAGGGGCCGACGAAGCTGTTGATGACGCGCGTGTTCTGCCCGATGATGGTCGGGCCGCGCACGATGCTGTTGACGATCTGCGCGCCCGCCTCGACGGTGACGCGCGGGCCGACCAGTGACTCGGCGTCGACGGACCCGGCGACGTAGGGGGTCAGCTCCTCCAGCACGTAGGCGTTCGCGTCGAGCATGTCGGTGGGCTTGCCGGTGTCGATCCACCAGCCGCCGTGTACGTAGGGAAAAACGCGATAGTCGGGGTGCGATACGAGCCACTGGATGGCGTCGGTGATCTCAAGCTCGCCGCGGGCGGAGGGTTGGATGGCGTTCACGGCCTCGAATACGTGGTGGTCGAACATGTAGATGCCGACCAGCGCGAGGTTCGAGGGGGGATCGGGGGGCTTTTCAATGAGCTGCTTGATCCTGCCGTCCCCGTCAAGCTCGGCGACGCCGAAGTGCTGGGGATCGGGGACCTCCTTCAGCACGATCTGGCCGTTCCAGTCGCTCGTGGCGAACTGCTCGATCAGGGGGGTGATGCCGCCCTCGATGACGTTGTCGCCGAGGAACATCACGAAGCGCTCGTCGCCGAGGAAATCCTGCGCGATTTTGACGGCGTGGGCCAGACCGAGAGGCGCGGCCTGGGGGATGTATTCGATGGACACGCCCCAGCGGTCGCCGCTGCCGACGGCCTCGCGAATCTCCGGGCCGGTGTCGCCGATCACGATGCCGATCTCACTGATCCCGGCGTTGCGGATCATCTCGATCACACGGAACAGGACGGGCTTATTCGCGACAGGGATGAGCTGTTTTGCGCGGGTGTACGTCAGCGGGAAAAGGCGCGTGCCCTTCCCACCGGACAGTATCAGGCCTTTCACTGTGGCTGCGTTCCTCGCTTCTGACAGGTGTTTTTGGGTCGAACAGGGCGTACTTTATCACATCTGGCCGGGTTTCACGACATATCCCCCCCACACTTGCAGCCCGGCGTAAACGATGCCATAGTTGGCGCGTCGTGAGCCGGATAACCTTACCCCTAGCAACCTGATGGGCCGCATGACCATCCTGACACTGTTGTTCGCCACTGCGTTAATCCTGCTGCTGGGTGTGATCTGGGTCGCGCGCAGGGCGCGGGGAACGCCGGTTCTGGTGTTTCCGCTGCTCGCCGCAGGTCTGTCGGTGGCGCTCTCGACTCTCGCCTCAGTCGATCCGCTGCGCAGTATTTTTGGCCTGACGGTGACGATGATCGTCATCGTCGTTTACATGGTGCTGGCCGATCTAGACAATGACATCGTGGGACGCGTGCTGGCCGTGCTGTTGTACCTGCTGGCCCTGATCGGCGTGCTGGACGCCGGAGCGAAGGCCATCCCCCTTCTTTTCACCACAGAGCGGTTCAGCTTTTATGCGCTCGCGGCGAGTCCGCTGGGGATGAACTCGAACATTTATGCGATCCTCCTGGTCGTGGGGTCGGCGCTGGCGGTCAAACGCCTGCGGACCGCCTCCGGGAAGTGGAAGTTCCGGGTGGGGATATGGCTGGTTACGTCTTACGTGGCGCTCGCGCTGTCGATGTCACGGGGGGCGTGGATCGGCTGGCTGGCGGGGGCGATCACGCTGGTCGCGCTCGACCCTGACGTGCGCGCGGCGCTCGTGAAGCGGGGGCGGGTGGTGTGGGTGTTGATCACCGTCGGGGTGCTCAATCCGGTCGTGCTGCGGGCGATGCACAGGCTGGCCCAGCCCGCGTATGAATCGGCGGCGCTGGGCACGACGGGGAGGCGATTGATCTGGCAGGGGGCCATCGAGCAGTTCCTTGAGCGGCCCGTCCTGGGCGTTGGCCCCTGGAATTTCGGGCCGTTGTTCGATGCACGCTATGCCCCGGCGACTTACAAACCGCACGCGCATAACGTCGTGCTGCAAACCGCCGCCGAGACGGGCATCGTCGGGGTGCTGGCGCTGCTGGCCGTGCTGGTGACGGCGCTGGTGTTGATCGTCCGTGCGTATCGCGATCCGGCGCGCAGGGAGGCTGCCGTCCTCGC
Organism: uncultured Anaerolineae bacterium; assembly: GCA_964637665.1. Taxonomy (GTDB): domain Bacteria; phylum Chloroflexota; class Anaerolineae; order Aggregatilineales; family UBA3940; genus CAZWUX01. The sequence continues at coordinate 12,296 of CAZWUX010000099.1, forward strand.
GGGGGCGCTGTTCGTCGCGCTGATGGCCGAGGGGATGGTCGATTATCCGTACGCGGGGCCGACGGTGGACATTCTGATCCTCGCCGTGTGGAACAGGGTCTTCCCGGCCAACGTCCCGACCGCCCGATGGCACATCGTCGTGATTTCGGTGGCGTTTGGCCTGATGCTCGCGGCGCAGGTTGGCGCATACCTGTTGACATCGCCCTGACCGGGTAAGATAAAGCAAACTGGGAGAAATCATGCCGAAAACCCAATCAGGTAAATGGTCGCTTGGGCTGATTGCCGCGATGCCAGTATTGTTCTTCATCGGCATGTCATTCACCAGCCTGCTGTATGAATCAGTGCCTGCAGGCAATAGCATCCTGGAAGATATTGCCGGAAGACCGGCCCTGGCTATTACGATGCTTGCCGGAAACGTTTCTGGAATCTCGGCTTTCATTACAGGACTCATTGCAATCATCAGGCAAAAGGAACGCGCGCCACTGGTCTTTGTCGCTACAGTAATAGGCGCGCTGCTGATACTATTTCTCATTGGCGAAATATTGTTTCCACATTAAGAACTGGACTGGGGTTTCGCCAGAATCACCACGAAAAAGGCGAAACGACAGTCATTTTTATGGGCGAGCGATGTCTCGATTCGCCAAAATCCCCTCCGCCCG
>CAZWUX010000100.1:0-12938 GCA_964637665.1 uncultured Anaerolineae bacterium
TCATGTATCTGGGCAAGATCGCCGAGGTGGCCGAGACGGCGGCCTTCTTCCAGACACCCCAGCACCCCTACACGCGGATGCTGCTCTCGTCGATCCCGGTCGTCTCCGAGGAAGAGGAGAAGGCCAAGCCGGAGAAGATCGTCTCGACGGGCGAGATTCCCAGCCCGGTCAACGTGCCGCCGGGGTGCAACTTCCACACACGCTGCCCGCACATGATGAACATCTGCAACGTGGTTGACCCGGTGATGGTTCCCGTGGGGAACCGCGACGGGCACATTGCCCGCTGCCACCTATTCGATCAACCAGCGGAGGTCGTCGCGCAGTTTCACGGCACCGATCCATATCGCCCTATCCAGATCGCGGAGACCGCCGCCGACTGATCGGCTGGTTACTTTCCGCTCCACCGAAAGGAAACAGCGACCCATGCGCGTGGCAACGGATATCGGCGGCACGTTCACCGATCTCGTTTATCTGGACGAGGAAACCGGCGCGATCGGGGTGACGAAATCGCCCAGCACCCCGGCCAACTTCGCCGAGGGCGTCATCAACACGCTGGTGAAGGCGCAGCTTGACGCCGGGAAAACCAGCTTCTTCGTTCACGGGTCGACGGTGATCATCAACGCGCTGACGGAGCGCAAGGGGGTCAAAACCGGCCTGATCACGACGAAGGGCTTCCGCGACGTGCTGGAGATCGGGCGGGCCAACCGGCCCGACATCTACAACATGTTCTACACCAAGCCGGAGCCATTCGTGCCCCGCTACCTGCGACTGGAGGCGCGCGGGCGCATCGACCACACAGGGGCGGTGCTGGAACCCCTCAGCGAGGCGGACGTGCGCGCCGCCGTCGAGGTTTTCAAAAAGGAGGGCGTCGAGGCGATCGCCATCTGCTTCCTCCATTCGTACGCCAACCCGGCGCACGAGGTCGAATGCGGGGAGATCGTCAACCAGATCGCGCCCGACATCCCGGTGACGCTCTCGCACCGCATCACGCAGGAGTGGCGTGAGTACGAGCGCACGAACACCGCCGTGCTGAACGGCTACGTGCACCCCATCGCACAGGCCTATCTCGACAATCTGGAGGACAGGCTCGCGGCGATGGGGATGCCGCGCGAAACTCTGCACGTGATGCAGTCCAACGGCGGCAGCGCCACCTTCGATGCCGGGAAAGGCACGCCCATCAACCTTGTGGAGTCCGGCCCGGTGGCGGGTGTGATCGGCGCGGCCCACATCGGCCAGTTGATCAGCGAGCCGAACGTGATCGCGTTCGACGTGGGCGGCACGACGGCCAAGACATCGCTCGTCGAGAACGGCGCGCCGAAGATCACGACCGAGTACAAGATCGAGCACCGCCGCGACACCGCCGGGTACCCGATTCTCGTGCCAACCATCGACATCGTGGAGATCGGCGCGGGCGGCGGCTCGATCGCGTGGGTCGACCGCGCGGGCGCGCTGCACGTCGGCCCGGTCAGCGCCGGGGCCGATCCCGGCCCGGCCTGCTACGGCTGGGGCGGCGACAAGCCGACGGTGACGGACGCCAACGTGCTGGCAGGGCGCATCAACCCGGACTACTTCCTCGGCGGCGAGATCCCGCTCGACGTGGCGCACGCCCGCCGCGCGATGGAGCCTATCGCCGGGGCGTTTGGCGTGGACATCGAGCAGGCCGCGATGGGCGTCATCCGGCTGGCCGACGCCAACATGATCAACGCCCTGAAGCTCGTCTCCGTGCGGCGCGGCTACGATCCGCGTGACTTCGTCCTGATCGCCTTCGGCGGCGGCGGGGCTATGCACGCCGGGGCGTTGATGCGCGAGCTGCGCGTCAAAAAGGTGATCGTTCCCACCGAGCCGGCGGTCTTTTCCGCATGGGGGATGCTCATGACTGACCTGCGCTGCGACTATCTGCGCACGCTGGTCACACGCACCGACCACGTCACCCCGGCCCGCCTCAGCGCCATCTACGCCGAGATGGCCGAGCAGGCCCTTCAGGACATGGCCGCGGAAGGAGTCAGCCAGGACGCTATCATCCTTCAGCGCTTCGCCGACATGCGCTATCTGGGTCAGGAGCACACCGTCAAGGTGCCCCTGCCCGGCGGCGAGATCGGCGCGGACAGTATGCCGGAGATCAACCGCCGCTTCCACGAACTGCACGAGCAGACCTACACCTTCCGCCTCGACAACGCCATCGAGCTTGTGAACTACCACCTGACGGCCTTTGGCCGGGTGCAGACCCCGGAGATCAGAAAGCTGAGCGGGGATGGGGCCAGCCTTGAGAAGGCGCGCAAGGGCGCGCGCCGCGTGAACTTCGACGAGCTTGGCTTCCACGAGGCGGCTATCTACGAGCGCGAGCACCTGCCCCCCGGCGAGGCTATTCGCGGCCCGCTGGTCGTCGAGGAGCCATCGTCAGTGACGGTCGTGTTTCCCGATCAGCAGGTCACGCGGGACGAGTACGGCTTCCTGCACATCGAGATGGTTGATCGGGGAGCAGATTAGCGGGTTGACGTAAGCCACCACACCAGAGGAGAGCATCATGCGCATTTTGTGGATCGACCCCATCGGCACGGAAATGTTCAGCGGAGATATGTACCAGATTCTCAACTCGTGCAAGCGAGACGACACGACCGTCGACGTGGTCTGCCTGCCGGACGACCGTCCCAAGCATCTCGAATATCACGCCTACGAGGGGCTGGTCATCGGCGACATCACCCGCATCTGCTACCAGATGAACGCCGACTACGACGCCATCGTGATCGGCTGTTTCTACGACGTGGGGCTGCGCGAGGCGCGCGAGGCGTCCGGCAAGGCCATCGTGACCGCGCCGTGCCAGTCCGCCACCGCCATCGCCAGCAACCTCGGTAATACGTTCTCGGTGCTGGTGGGCCGCCGCAAGTGGATTCCCAAGATGCGTGAGAACGTGCATCTGTACGGGCACGGCCACCGACTGATGTCCATGCGCCCGCTTGAGCTGGGCGTGCACGACTTTCAGGCCGACCACGACCTGACCACCGAGCGGCTGATGTCCGCCGGGCGTAAAGCGGTTGAGGAGGACGGGGCCGAGGTGTTGATTCTGGGCTGCACGGCGGAATACGGCTTCAACCTGACGATGCAGGAGGAGCTGGGCGTGCCCGTGCTCGACGCGGTGACGACCGCCTTCAAATACGCCGAAATGCTGGGCGAGACGGCCCGGCGGTTCCACTGGTACCCCAGCCGCAGGTGGGGCAGCGAAGCGCCGCCCAGCAGCGAGGTGGCGGAATGGGGTCTGTTCGAGGGTCCGGCCCCGGTCGGGAAGATGTTCAGCGGCGAGAAGTCCCCGGCCCGGTAAGAAACCGCGCCCACGAGCGGCCCGGCTTAACCAGCCGCCGGGCTGAGAGGAGCCTCCATGCAGGATCAATTTACCCTCACGATCATCCAGGAGCACCTCCGCGCGACGGCGGAGGAGATGTTCGTGCGGCTGGGGCAGGCCAGCAAAAGCCCCATCATCTACGAGGTGCTCGACTACTCGTGCGGCCTGCTCAACGTCGACGGCGAGCTGATCGCCGAGGCGCAGGGCGTGCCCGGCTTCACGGGCGTGCTGCCCTTCGCCGTGCGCTCGATTCTGGATAAGTTCGGCGCGGAGGCCATGCGGCCCGGCGACATCTACGCCACGAACGACCCCTATTCCGGCGGCGGCACGCACCTCTCTGACGTGTGCCTGGTCGCGCCCATCATGCTCGACGGCGAGCTGATCGCCTTCGCGGCCAACAAGGCGCACTACACCGAGGTGGGCGGCATGGCCCCCGGAAGCTGGACGACCGACGCCACCGAGATCTACCAGGAGGGCTTGCAGCTTCCGGCGATAAAGGTCTACGACGGCGGCGAGCCGGTATCCGCCATCATCGACATCATCGCGGCCAACGTGCGCCTGCCCGACATGACCCTGTCGGACCTGTACGCCGGGGCGGCGGCGGCCCGCACCGGCGAGCGCCGCGTGCAGGAGCTATGCCGCCGCTACGGCGTCGACACGTACCGCGCCGCCGTCGTCGACCTGCTGGATCACGGCGAGCGCATCGCCCGGCAGGCGCTCGAAAAGCTGCCGAAGGGCGTCTACGAGGCCGAGGACTTCATGGACGACGACGGCCTGAGCGACGAGCCGATCCCCATCCGCGTGAAGGTGACGATCGATGAAGAGGGCTTCACCGCCGACTTCACGGGATCGTCGCCGCAGGTGCCGGGGCCGATCAACGGAACGTGGGCCAGACTCTATTCCTCCTGCCGCGTCGTTTTCAAGGCCATCACCGATCCCTCCTACCCGAATAACGGCGGCTGCTTCCGCCCGGTGAAGGTCATCTGTCCCAACGGCTCGATCTTCACCGCCAAGCGCCCGGCCCCCGTCTCGACTTACTGGGAGGCCGGGGCCTCCGCCGTCGACCTGCTGTGGCAGGCGATGTATCCCATCGCGAAGGACAAGCTGACGGTCGGCCATTTCCTGAGCATCTGCGGCACGAGCGTCAGCGGCCACGACGACGACGGCAATCTGTTCGTGCTGGTCGAGCCGCAGGCGGGCGGCTGGGGCGCGGGCAGGGGCAAGGACGGCGAGAACGGGCTGGTCGCGCAGGGCGACGGCGAGACGTACAACATCCCGGTCGAGGTCTGCGAGACGCGCTACCCGATCCGCGTCGATCAATACAGCTTCAACGTCACCGGGGCCGGGGCCGGGCGCTACCGGGGCGGGGCCGGGCTGGTGCGCGACTATCGCATCCTCGGCGAGAGCGCCGCCGTCACGACGACTTACGGGCGGCACCGCTTCCTGCCCTGGGGCGCGGACGGCGGCGGGCAGGGGTCGCCCAACGGCGCGGCAGTGATCCGCGACGGTGAGGACGAACCGGAGGTATGGGCAGGCAAGCTGACCCGCTATCCGCTGGAACGGGGTGACGTGGTGCGCCTCATCAGCGGCACGGGCGGCGGCTACGGCGATCCGCTGGAGCGGCCCGTCGAGGCCGTGCAGGACGACGTGAAAAACGGCTATATCACCGTCGATCAGGCGCGGGATGATTACGGGGTCACGCTCGACCCGGATACGTTAGACGTGGTGGAACTTCACCCGGAGCGCGGCGGGGGCGGCTAACCCCGGCAGAACGCTCGCCAGAGCAGTGGCCCGACGTAGAATCCGCCGTCCGGTTGGTTGCGATGCGTCTATCCGACTCGCGCTTGCACCTTAAATGGAGACGCCAGCCCAACAACTCGTCGAGAGCGAGCGTGCTGCCACCGCGCTGACAACCACCGGGTCATCCGGACGGTCGAGGCTGGCGGCCAGATACGCGATCTGCGCCATCCGGATCGGCGCGGCACATCCGCCGCTTGCCCTCTCGCCCATCGTCTATAAAATGCGCTATGGTAAGAGCTATTACTATCGTACGGCCTGATCTGTTTTCATAAACAACTGGAATCCCGTATGTTTAACAAGACAATGCCGACCTCAGTAGCTGACCATATTCGCGCGATGATCTTCAAGCGCGAGCTGCTGCCCGGCGAGCGCTTGATACAGAGCGAGCTGGCAGAGCGGCTGGGCGTGAGCCGCACCCCGGTTCGAGAGGCGTTGCAGAAGCTCGCGGCGGAGGGGCTGGTCACGCTGTCGCCTTATAAGGGGGCGCGAGTCGCGCGCCTGTCCCTCTCCCATCTGGAGGAGATTTATCACGTCCGCATCGCGGTCGAGAGCCATCTCGGCTATCTGGCCGCGCAGCACATCACGGACGAGGAACTCGATCAAATGCGGGCGCTCGTCAAGCAGATGAAAGAGCGGCTCGACGCCGGGGAACTCAGCAGCCTGCTCGACCTCAACCGGCAGGTCAATATGATCCTCTTTACCGCCTCGCGCTCCAGGAATCTACGCGACCTGGCGATCGAGTACATGAATCTGGCGAATCTCTACCGGCAGGTCCATTTCACGACGAGAAAGCGCAGCCAGCGTATCGTGGACGACCACGAAGAACTGCTGGCAGCGCTGGAGGAAGGCGATCCTGAAGCGGTTTATCAGGTATCCCGCCGTCAGATGGAGGCCGCGCTCGAAGTCGGCGTTGCCTTCGTGAAAGGCAAGCTGTAAAACTCGCGCCCGGTCAACCAGCAAGCGGCAGGCCCAGAAATTCACTGTGGCGTCGGGCAGCAGCGGCGGCGGCCTCCACCTCACCAGCGGTCAGCGGATCGAACGGCGCGACCTCCACGACGACCTCCCCCCGGCTGAAGGTCCGCCGCCAGCTTCCGGCAACCCGCCCTCCGATCACCAGCGGCGACAAGAACGCGACCGCGCTTTCATCCTGTCCACCCCTCCGCGCCCGGTCGAAACCATCGTATCCGACGAGGTACTCGTCGAACGTCGGCAGCAGGAACGCCTCCGAACACGGTTCTGCGGAGGGCGGCTCAGACGCCGAGAACCAGTGCAACTCGCCGTCGATCACCTCATGGCCGAGGTCGGAGGCGGCCAGCTCGACGCCCTCTCTGGCGTCGGCAAGCGTCAACCCTGACCACCACGCAAAATCGCGCGGGGTAGCCGGGCCGTGTCCGGTGAAATAGCGCCGCGCCAGTTCGGCCAGCGCCTCATCCCGGCTCAAACGCGCCGCCCCCGGAGCGCGCTTGGCGAGCAGGGCATAGGTGAACTGCTTGCCGCGCCTGGGGCCGCTGCACACCACCGCCTCCAGTTCGGCCCACATCGCAATGTAAGCGAGCCGCGTCCCACTGGCCTCGATCCCGGCCTTTGCCAGCGCCTCTCCGAGTTCCGCGCGGGTAAGATATCGACCTCCCTCTAACGCCCCGGCGATGATCTCGACGCTGCGCGACAACAGCGCCTCGTCGAGTTCAAACCGGCGATACCCGTAAGCGCTCGCTGCCCTGACGCGCGGGGCGGTGAGTTCCAGCAGCCAGCGGATGTCAGCGGGCGTGACGAAATGCCACGTAGGCCGCATCACGTGGGTGCGTAGAATGGCCCCCTCGTCGAAGGCCCGTTCGATCGCGTCGTCCGTCGCGCCCTGCGTCCGCAGGCCGAGCGACCACTGCGCACCCAGGTACTCCTGCGACTGCACCGCCCCCAGCCAGCCGACGACTTCCGCCGGGGTTGCCAGCGGATTCTGCGAGAGCCGCTGCTGGTGAAGGCGTTTAAGGGCAATAGTTGATGATGACACGGTGCGCTCCTGTGGCTTTCGAGTCGGACCAAAACCCCAATCTACCACGATGCTATGCAGTAGGAAATTTCATCCAGCCGGGTGTTTTCCATTTGTGAAAACTCACTCAATATTGACACAATCGCCCATTGCCATTAAAGTAAGTTTCGTACAGTGAAACGAAGTTTCGGAAATTGAAAACTGGCCGCCCGCGCCCCGCCTCTCCACCTGACACCTGGATTTGTGTTCTACGACAACAATACGGATATAAACGAGCTAAATTGGCGCAGTTGCCCTCACACGACTGAAGGTGAAAAATCTTGCACTTTGAGCCGGGATCGAGCGTAAATCGCCCATTTGGACACTATATCGCGCGGCGCATCTAGGCTAATATGTCTCATGACAGCCGGTACTTTATCGAGGCGCTGCACAGAGGCTTGAGTATTCTCGAAATATTCGATCAGGACACCCCCTGGCTCAGTCTGGTCGAGATCGCCGCCAGAGTGGGGATGGACAAGAGCACCGTATTCCGCTTCGTCTACACGCTGGAGCAGCTTGGCTATCTGGAGCGAAACCCGGACACGAAAAAATACCGCCCCGGCCTGAAGGTCCTGACGCTGGGGTTCACGACGCTGAACAACCTGGGGATCGCCGAGCTGGCCCGCCCGCATTTGCAGACGCTGTTCGATCAGTGCGGCGAAACGACCAACCTGTCGGTGCGGGACGGCGCGGAGATCGTGTACGTGGTGCGGATCAGCTCCCGGCGGATCATCAACGTCAACCTGTCGGTGGGATCGCGCCTGCCCGTACACTGCACGTCGATGGGGAAGGCCCAGCTTCTGGACATGACCCGTGATGACCTGCTCGACCTGCTGGGGCCAGGCCCCTACGAGCAGGTGACGAAGAAAACGATCACGACGCCGGATGAGCTTATCGTCGATTTAGAGAAGGCGCGCGAGCGGGGCTACACGCTGAACGACGAGGAACTCGTCGCCGGTCTGCGCTCGGTGGGGGTTCCCATCCGGGGCGCGGACTCGCAGATCGTGGCGGCGATTAACATCGCCGTCCCCGGCACACACCTGAACCGCCGGGAACTCCAATCTCGGCTCGCGCCACTGGCCGTCGAGACCGGCCAGCAGATTTCCGCCGCCCTGGGAGCCAGGACGATCGTTTAGCTGGAAACCGGTTAGCTGCGGCCTCGATTTTCAGCGGACGGAATCCGGGCACTAGATAGACTGAGCAGCAGCTTCACCGTTCTTTCGCAGCCATGTGAGCGAGGCTTTATTCAGTACGTTTATCAACCGGTTCGGAGTGAGCCTATGCGCGTGTTTTTCAGGGGAACGCCCCTCGTTGTGAAGTTCTTTCCTGCCCCCATCCCCTCCACGATGATTGACCCTGCGGCGGAGCGCGCCCACGCTCGCCGGGCCGAGCTGTCCCCCTCCCCCTCTAGTTTCCAATCTGACCGATTTTCACACTCTGCTTTGCATACGTCTGTTGGGCCGGTCTCACCGCTGGCCTGACGTTTTTATCATCACCGGAGAGAGGAGCGCGTTATCGCAGCCTTGCACCAGACTTCATTAACCTGCTTCAGGAAGCAAGAGGAGGAGAACATGAGTAAGCGAACCATCTGGCTGGCAATTATTGTGCTGCTGGCGGGCCTGATGCTGGCCGCGTGCGCCCCCGCCCCGGCACCGGCTGAGCCGGAGGAGATCGTCATCACCGTGGACGTGCCGGGCGAGACCCAGGTTGAAACTGTCGTCGTGACGGCCACGCCGGGCGCCGAGGAAGAGGCAATGGCGGAAGAGGAAACCGCGCCCGAACCCGCCGCCGAAGGCGATACGATCCTGATCGGCGGCTTCGGCCCGCTGTCCGCGCCCGGCTCCTACCAGAGCGGCACGCAGATGCGGCAGGCGGCGGAGATGGCCGTCGACGAGGTCAACGAAGCGGGCGGCGTGCTCGGCAAGGATGTCGAGCTGGTCTTTGGCGACACCGAGGGCCTGCCGGAGCGCGGCACCGCCGTCACCGAGCGCCTGATCACCCAGAACAACGTCGTCGGCCTGACGGGCGAGTACCACTCCGGCGTCGCGCTGACGGAGATGGAAGTCGCGCACAAGTACGGCATCCCGACCGTGTTCGCCGAACCCTGGTCCGACGACGTGACCGGCAGCGGCTACGACGAGATTTTCCGCATCGCCCCGTCGATCGAGTTCTTCAGCAGCATTTCGAGCAACTACATCGCGGCAGTCGGCTGGGAGAGCGTCGTCTTCGTCATCGAGGACACCGACTACGGGCGCGAGCAGGGTGAAACGTGGACCCAGCAGCTCGCCGATCTGGGCATCACCGACGTGGAAGTCATCTACGCCGACCCCGCCACCGAGGACTTCACCCCCATCCTCCAGCGCATCCAGCAGGACCCGCCGGACGTGCTCGGCGGCGTGATCACCGGCATCGGCAACAGCCGTATGCTGCGGCAGGCGTGCGATCTGGGCCTCGCCCCGACCGCTGAGACGGCCTACTACGCCAGCCTCGACGCCCAGTACGACGAGTTCTGGGAGAACGCAGGCGACTGCGGCCAGTACGTGTTCTTCACCTACGTCGGCCTGCCCGAGTCGCTCTGGACGGATGAGACAACCGCCTTCATGGCGAACTTCGAGGAGCGCTACGGCACCACGCCCGGTGCTCCCGCTCTGGAAGCCTACGACTCGACCAAGATGCTGCTGGCCGCCATCGACGCAGCTGGCACCACCGAACCCGGCCCGGTCATCGACGCGCTGGAGACGATGGAGTATGACGGCGCGCTGGGCCGTATCTGGTTCGAGTACGGCAACCACAACCCACTGCCGGACGATCAACCCGCGTGGATGTGGCACCAGTGGCCGACGCCCACCGTCATGATCCTGCAATATACGGAAGTTGGGCAGTCCGCGCAGGAAGCGGCGGTCGTCTATCCACCTGAGCGCGCAACCGGGGACCTGTACACATCGCCCTAGTGCGATCCTGACCCGGATGGGGAGGCCCGATAGGTGGGGCCTCCCCACGTTTGCGCCTATCTCGCGAGTGGAGGCTCCACATGAACTATTTCCTGTCACTTCTGATCACCGGAATCGTGATGGGCATCATCTATGCGTTGATGGCGCTGGGGTTGACGCTGATTTTCTCGATCCTCAACGTGATCAACTTCGCTCACGGCGAGTTCTACATGCTGGGGGGCTATTTCTCGTGGCTGCTGCTCGACATGTTCACCGGTCTGCACCCCCTGCTGGCGATCCCCATCGCGGGCGTGGCGGCGGCCATCATCGGCCTCGCCTTCGAGATCGTCTTTCTGCGCCCCATGCACCTTGAGCGCATCGAGCGCCCGGCGGAATACGCCGTTCTCATCACCTTTGGTTTCTCATTCTTCCTGCAAAACCTCGCCCTGTCGATCTTCGGGCCGTTCCCGCATCGCCCGCCGTCCTTCTTCGAGGGCGTCGTGCGGATGGGGCCGATCAACATCAGCGCCGACCGGCTCACCGCCAGCGTGTTCTCGCTGGCGCTGTTAGCCGGTCTGCTGCTCATCATCAACTACACGTGGATCGGCAAGGCCCTGCGGGCCGTCAGCCAGGACAAGCAGGCCGCCGCCGTCGTCGGCATCAACCCCCGCTCGATGAACAGCATCGCCTTCGCGATGGGCGTCGGGCTGGCGGCTGTGGCCGGTGCGCTGCTGGCCCCCACCTTCTCGATCACGCCCGACGTAGGCGCGGTGCCCTCCATCCGCTCATATGTGATCATCGTGCTGGGCGGGATGGGGTCCATACCGGGCAGCATCCTCGGCGGGGTGCTGATCGGGCTGGTGGAGAGCTTCGGGGCGGGCTACTTCCCCGATCCCAGCCGGGCGCTGAACTACAAAACCGTCTTCGGGCTGATCATCTTCGCCGCCGTGCTGCTGTTCAGGCCGCGCGGGTTCTTCGGGAGGAAAGAGGCATGACCGACTTCAGACGTGCCCTATTCCGCCCGCAGACGTACGTTACGCTGGCCGTTTTCGGCGTGCTGGCTCTGCTGCCGCTCGTCATCCAGTCGTACTGGCTGCACGTCATGATCGTCGCCTTTTACTACGCGGTGCTGGCCGCAAGCTGGGCGCTGCTGGCCGGGTACGGCGGCCAGTTCTCTTTCGGGCACATGGCGTTTATGGCGATCGGCGCGTACACCGCCGGGCTGGTCGGCAACAACCTCGGCCTGCCCATCGTGGCGGGCATCGCGCTGGGCACGCTCGCGGCGGGCGTGGCCGGGTTGGCGATCGGCTGGCTGACGCTGCGCTTCAAGGCCGCCTACCTCGCGCTGTTCACCATCGCCTTCTCCGAGATTTTGCGGACCATCATCCGCGCCGAGCCGCAGATCACACGCGGCGACCGGGGCCTGGGCCTGACACCGCTGTTCCCCGAGTCGCTCTCGCGGGTGCCCCCCTACTTCGTCATGCTGGGGGTGATGGTCGCCAGCATGTTGTTCATGTACTGGCTGGCCCAGTCGCGGGTCGGGCTGTTCCTGCGCGCCATCCGCGAGGACGAGGAAGCGGCGGCGGCGCGCGGCATCGACGTGGTGCGCTACAAGGTGCTGACCTTCGTCATCACCAGCATGATCGCCGGTCTGGTGGGCGGCATCTTCGGCCATTACATCACCATCATCACACCCAATATCATGGTCATCCCGCAGATGGGCCTCGTCATCGCGATGGCGATCATCGGCGGGGTCGAGAGCCTGCTGGCGGCGGCCATCGGCGGCATCCTGATCCAGATCGGGCTGGAGCTTCTGCGCGAGTTCGGGGCGTGGCGCATGGTCATCTTCGGCGGATTACTGGTGATCACGCTGCGCTTCGCCCGCAACGGGCTTCTTGCCCCGTTGTTCCAGCGCGCCTTCGGGCTGGGACCGCGTGCCGAGCTGCGCGAGGGCCAGACCGTTGAATCGGCGGCGGAAGGAGCGGCGGCTGATGGAGCTTAAAATTGTCGACCTTGTCAAGCGGTTCGGCGGCATCACGGCCCTGAACTGCGTCTCGCTGTCGTTCTCCGGCAACGAGCTGGTCGGGCTGATCGGCCCCAACGGCTCCGGCAAGACGACGCTGGTCAACACGATCGGCGGCATCCACCAGCCGGAGGAGGGCCGCATCATGTTCAACGGCACAAATATCACCCGCATGAAGCCCCACCTCGTGACGCGGCAGGGCATCGGGCGGACCTTTCAGGTGGCGCGCGCCTTCCGCCGCATGACGGTCATGGAGAATCTGCTCGTGCCGGGCATGGCCCATGCCCCGGAGCGGGGCCGTGCCGCATGGAAGGAGCGCGCCCGCGAGGTGCTCGACTTTCTGACCATCGATCACCTGCGTGACGACTACGCCCGCAGCCTGTCGGGCGGGCAGCAAAAGCTGCTCGAACTCGGCCAGGTGTTGATGACCGACCCGGACATCATCCTGCTCGACGAGCCGTTCGCCGGGGTGCATCCCAGCCTGATGGAGACGATCTTCGACTACATCACGACCCTGCACGCGCAGGGCAAGGCGTTCATCATCGTCAGCCACGACATGACCTCGATCTTCACGCTCAGCGAGCGGCTGATCGTGCTGAGCTACGGCGACGTGATCGCCGACGGCGACCCGGAAGTGGTCAAGAACGATGAACTGGTCATCGAAGCCTATCTGGGGGAGGAAGATGTCGATGCTTGAGATCGACGATCTGTATGTCGGCTACTACAAAGACCTCAACATCCTGCAAGGGGTGTCGCTCAAGGCCGAGGAAGCGAAGATCACCGTCGTGCTGGGCGCGAACGGCGTCGGCAAGTCGACGCTGC
>CAZWUX010000101.1:0-12936 GCA_964637665.1 uncultured Anaerolineae bacterium
TCGATCCGCTCGACGTGGACGCCATCGCCGGGGCGCTGGATCGCCTGCTGGTCGACGACGACCTGCGGGCGCACTGTCGGGAGCGCGGGCTGGCCCGCGCGGCGACCTTCACGTGGGAGCGCACCGCCCGCGAAACGTGGGCCGTCTATGAGAAGCTGCTGGCGGGCAGCTAGGTCGTTACACCCGCACCTGCGCGCCGCTCCCACGCCCACTGGATCGCCCAGATGGCAAGCGGGCGCATAGCAGCCAGCGACCGGAAGCGGCGGTTGGCCGTCCACGCTTCGGGCGTCATAAACCACATGCCCAGCGGGCCGTAATTCTGTCGGGTGATGCCCTCCGCCACCTCAAACGCCTCATCCCGCATCCCAAGCTGAAGCATCGCTGCGGCGACCGCATAAGTCGTCCCGGTCCATGCCTCCTGTGACTGCATACTCGTCGTGTCGACCCGGCCATCAGGCCGCATCCCATTGACCGCGCCCATCTCGCCGCCCTCGAACTGGCGGACGTTCGTCTCCAGCACGGCCCGCAGGGCACTTTGCGCGTGCTCGGCAGGCACGATGCCCGGCAAGCCGCAGGCCCGCGCATACCAATCCCCCGCCAGTTGATCCGCCATCAAGCTGTCCCGCTGGCGGTTTGTGCTGGCATCGTAATCATAATACGTATCGTTCCACAACAACTCCTCATATGACCGCTTACCCTGCGCCAGCAGGCTGCGGAACCGCTGCGCCTCCTGCGGGTGATCGAGCATCGCCGCCATCCCAACCACCGCCTGAAGCGCCGCCAACCACAGCCCGCCGGAATAAGCGGACGGGCCATCCACCACCCACGTGTCGTAGGCGTTATCGGGATACCCGTCGTTCTCGATCAGGCCATCACCGTCGAGGTCGAAGTCCACCAGCCTGTCAATGGCCGCGAGGACGGCCTCCCACGTATCCGCCAGAAACTCGATGTCCTGCGTCGCCACGAAATCACGGTAGACCTGAAGCACGAATTTGCTGTTCAGGTCCTTCCAGCCCGACACGTCCTGAAGGTTGTAAGTATTGAGCCGGAGCCAGGGATCCCCGTCCGGGCCACCGAAATCGTGTGGGATCATGCCCACCACCTTGCGCGGCGCGTCATCACCTGTGCCGACGATCCGCCGCTCCTCACGATCCTCCACGAACAGTGCGCGCGCCATGTCGCGTTGTAAGCCGAGTTCGAGTTCGGGCCACAGGCTGGCGAGCGCGAACGAGGCGTAGAAGTGCGCGTCCGCCGGGTTGTACACGCGGTTCTCGTGGCCCGCCAGATACGCGAAATGCCCAACACTGCTCTCAGCGGCAAGCGCTCCGGCCTCTTTCCCGGCAGCATCCTCCGGGCCATCGATCCAGATCGTCCCCCCGTCGACCAGATAATACGCTTCATTGAACAGCGCGGCCTTATACCAATCGGGCAAGCCCGGATCGGCGAGGATCGGCTCCTGCCACGCCTCGATCTGGACCTCCCAGTGATCGACATTCTCGATCGCATCACGCGCGATGCGCGGCGCGGCGTCCCCGTTCCGGCCATAGAACTGCGTGTACCGGCGGAACCATCCGCGTCCCTCCCCGAACCGCGCGACGGGCATATCCCACGCCAACGAAAAGGGGACCTGCGCCGTCTCACCAGGTTCGACCTCCACCGTCGCGCATAACGCCGCGCCGATGGGCACGCCGGAGGTGGACGGTCGCACGTCGTCGGCATTCTCCAGCGCGCCGTCTGCGACAAAGTCACCCCACACGTCCATGCCGCTGCCATTGGTCGCAAACCGCGTCCGGTAGGTCACCTCAACGCCATCACCGCTCTGGGCGGCGATGGCGAAGCTCAGCAGGTCCTCGAAACGGCGCGGCGCATCCCCCGCGCTTCCGGCGGGCGTTTCCTGCCGGTGGATGTGGCGCAGCTCGACGCCACGCACGCGCCCCCCCTCTGCATCGAGTTCAAAGACGCGGTTGGTGTGTCCCCCCGCCCGGTCGTTCGGGCCGCCCATGCCGTTCTGCAAAGTCAGCATCAGCCCAACCGTCACGGGCTGATCGCCCGCATTCTCAACATCCCATACAAACACTCCGGCGGGGAAACTGCTCTCGACATAGTTGTGCGGGATCACAGGCGACACCTGGCGGCATGTCAGGCGGACGCCGGGCGCGATCCCCTCATACACCGTCCACGCGCGCGGGAACAGCGCGTGGTACGTCGCCTCTGTGCCGGGCATTCCCCATACCCATCCCGCCAGCGCCGGGCTGTCCGGCGGATCGGCGTTGAGCACCTGGACGTGGGCTTTCTGGCCCGGATGGCGGACGTAGACCGAGAACTGATCGGCGGGAACCTGCCCGTAGCGGTAAATGCCGGGCTGCATCTGCCAGCGCACGAATCCACCGCGCCACCCCCGTGTGATCGTCCCCCCACCCAGCCCACCGAGCGGCACGCCCATCTGCGGGCCGGGATTGAGCGGATCGTTGAAGTCGACGTACGGTCTGCGGCCCTGCCGGTGGGCCTGATTCGCGAAGCGGCGCATCCGCAGGACGAAGGGCAGCATCTCGACCATGTCGAGCAGCGAGGGGGCATATGGGCTGCCCGGCGCGACCGGCGCGTCGTCGAAACGGCGGCTCCAGGCTGCGTCGGGGATCGTCAGCGGAGAGAACATGGTGCCAGCTCCTTTTACAGGGAAATAGAATCCGTGCCCACCCTATATGATACCCACAACCGGGCGGCGTGCGATCCGGGCGGTGCGGCGACCTCCCTCTTGCACCGGGCCGCTGTCCGGTACATACTTCCGGGAGCATCGCTCATCCAAGGATAGGCCGCCATGCCGCAAACGCTCGATCCCGTCGCCACCCTCACCGGGCACGCCAGCGCCGTGCTGAGCGTCGCCATTGCGCCGGGCGGCAGGCACCTCGCCAGTGCCTCGCGCGACCGCACCGTCCGCCTGTGGTCGCTGCCCGACGGCGCTTACCTCGCCACGCTGGACGGGCATCGCGGGCCGGTGCAGGCCCTCGCCTATTCGCCTGACGGCAGCTGGCTGGCCTCCGGCTCGGTCGACACGACGGTCCGCCTCTGGACGGTGGGTGAGCAGATCGCCCCCGGCCAGAAAAGCATGATCGAGCTTGCCGAGCAGCAGGGAGCAGTCGAATCGCTGGCGTGGACGCCCGATTCCGGTCGGCTGGCCTGCGCGTGGAACATGTGGAACATCGGGCATGTGACGCTCTGGGACACCGGCGGGCGGGCAAACCCGGCCAACCGGGCCACGCTGCGCGCGCCACACGGTCAGATGGTGTTCGACATCGCATGGTCGCCGGACGGCGGTACGCTCGCGGCGGCGCTGGCAGCGGGCCATATTCGCCTGTGGGCCACAGACGGGGCCGAGATCGCCGCCATCCGCGCACACGGCGAAGCCGTGCGGGCGGTGGCGTGGTCGCCCGACGGATCGCGCTTTGCCTCGGCGGCCTCCGACGGAGTGATCAAGATCTGGGATCCGATGGCCGGATACGACGCCCCCGCCGCCCGGCTGAAGGGCCACGAGAGCGCCATCCACACGATCGCCTATTCAATGAACGGCGGGCGTATCGCCTCGGCGGACAACGACGGAGTACTCCGGGTGTGGGATGCATCGTCCGGCGGCCTGCTGGCCTCCGGCATCGATCACGGCGGGGCGATCCGCTCGCTGGCATGGTCCCCGGACGGTTTGTGGCTTGCCACCGCATCCGCGGACGGCGGCGTCCGTCTGTGGAACATGTAGCACATCACCGCCCGGCTTCGTCCACCATCTCATCCGGCTTGAGGCGCGGAAAACTGCCCGTGGTATCGCCCGGCGGGGGCAGCCCGGCCCGCTTGCGCCGCGCCCGCAGCGCGGCCAGCTCGGCCTCGTCGTGCGGCGCATCAGGGTGCGCATGCCGCATCTCGATGTCGACCGCCCGCTGGAGCAGCGCCTCGGCCTCGCGCAGGTGGTTCAGCCCCTCGTACAGCCTGGCGAGGTTGTAGGAGGTCAACGCCTCACCCTCCCGGTCGTCGACAAGCTGGCGCATCCGCAGCGCCCACTCATAATAGGCCAGCGCCCGCTCGACATCCCCCTGCTCCTCGTACACCAGCCCCAGCAGATGCAGCGTGCCCCCCTGTCCCTGTCGATCCCGCTCCTGCCGCCTGACGCCGAGCGCCTGTCGATGCGCGGCCTCGGCGGCTTTCAGGTCTCCCAGACGGCGCTGCGTCATGCCGATCACGTCGAGTGTCGATGCCTCGTTCAGCCGGTGCCCGGCATCCCACAACAGGGCGAGCGCCTGCTCGTGGAAACCGAGCGCCGTCTCGGCCCGCCCCGCCTCGGCGTGCAGCAGCCCGATGCAGTTCAGCGCGGCGGCCTCGTCGGCCACCAGATTCAGCGCGCGGTAGAGCGGTACAGCCTGTGCATAAGCCTGAATCGCGTCCGCCAGCGCGCCGCGCTGCGAGTACACGTTGCCCAGGCTGAAGAGCGCGACGGCCTCCCCGCGCTGATCCCGCTCGCGGCGATAATCGTCGATGGCACGGCGGTACAGGTCGACCGCCTCACCCGCCCGCCCCAGCGTGGAGAACGCTGCTCCCAGCCGGGCGAGCGCGTCGGCGGAGCCGGTGGTGGCGATTGCGTCGAGCGCATCCCGCCCTCGCAGCGCCCGGATGGGCGACAGGTCCTCTTTCGGCAAATCAGTCTCCGTACTGTCTCACACAGATGGGTGATGAAGGGTGATGCACCAGCAGCCAGCCCCGCACGAAGGCGCTCGACACGCGGTCCGTGCCGCTGGCTCGCAGGTTCACGCCAATGAGATATAGGCCCGGCTCGATATCCCGCGCATCGACCATGACATCGACTTCATCGCCGTCCCGCGCCTCCGTGACGCTCGTCCACACGAGGGGCCGCCCCGGCGCATTGGCCGGTTCGAGCTGCACGGTGGGCGGCTCGTCCTCTGCGCCCGTCACCTCCACGATGAAGCTGCCGAGGCGCATGACGCCCGCACAGCCCGCCTCGACGGTGCCCGTCAGCCGACGTGCAACCGCCCCGATTTCGGGGCGGAATTCGATGGCAGGACGGCGGGGTAAATCTTGAATGGCGTAATAGACCGGGAGCGGCGTGCCGTCCTGGTTGAGGATGGCGTACCAGCGCAGATGGCTGCACGGCGGTTCGTAGCTCGCGTCGTACAGATTCCAGTTCAGGTTCCACAGGAACATCGGCCCGGCCCAGCGCCAGTTCCGCGCGGCGAACGCCATCGCCCGCCGGGTGTAGGCGGCCTGTGTGTTGCGGTCGAAGGCCATCCACTCGAACTCGCTGAAGGCCGGGTCGGACGCGCAGTTCAGTCCCTCCTCGGCGGGGTCGCGCACCCAACCAAACTCGGTGATCCATATCTGCTTGTTGACGCCGTTCTTGCGCAGCAGGTCGTACATCAACTCGGTGCGCCGGAAGGAATAAGGATGCTGGTAGGGATTGGCTTCGGGGGGCTGGTCGAACCCGTAAGGGTGATAGCCCCACGCGTCCATATACTGCGCCGCCCCATGATCGAGCATCTGCTGGGCAAACCAGAGATCGTCCACCGCCGATCCGTCGGCCAGACCGGCTGTCGGGGCCAGCCCGGCAGATACGACGACGATGTCCGGCGCCTCGCTCTTGAAGGCCGTATAGGCCCGCCGCAGCACGTCGACGTATTTTGCCGGATCGGGCGGCTGGTTCCCCCACTCGCGTGCGAGATTCGGCTCGTTGCCGATCTCCACCGCATCGACACCCCGGCGATCCAGTTCGCGGGCAAATTCGTACAGACCGTCTGTCCAGGCGTCGAGGTCCCAATCGGGCGGATAGCCCGCACGCTCCACGCGGAACAGGATGTGGCGATCGGGATAGTCGGCGATCTGGGCTGTGTCGTAAACCTTAACCCAGTCCATCCCCATCTCATCGAGCAGTCCGGGCTGTGATTCGAGGTGCGGCCCCACGCTGATGCCATATCCCCCGTAGCGCAGCGACGGGCCGGGCGCACTGAACGCGCCGGGGATGGCGGCCTTCCAGAACACAAGCAGCATCCCCAGCGCGAGGGTGACACTCAGGACGAGGCGGGCGGTGCGGTTGAGCCAGAGCAGGCAGCCTGATCGATGCATAGCACAAAATTACCGCCGACGCCCAATTCTCGCCAGTGCCACAGCGTCAGCGGCGAGACTCAGGCCGCCGCCCCGTCAGACGCCATCCCCAGATGGCGCAGTTCGGTCCGCAGCCGATCGTTCTGGCGGGCTACCTGCCCGACGATGTCGCCGTTGCAGCCGAGTTCGGTGCATAGGGCCGGGTTGCTCCACAGCATGACGCCCAGCTCGCGCCGCTGGCCGGTCGTGCGCATGAACGCCAAGCGGTCGACGGCCTCGACCGTGCCCTCACGCACCGTATCGAGCCGTTCCTCGGCGAGCCGCACCGTCTCCTGAAGCAGCACGAGCTTGGCATCCGGCCAGACGATCCGCCAGGGCAGCGCATAGCGCGCCGTGCGCCGCTTCATCGCGCGCAGGTGCGAGCGGTAATCCGCCTCCTGCTCCCGAAACACGTCAGTCAGCCGCTCGAAATTTCCCGGATGGTCGAGATACTCGCTGCCCAGCCGTTCGAGCGACGCATTGAGCGCGTCGCTGACTTTCTGCACATGGCGCTTCTTGAAAGTCTCGCCCAGCAGCGCGCCGCCGACCGCTCCGGCGACGGCCCCGGCGACCGTCCCGACGAACGTCCCCACGCCGGGCACGATCAGCGTGCCGATCACGCCGCCTGCCTTGCCGCCCAGCAGCCCACCCCCGGCCCGCGTCGTGACCTCGATGGCCGCGAACTCCACGTTGCGCTTCAGGCCCGCGCCCTGCTGGCCCCGTCGCCACGCGCGGTAAGTGGCGAACCCGACCGTCACCAGCGGGAGATGGACGGGCAGCCCGACCTCACCTGCCGCAGCCGCTTTCGCCTCCGCCGCCGTCGCGCTGGCCGCCAGCGAGTCGACGACGGATGTCCCCTTCGCCTCCAGCACGACGCTCGACACATCACCCAGTAAGGGAATCTGCCCAGCGAGGTCGCTAAAGACCTGCATCGCCTCCAGCCCACGCAGATACGCGATCACGTTGTCGGCGAACGGAAATAACTGGTCGCTGAGCGTCGACTTCAGCACGTCGAGATTCTGGACCGCGTCTATCAGATGATCCGCGCCCGGTCCGCTGATATGATCCCACACCTCTGGGGCCGCCATGCTGTACTGCCACGCCAGATCGACCAACGACACGGTGGCGATAGCACCCATCTCGGCCACGTCGGCGTTCGCCGCGCTGGCGACCATCGCCTTGATCTTGCCTGGGATGTCCACTCCACCGTTCAGGCGGCGGCGCAGGGACCGGACCCGGCGCCTGCGCGCGAACCAGTACAGGGCCGCACCAGCCACCACGCCGATCACGGCAGCGATCGTCAGCACATCAGCCAGATTGTCTACCAGGGAATTGATAAAAACCTGAACCATCCATCCACCTCCAGCTGTTTTCTAATTTGATCATACCGCACCACGACCAACTGCGCTCAGCGGCGGGTCACCGGATGGAAATTGGCAGGCTAGCAGCCCTCCAGACACTTGACTCAGCGCGTTCATGCGCATATACTTGAAAATGTGTGCAGACAGTGAAAATATGTGCATTGCCTCACCTTGGATACACTGATTGTGATCCAAATCTGGCGTAGACGCCATAGCCTTTTCATCGCTGGTTTTATCTTTCAACACTATCTTCTTCTGACGTACTTAGCTGAGTTCGACCTGCACTCATCTGTTTGTCAACCATCGTTCCAGCCCTAATAACTCTGGATTACAGATCGTTGATGGATCACCCCTGGCGAACCGGGAGAATCATGCTCCCTTCAACAAACCACCATCAATGGGCATGGCTTCACTGCGCCTGCTGCGCGTCGGATGACGGCATGAGGGTCCGCGACATGTCGTCCGCGCTTTGGGCGTGGTATTCCGTTCAGGCCATGTACCTGGCTGGCAAAGGCATCACCCGGATGACGGTTTATTCACAAGGGCCGCTGCCGCTCGTGGCGCGGCATCTTGAGTCTTAAACGTTTCTGGACGAAGCACTAGTTAAGGAGGGGCTGTCGGGGATAGAGCAAAGCTACTCTAAACGGATGGTCGAGTGATTGCTAAGTATCCTTCATTCAATAAAAAGGAGCGCACCATGAATCGTGATAGCGCCTTTGGAGAGTTACTGGCCGAGTTCGTTGGCACCGCAATCCTGATCCTGCTGGGTGACGGCGTGGTCGCCAACGTGGTCTTAGGCACCCGGCTCGCCGGTGGCGATTGGGGAATGCTGGGTGGCAACTGGAACACCATCGCCTGGGGATGGGGTATGGCGGTGGCCGTAGCAGTGTATGTGGCCGGTGGCGTGACCGGCGCGCACATCAACCCCGCCGTGACGCTGGCCGCTGTCGTCCGTCGTGACATGCCGTTTGGCAAGGCAATCGGCTGGATGATTGCTCAGGTTGCCGGTGGCTTCTTCGGGGCCTTCCTGGTGTGGATCATGTACCAGGGTGACTTCGCTGCGGGAGGGTACGCGAACGTCTTCTATACCGCTCCAGCCTCCGACGCCTACGGCGTCATAAACTGCCTGTTGAGCGAGATCATCGGCACAGCGATGCTGCTGGCGGGTATCTACGCCATCGTCGACGCCAAGAACGTGGGCGTGGGCGCCAATCTGTGGCCGTTCATGGTCGGCATCCTGGTGCTGGCAATCGGCCTGTCCCTTGGCAAGCCGTCGGGCTACGCCATCAACCCGGCCCGTGACTTTGGGCCGCGGCTGTTTGCGAACCTGCTGCCTGGAGGTGCAGCCGACGCCTGGTCTGCACCAGCGAGTTTCAACGGCATACCCTACTTCTGGGTACCCATCGTCGGCCCCTTCATCGGTGGCCCGCTGGGTGCCTGGTTGTATGACCTGACGATCCCGCCCTACCTGGGCACTGATGAGAGTCCAGAAGGCGCCGAGGGGATGTAAGCGCTGGTACTTCAGAGCCACCGCTCGGATTCTATGAGCGGTTGGCATGGGTGCTCCTGGGCGCGATTCCCATCGCGTTTGTCGTGTGGTCAATCGGCCCGTCATTCGTGGGCACCCGTCATCGCGCTGCTCGTCTGAGGTGAGCTTGCTGCGGTGGTCTGGGCGATCTTCGGTCACTGATAAACACCGGATGCGCTGCAGCAGGGGCGATGTGGATAGCCGGGCATCCACGTTGCCCCTTACATCAATCCGAAAATCACTGCATTACAGAAAATATGTTAGCCATCCTGGGAAGGGGTAGGCCATGAAAAAACTGATCAACAAGCCAGAAGATGTCGTAAAAGAGGAACTTCAGGGCATCGCCAAGGCGCACCCGGATCTGGTCAAGGTCCATTTTGACCCGAACTTCATCGTCCGGGCCGATGCCCCTGTCGAAGGCAAGGTCGGAGTCATCTCAGGCGGCGGCAGCGGGCACGAACCGATGCACGGCGGGTTCGTCGGCAAGGGTATGCTGGACGCCGCTTGCCCCGGTGAAGTCTTCACCAGCCCGACGCCCGACCAGATGCTGGAAGCGACGAAGGCCGTCGACGGCGGCGCAGGCGTGCTGCACATCGTCAAGAACTACACTGGCGACATAATGAACTTCGAGATGGCCGCCGAAATGGCGCAGGCCGATGGTATCGAGGTCACCAGCGTCGTGATCGATGACGACGTGGCAGTGCAGGACAGCCTGTACACCGCCGGGCGTCGCGGTGTCGGCGGGACCGTGCTCGCGGAGAAGATCTGCGGGGCCGCCGCCGAAAAGGGCTACGACCTCGCGAAGGTCACCGAGCTGTGCAGCCGGGTCAATAGCAATGTCCGCAGCATGGGCATGGCGCTGACCTCCTGCATCGTCCCCTCGGCGGGCGAACCGACGTTTGACCTCGGCGAGGACGAGATGGAGATCGGCATCGGCATCCATGGTGAGCCTGGCCGCGAGCGCATGAAGGTCAAGTCGGCGGACGAGATCACCGAGATGCTCGCGGCACCGATCCTCGACGATCTCCCGTTCAAGGCTGGCGACGAGGTGCTCGCCTTCGTCAACGGCATGGGTGGAACCCCCTTGATCGAGCTTTACATCGTCTATCGCAAACTGGCCGAGATCCTTGACGCAAGAAACATCACCATCGCCCGAAACCTGATCGGCCCATTCATCACCTCGCTTGAAATGGCAGGGACATCCATCACTCTCCTCAAGCTCGACGACGAGATGAAAGAACTGTGGGATGCTCCGGTGATGACACCCGGTCTGCGCTGGGGCGAATAATTTTTTGATACTGAAGGCTGCTCACTACTCTCCGGGAGACGAATCTATGGTTACGAAGCAGGATATCCTCGACTGGATCTCCGATCTAGCCGCCGTCTACGACGAAAACCGTCAATACCTCACCAAACTGGACTCCGCCATCGGCGACGCCGATCACGGTATCAACATGGACCGGGGCTTCAAGAAGGTGATGGAAAAGCTACCCGACTCGGCAGACAAGGACATAGGCGCCATTCTCAAGGCGGTTGGCATGACGCTCGTCTCGACCGTCGGCGGTGCCAGCGGTCCGCTGTATGGCACGTTTTTCATGCGGGCGGGCATGGCGGTGGATAGCAAGGATGAACTCTCATCGCAGGATGTGGTTGAGATGTTCGAAGCGGCGCTTCAGGGCGTGCTAATGCGCGGTAAGGCCGAACTCGAAGACAAGACGATGGTCGACGCGCTGACACCCGCCGTAGAGGCGCTGAAAGAGAGCGTCGCCGCCGGAGAGGACCTGTCTGTCGGGCTGGCTAAGGCCACCGACGCCGCCGAGGCCGGGATGGAAGCAACCATCCCGCTCGTCGCCAGGAAGGGACGAGCCAGTTACCTGGGCGAGCGAAGCGCGGGCCATCAGGACCCGGGTGCAACCTCCACCTATCTGCTCATCAAAGCAGCCAGCGAGACGTTTGACGGCGAGTAGCACGAGCAGCTTTCGTCAGCACGTGTCAACGATAGGGAAGGTAGAACATCCTTCCTCTACTCACAAGGAGTAACTCGAATGGCCAAGTATGCAGCAGCAGTTGACCAGGGTACGACCAGCACCCGGTTCATGATCTTCAACCACAGCGGGCAGGTCGTCGCCGTACACCAGCTTGAGCACGAGCAGATCTACCCGCAGGCTGGTTGGGTCGAGCATGATCCGATGGAGATCTGGGCGCGCACCCAGGACGTGATCAAGGGCGCGATGCAGAAGGCGAATCTCTCTGCGGACGATCTGGTGGCGATCGGCGTCACCAACCAGCGCGAGACAACCGTCGTCTGGGACAAGAACACCGGCAAGCCCTACTACAACGCCATCGTCTGGCAGGACACCCGCACCGACAAAATCTGCGACATGCTCGCAGAGGACGGCGGGCAGGATCGCTTCCGCCCGAAGGTGGGGCTGCCACTGGCGACCTACTTCTCCGGGCCGAAGGTCAAGTGGATGCTCGAAAACGTCGAGGGGCTGCGCGAGGAAGCCGAGAAGGGCAACGCCATTTTCGGCAACATCGACAGCTGGGTCATCTGGAACCTGACCGGCGGCGCGAAGGGTGGCGCGCACGTCACCGACGTAACGAACGCCAGCCGCACGATGCTCATGAACCTCGAGACGCTCGACTGGGATGACGAAATCCTCTCAATCATGGGCATCCCCCGCCAGATGCTGCCGGAAATCCGGCCCTCAAGTGACCCGAAGGTCTACGGCACGACCCCGGCTGAAGGTCCGGTCGGTGGGCGCATCCCGGTCTGCGGCGACCTCGGCGACCAGCAGGCCGCGCTCTACGGGCAGACCTGCTACAGCCCCGGCGAGGCCAAGAACACCTACGGCACCGGGTGCTTCATGCTGCTCAACACGGGCACGCAAGCGGTCCCGTCGGAGAGCGGCCTGCTCACCACGCTAGCTTACAAGATCGGCGATGAGCCAGCCGTCTATGCGCTGGAAGGCTCGATCGCCATCACTGGCGCGCTCGTGCAGTGGCTGCGTGACAACCTCGACATGATTGTGGAGTCGAAGGACATCGAGCCGCTGGCGAAGTCGGTCGAGGACGCAGGTGGCATGTACATCGTGCCCGCGTTCTCCGGGCTGTTCGCGCCCTACTGGAGGAGCCGTGCTCGCGGCGTGTTCGTTGGGCTGACACGCTACATCAACAAGGGCCACATCGCCCGCGCCGCGCTGGAGGCCACCGCCTACCAGACCCGCGAGGTACTGGATGCGATGGAGAAGGACTCCGGCGTCGAGCTTAAAGCGCTCAAGGTCGACGGCGGCATGGTCTACAATGAACTGCTCATGCAGTTCCAGGCCGATATCCTCGGCGTGCCCGTCATCCGCCCGACTGTGGCGGAGACGACCGCGCTGGGCGCAGCCTATGCTGCTGGCCTGGCGACTGGCTTCTGGGGTGACCAGGAATCGCTCCGTGAGAACTGGGGCGTTGATAAGACCTGGGAGCCGAAGATGGATGAGGCCACGCGCGCAGAACTCTACAAAGGCTGGAAGAAGGCCGTCACCCGGACCTTCGACTGGGTGGAGTAAGAATCCGTATACAGGGCCGCCGGGTAAGCCTGCCGAGCATCACCGCAGGGCCGCTTGCCCGGCGGCCTTAAGCGTTTCACAGGAAGCTGAAACCCCTTCCCGCGAAACCTTAGCTGTGTGGAGCGGAATCTGTGGATCCCCAAGCTGGTAAATACTCAACAATCGTCATCGGCGCAGGCTCGACCGGCGCTGCTGTCGCGCACGATCTGGCGCTGCGCGGCTATCAGGTCACGGTCATCGAGCGCGGCGAGATTGCGTCGGGCACGACCGGGCGCAATCACTGTCTGCTGCACAGCGGCGGGCGGTACTGTGTCAAGGATCAGGAGTCGGCCATCGAGTGCATCGAGGAGAACAT
>CAZWUX010000102.1:0-12886 GCA_964637665.1 uncultured Anaerolineae bacterium
GAGCCGGGTGTTAGCCTTGATCAGGTGCTCGCGGGCGGCCTGTCCATCCTCGACGGCCAGTTCGAGGCTCATCATTTCGTCGTCGGTCAGGCTGGCGCGCCCGTTGCCCAGCTTCTCTGCGGCGAGCGTGCCCAGCTCCAACCGGCGGGCGAGGCTGACCTCTTCCTCGGTCGAGAGCAGCGGCACCTGCGCCATCTCCTTGAGGTAGAGGCCCACCGTGTCATCCGAGGCGATGCCGGAGAGGTCGTACGCCGTCTCATCGTCCGAATCGGCTATCGAGGCGAACTCGTACGCGAACTCGTCGTCCTCGTCCTCGTCATCCTCTGCGGCGGCGTGCCCTTTGCCGTTCAGCGACCCGTCGGGCACGTCGTCCTTGTCCTCGTAAATCTTAACCCCGGCGGCTGCCAGCGCGATGAGCGTTTCCTCCGCCAGATCGAGGTGATCCTCATCTACGTCCGGCAGCGCATCAAGTACATCATCCGTTGTGAGGAACCCCTGCTCCTCAGCCTTCTCTATTAATTCAGAGATGAGTTCAAATTCCTTATCCTCACGATACCCCATCAACTGTCTCCGTTCCTCTCTAAAAATAGCCACTACACGAGATGGGCGGACGTGATCAGAACCATTAAGTTAGCACCCCAAACTTAACAACACCGATCCCCTCATCGGTGTTGCGGTTCACTCGTCAGATTTTTCCAGCAGGTCGAGAAGTGGCGCGAGGCGAGGATCGATGCGCTCCACCTCGCAGTCGCATTGTCCTTCGTTCAGGTTTTGCCCGCATTCCGGGCACAGCCCCTTGCATGTCACGGAGCAGACGGCTTTCATCGGAATAGATAAGATGGTCTCCTCACGCACGATGGGTGTCAGATCGATGTTGCCCTCTTCGGTGATGATCCTGGGTTCTTCGTTCTCATCCACGTCCTGCGCGGCATGCTGCGGCAGGAACAGCTCGGATATCTCGATCGTGGTGGGCAGGTCGAACATCGTCAGGCAGCGAACGCACTCGACGCGCGTCTCGGCCTCCAGCGTGCCCTGAATCAGGACGCCCTGCGGGGTCCGGGAAAGGCGCAGCGAGCCATGCAGATTAGAAAGGACGGCGTCGTCGGCGTAAAGCGTTCCTGGGTAGTCGAAGTCGATGAGTCGGCTGTAACCTGCTCCCTGTTTGAGAAGGAATCCAACGTTGAGGCGGAGCAGGTTATTCGAAGATTTGGGGTGTGTCACAGTGAGGTACCGTATCCAGATTACAATACAGACGGAAGTGAATCCCCACAGCCCTGATCGATGTCACGGCGATGGGTCGTTGTTAAACCTGGGCAAAACTTCATCAAAAAGGCATGGACGACGGCGTTTACCGATA
Organism: uncultured Anaerolineae bacterium; assembly: GCA_964637665.1. Lineage (GTDB taxonomy): Bacteria > Chloroflexota > Anaerolineae > Aggregatilineales > UBA3940 > CAZWUX01. Next base: position 1,358 of record CAZWUX010000102.1, read on the forward strand.
CGACGATGGGACGACGCCCGATGAATTGTGTCGTCCAGTTGATGGTTCACGATCCCTTGATGTTGTATCTCCGGGTGGCGACCGCATTATAACATAAATAAAACCTGACGGTCAAGGGACCGGGGTATTATGTCATGGGTGCTTACATTTTATGTCGCCCCATGAGGGGGGTAAACGGGCCGCCGGGCGTGTGCCGAAGCGCGTAAATTCTTGCAAACACGCCCCGCGTGCGGCATAATAAGCCTCGTACTGCGGGCCTATAGCTCAGCTGGGAGAGCGCCACAATGGCATTGTGGAGGTCAAGGGTTCGAGCCCCTTTAGGTCCACACGAAAAACCCCGCCAGATCATCTCTGGCGGGGTTTCTGTTGGTGGGTGATGCGGCCCCCTTAACTCCCGGCGGCCTGCGCCATCGCGGCGCGGCGCTTTTCGGTGGCCGTCTCATCGAGAGTCAGGTCCTCGCGCAGCACCACGCCATAGTCCTTATCCGCGGCCTGACGGGTGACATACCCCTTCAGCACGTCGGCGCGCACGCGCTCCGGGTCGCGTTCCCATGCAACACCATATCCGCCGCCGCCGCCCGTGTAGTACGTGACGGTATCGCCGGGTTCGAGGTGAAAGGCGTTGACCTTCAGCATGTGCTGCTCGTCCTCACCCCCCTCGTTGATGACGACATCCGGGCCGATAGCCTGCCCGCCGCCAAACAAGCCCCAGGCGGGCGTCACGGAGCGCTCGAACCACAGATAGAGCGTCGTCGGCTCCACTGCCACGTACTCGCGGTAGACGCCGCAGCCTCCCCGGAACTTGCCGGGGCCGCCCGTGTCGGGGCGGATGCCATATTTCATGATGTTGATCGGGTATTTGTTCTCGTAGACCTCGACCGGCAGGTCCTTGAACGAGCCGTTGACGTTGTTGATGAGCGCGTCCTGCCCATCCTCGCTATCCCACGCCCCCCAGCCACCGGTGTTTGGCTCGATGGCGAGATAGCGTTCGCCGCCCTTGCGCGAGTCGGCCCCGGCGAAGTACGTCACCATCGAGTCGCCGTAATGCGCCGCGGCGACCTCGTCCGGCATGACCGGGGCGAGCGCCTTGACGAACAGGTCGCTCAGCAGGCCCTGCGGGGTGAAGTACCACTGGCACGGGGCAGGCTCTCGAGCGTGGAAGATCGTGCCTTCAGGCGCGAGGACGGTCAGGGTCTTGAAGGTGCCGCCGTCGACCGGGCGCTGCGGATTGATCAGCAGCTTGAAGGCCATACGCAGCCCGGAGATCGTCTGGGCCAGGCCGGAGTTGATCGGCCCCTCCGTCATAGGTGAGGAGCCGCTCAGGTCGACGGTCATCTGATCGCCGCTGAGCGTGACCCGCAGCGTGACGGGGACCGGGCCGTTGCCCCGGCCATCGTCATCCAGAAAGCCCTCGGCGGTGTAATCGCCGTCGGGGATGGCCGAGATAGCCGCACGCTCCAGCTCCTCGGTCTGGCGGTAAATCTCCTCTTTGGCGGCCATGACGGTCTCATGGCCGAAGCGGTCGAGGATAGCCAGAAAGCGGCGCTCGCCCGTGCGGGCCGCTGCGATCTGCGCGTTGAGATCGCCGATGAGGGCATAACCGTACCGGCTGTTGCGCCTCAGGAGTTCGATCACATCCTCACGCGGCTGGCCGTTCTTGTAGAGCTTGGTGGGCGGCCAGCGCATCCCCTCCTGATAGGTCTCGACGGAGTCGGTCGGCTGGCCGGGGTCCTTGCCGCCCACGTCCAGCCAGTGGGCGCGGCTGGCCGAGAACCCGACCAGTTGATCCCCCCAGAAGATAGGGGCCATGATGGTCGCATCGTTGAGGTGCGTCCCGGTCATGTAGGAGTCGTTCATGTAGACGACATCGCCCGGCTGGAAGAAGTCCCAGCCGTGCATTTCGGCAGTCAGCTTGACGCACACCTCCAGATTGCCGAGGAAGAGCGGCACGCCGACCGACTGCGCCAGCACATCGCCGCGATTGTCGAGCAGGGCCACAGCCGAATCCGATCCCTCGTAGATCACCGGACTGTAGGCGCTGCGGACGAGCGTGGCGTTCATGTCGTTGGCAATCGCGACGAACGCGTTGCGCAGAATCTCAACCGTAACGGGATCAGGTCTCGTGGTCATGTCGCTACTCCCCCGTGATGATGATATTGCCCAGGTTATCGACGCGCGCCTGATAGCCGGGTGGGATGACAGTCGTGGCCGTATCCTCCTCCACGATCATCGGGCCATGCCATTCGGAGCCATGTTCCATCCGCATACGCTGGTAAACCGGCGTGTCAAAGGCTTCCCCGCCGAAGATGACCTCGCGCCGGTCGATGATGGGGTCTTTGCCCACCTCAACCGGCTCGAAAATCATCGGCTTGCGGTTCATCCGCCCCAGCGCGGCCAGCCGCATATTCACGAATTCGATCGGCGCGCCCGGCGTCGAGTGGCCGTAGCGGTCGAAGTACGCCGCGTGGAAGGCCTCGTCGATCTGTTCCAGCGTCAGATCAGGCGTGATGCGCACATTCACCGAGTATTCCTGCCCGATGTACCGCATATCGCTCGTCAACTCGAACGTCATGTTCTCCGGGGGGATGCCCTCCGCGCGCAGTGCCTCGGTCCCCTCCGCCACCAGCTCGTCATAGAGCTTCAGCAGATCGTCCATCGTCACATTCTTGAACGCATGGTAAAAGGAACGCGTCAGGTCGTGGCGCAGGTCGGCCTGCAACATGCCCAGCGCCGAGAACGCGCCGGGGCTGTTGGGCACGATGACGGTCTTGATTTCGAGTTCTTCGGCCAGCCAGACGGCGTGCATCGGCCCCGCGCCGCCAAAGGCCACCAGCGCGTATTCGCGCGGGTCTAAGCCGCGCCCGACCGTGATCGTACGGATGCCGTCCGCCATGCGCGCGTTGATGACCGCCAGAATGCCCTCCGCCAGATCGATTTCGTCCATGCCAAGCTGGGTAGCGACCTTGCGCACGGCCTCTCTGGCGGGCTCCTCGTGCAGAGTCATCCGCCCGCCGAGCAGGCTTCCCGCCCCGATGCGCTTCAGCACGAGGTTCGCATCTGTGACGGTCGGCTCGATGCCGCCTCTGCCGTAACAGGCCGGGCCGGGGTCGGCCCCCGCGCTCTGCGGCCCGACGCGCAGCCCACCGGCCTCGACCCAGCCGATGGAGCCGCCGCCCGCGCCAATGGTGTGAATCTCCTGAATCGACATCAGGAGGGGCAGCCCTTCCAGATAGGTCTGGGAGGTGACGGTGGGCTTGCCGTTGCGGATCAGGCTCATGTCGAACGACGTGCCACCCATGTCGACACAGATCAGATTGGGCCGTCCGGTGGCCTCGGCGAGCGCCACGCCGCCGATCACGCCGCCCACCGGGCCGGAGAGCAGGGTTTGCACCGGCTGGGTGATGGCCGTATCGACCGTCAGCACGCCGCCGCTGGACTGCATCACGTGCAGCGAGCTTTCCACGCCCAGCGCGTGCATCTCGTCTTGCAGACTGGTCAGATACTTCTCGACCGGTGGGGCGATGTAGGCGTTCATGATGGCCGTCGAGGCGCGCTCGTACTCACGCCACTCGCGCACGACCTCGTGCGACACGGTGATCGAGACGCCGGGCAGCGCCTCCTCCAGAATTTTCTTCGCCTCGATTTCGTGCTTCGGGTGAGCGAAGGCGTGGATGAAACACACCGCGACCGCCGGGATATTCTCCGCCTTCACCTTCTCGATGATCGGATCCAAGTCCTCGACGTGAAGCGGCGTGTGGACCGTGCCGTCCCACAACAGACGCTCGCGCACTTCACACACATCGTTGCGCGGCACGAGGCGCTGCGGTTTGCGGTATTTGAGCTTGTAGAGCTGGGTGCGGTCACCGCGTGCGATGATATACGAATCGCTGACGCCCGCCGTCATGATGAGCAGCACGCGTGCGCCCTTGCGCTCCAGAAAGGCATTCAGGCCAACCGTCGTGCCGTGTACCATGAAGTCGATGCTGGGGGGATTGGGGATCAGTTCTTGAACGGCGTTCAGCACCGCCATCGACGGGTCGTCGGGGGTGGAGGGCACCTTTCCGGTGAAGGATTTCCCGGTTTCCACCTCACTGACGATCAGATCGGTGAAGGTGCCGCCAATGTCGGCAGATACACGGTACTTGCTCATCCTTCCTCAATCTCCTTACTTTGATCATCGAGTATCTCGCTGATCAGAAACACAGAATCGCGCAGTCTTTTCAGGTCCTCATCCAGATCGGCCTGCACCTGTGGATCGAAAAATCCCCTTTCGAAGCTCTCCGTATCCGGCCAATCCATCGTAGTCATGAAACGATACGGCGTGTTTGCCCCGTCAGGCCAGGCCCGGTCGATCCGCGCGAAGTCGGTGCGCACGACGCCTTCAATCTCCAGATTCGTCTGCCTGTACTCCCCCAGCCGCCACTTCAAGAACGCTTCCTCATCATCGCCGGAGGCCAGGTTGTACAGGATGGTGAGTCGTATCATCGCGCCCCCTCTCAACGGTTATCCGGCTACCCGACACCCCGCCGGGGCGGCGTGTCGCCGCATCTAGTTGAAAAAATAAGCATATGAAATGCGGTTCCGCGGTCTGCCAAGACACTGCGCGGCGCGCGCTTTTCACCGGCGGCTAGTGCGAGCGATGCCTTATGGCATCGAGCGCAACCGCGAACATGATGACGCTGCCCTCGATGATCAGCTGATAGAAGGTCGGGACGTTGAGGATGTTCATGCCGTTCGAGATAAGCTGGAGCAGCAAGAAGCCGAACAGGGTTCGCCAGACGGCCCCCTCGCCCCCCATGATGCTGGTCCCGCCGATGACGACCGCCGCGATGGCGCTCAACGCGATACCCTCGCCGACGTTGGCCTGTCCGGTTGCGATGCGCGATGCGCCGATCACGCCTGCCAGACCCGCCGCCAGCCCGCTGAGGGCGAACGTGAGGGTGCGGATGAGGCCAACGCGCACGCCGGACAGCCGGGCCGCCTCCTCGTTGTCCCCGATGGCGTAGACGTAGCGCCCGAATTTCGTGTGCGCGAGCAAAAACCAGACCAGCAGGGCAAAGCCGAACAGAAAGTACACGGGGATTTTGGCGTCGAGGAACCTGCCCCGCCCCAGCCACGAGAACCGCTCGTCCTTGATCTGGATCAGCAGCCCCTGCGTCAGCACATACGCACCCCCGCGAATGATGAGGCCGGACGCGAGGGTCGCGACGAACGAGTTGATACGAAAGGCCGTGATCACCCCACCGTTGACGAACCCCAGGATCAGGCCGGTCAGGACGCCAACGGCCAGACCGAGGACCGGGTAGCCCGCCCGTGCGATCAAAGCGGCCACAGACCCCGACATCGTGAAGATCGCCCCGGCGGACAGGTCAAACCCGCCGCCGATGATGGTGACCGTCGCCCCCAGCGCGACCAGCCCGACCTGCGACGCCTGATCCATCACGTTCAACATATTCCGTGCGGTGAAAAAAGCCGGGGTCAGCAGGCTCAGAATGACGAAGATCGCCACGAAGGCAAAAACGATGCCATATTCGTGGAGGAGGCCGAACGCCAACCGCCGCACCGATCGTTCTTCGACGGCGGCTACGCGTGACATATCGCTACCTGACATGAATATATCCCCCTCGTTAGCTTGACTCGGTAGCGAACGCAGCCCGCATCACGGCATCTCCCGTAAGCGCCCCGCTGCCATCTGGATGGTCGGCTAACTCCGCAACAATGCGGCCTAACCGCATGACGAGCACGCGGTGGGCAAGTCCTAAGACCTCTTCTAACTCTGACGAAATAAGCAGGACGGCCATGCCTCGCTCCGCCAGTGAGTTGATGAGCTGGTAGATGGCCCGCTTGGCGCCCACGTCTACACCGTGCGTCGGCTCATCGGCGATCAGCAGCCTGGGATGTTGAAAGAGCCACTTGGCAAACAACACTTTTTGCTGGTTGCCGCCCGAAAGTTTGTCCACACGCGCCCCAGGCTCAGGCGGCCTGACATCCAGCTCTTCGAGAAGCGCCTTTGTCTCACGGTATTCACGCCGCCCCTGCACCAGCAAGCCCCGGCTGACGGTTTCCAGGTGGGGAAGCGTCACGTTGTGGCTGATGAGCAGACTCATCAGCAGGCCCTGATCTTTGCGACTCTCAGGCAGCATGGCGATTCCGGCGTGCACCGCCGCGTCCGGCGAGTCCACCCGGACCGGCCTGCCGTCGATGGTGATGACGCCCGTGTCACGCCGATCTGCCCCGAAGATGGTCCGGGCCACCTCCGATCGTCCGCTGCCGATCAGCCCGGCCAGCCCGACGATCTCGCCCGCCCGGATGTCGAAGGTGATATCCTCGATGCTGCCTTCGCGTCCGAGGTCCTTCACCGAGAACACGACCGGCGCATCCGGGGGCGGGAACTGCTTGGGCGGGAAGGTCAATGACATCGAGCGGCCCAGCATCGCCGTGACGAGGGTTTCCGGTGTCTCCTCTCGCGCCGGGGACGTGCGTATCAGCTCGCCGTTCCGCAGCACGGTCACGGTGTCGGCGATCTCCAGCACCTCCTCCAGAAAGTGCGAGACGTACACGATGGTCGTGCCCGCTTCACGCAGGCTGCGCACGATCTCGAGCAGCTTGGTTCTCTCGTCGCCGGGCAGCGCTGCCGTCGGCTCGTCCATCACGATCAGACGCGCATTCCGCGCGACCGCTTTTAGAATCTCAGCCTTTTTCTGGTCGGAGACGCTCAGATCGCCCACCTTAACGTCGGGCGAGATATCAAACCGGGATTCATCGATCAGCGCCTCGAACCGCCGCCGGGTTTGCTGGCGCTGAAGAACCCCGGCCCGGCTGCTTTCGATGCCGAGAAAGACGTTCTCCAGTACGCTCAGCTTCGACACCAGCGCGATCTCCTGCTGGATCATGGTGATGCCATCTTCGAGCGCATCCCGTGGTGTGCTATAGTCGACGGGCCTGCCGTCGACCCGCATCTCGCCATCGTCGGGCCGGACGGCGCCGATGATGATCTTGCCGAGTGTGGACTTACCCGCGCCGTTTTCGCCCACCAGACCGTGCACCGTGCCGCGTGCCACCGAGAGGTTGATGCCGGAGAGCGCCTGAACGCCGCCAAAGCGCTTGCTGAGGCCCTTTATTTCAACGTGAGGTTGGGAGCCGTGCGGCTCCCAACCTCCTCGACCTGTGGACATCGTTACCACTGAGGTGTGAACTGGTCGACGTTATCGGTGCAGATGATGGGGCCGCCTTCCGGCAGCGGCGGACGCTGGTCGTCGTTGTTGACGAAGGTGGGCACGTCCTCACCACGAAACGCCCGGATGCCGATCTCGGCGGCTATCTTGCCCATCGTGTAGGGGATGTCCGCATAGCCGCAGAAGAAGCGGCCATCGGCGATGGCCTCGTAGCCGCGCTCGCCCGTGCCGTTGCCGATCAGGATGATCTCGCCCTCGCGACCGGCGTCGATGACGGCCTGCTCGGCACCCAGCATCATCTGGTCGCCGGAGGTGGCGAACACATCGATGCCGGGGTTGGCCTGAAGCATGTTCTGCGCCACGTTGTAGCCCTCGTCCTGTAGATAGAAGGCGTCCTGCATGGCGACGATCTCGATGTTCGGATAATCGGCCAGCGTCTCCTCGATGGCGGCGACGCGCTCCTGGTCGACGGTCAGGGACTGCGCGCCGTTCAGGTAGCCGATCTCGCACACGTCGTCCTCGACCGTCTCACAGGCGCGGATCATCATCTCTGCCAGCTGCTTACCGTGCCCGTAGCCGGTGCGCCCGACGTAGGACGTGACGCCGCAGCAGGGTTCCTCTGCACGCGGATCGGGGCCGATGACAACGTCCACCGCGACGACCATGATGCCAGCGTCAAGCGCATCCTCCACGTCGGTCAGGACGGCGTTGCCGTCGACGGCGTAGATCAGGAATACGTCGTAGTTCCCGGAGATGATGGCATCCTGAATCTGGTTGGACTGTGCGACGGGGTCGAAGGCCGGGTCAGCGCCGAAGACATCGAGCGTGGCCCCCATATCGTCAGCCGCCTCCTGCGCGCCATCGGTCACGGCTTTGGTGTAGGTGTTGCCCAGGACGGTGTGGAACAGAGCCAGACGCACAGGCTCCATTTCTTCCTCGGCCATTTCGCCCTCGGTCGTCGCTTCCTCGGTCGGTTCCTCCGCCGCCATTTCTTCCTCAGTCGGCTCTTCAGTCATTTCCTCTTCGGCCATCGGTTCCTCGGTGGCCTCTTCTTGCATGGCCTCTTCGCTGGCGGCGGGGGCTTCGGCCTCCTCCTCAGCCTGCTGGGCGCCCTGGCACGCAGCCAGAGCCAGAATCATGACGAGACTAACCAGAAGCAGCAGCCACTTGTTGCGGGTAGACATAGCTTTTCCCCTCCAGTGTTTGACCCAGAAATCGTCATTTGCCCGCGCCTTCCCGGTCCTGCGGATCGGGAACGGGCACAGGCCATCGCTCAACCGCTCGAACTCACCTCCTTTCCCCGTTTTAGCGCCTGTCTATTTCCTCACGTCGATTCGATAAGAGGTGGCAGAGCGTCACACGCGCTCTTCCTCCTCCTGAATCACCTCTTGCAGCATTTTTTGTATCTCGCTCATCTGGACGCGCAGCAGATGCTCGGCAGTCTCCGGGTCATGCTGCCGTATGGCATCCAGCAGTTCCTCGTGTCCGTCGATGATGTGCTTAAAGTAGTATTCCTGGGCCAGCGCCATTCGCCGGTAAGCATCGGCCATGTCGAGGTATTTCATGGTCAGCTCGTAGAGACGCGGCTGATCGGGTACGGAATAAAGGATGGCGTAGAATTCGCGGTTCGCTACCAGCAGCTCCCAGCGATCCTCCCGCCTGTACTCTTCCTTCATCCTTACCAGCAGCGCTTCCAGCTGCTCGATCTGCTCATCCGTGATGGACGATGCCGCCAGGCGGACACAGTATCCTTCCAGCGCGATGCGGATATGGTAGATGTCCTCCAGCTCCGACGAGGAGAATTCGGCGACAGAGGCGCCTTTATACGGGGAAAAGGAAACGAGTCCTTCCGAGGCCAGTTTCTGAAGGGCCTCACGGACCGGCGTGCGGCTCACGCCGAGCTGCTCGGCGAGCCGGTTTTCGGTGAGCCGTTCACCCGGCTCAAGCCTGCGACTGAGGATCAGATCGCGAATCAGGTCGGCAACGGACTCCTGCATCGTCTGGTGATTCAGGTCGAAATCCGTGCGAGGTTCATCTTGCATTAGAGATGGCTCCTGCTTCGTGCAGATTCTGGCTGAACCCCGGCGAAGAATGCGTCGTGCAATCAGCTGGGCGCATTTCCTGATCCGGGGTCACTCTGCTGGCAGATAAACTTGAAGTGCGTAAGGGTAAAAATCGTGGTATATTGTATACAATGTACAGGATACAGGAATTTTAAGAGAGCGTCAATAGCCACCGATTTTTGGGGATTGGCCGGGCCGGGCGCCTCGTTCCATCCGGGACCGAGAGGCTGCAAGATGGTGCATGATCGTTTATCATTACAGACATCACACCACCGCCTGATGGACACCGGCCAACCCGGCTCCGCTGGCGGCGACGTACGGGACTTGGCGAGGAAAGACAGCGTGACGCTCTCAACCACCGGGATGATCTTCGACGTAAAGAAATTTTCGATCCACGATGGCCCTGGCATCCGCACGACCGTCTTTTTCAAGGGCTGCCCGCTGTCCTGCGCGTGGTGTCACAACCCGGAAGGCATCACGTCAGACCGTCAAATCATGTACTGGGAAAACCGCTGCCTGCAATGTGGCACCTGCATGAACCTGTGTTCGGCGGGCGCGATCCACGCGGAGGCGGGCGGATTCGTCACCGACCGGGAGATGTGCGTGCTGTGCGGGGAGTGCGTGGCGGTTTGCCCGGCGGGCGCGCGCGAGATCACCGGGCGGCAGGTCACCGTCGCGGAGGTCATGGCCGACGTGGCGAAAGACACCATCTTCTACGACGAGTCGGGCGGTGGTGTGACATTTTCCGGCGGCGAGCCGCTTTTACAGTCTGAATTTCTGCGCGCTCTGCTGCAAATCTGCCACGAGCGGGAGATTCACGCCGCCGTCGACACGACCGGGTTCGCGACCCCCGCCGTGCTGGATCGCGTAAGCAATCTCGTCGACCTCTTTCTCTTCGATCTCAAGCTGATGGACGACGAGAAGCACTGGCACTATACGGGTGTCTCCAACACCCTGATCCTGAGCAACCTGAAGCGGCTCTCCGCCGCCGGGCACGCGATCGTGATCCGGGTGCCGATCATCCCCGGCGTCAACGACGGCGACGAGAACATCATCCAGACCGGCGAGTTCGTGAGTTCGCTGCCGAACCGCCACCGGGTGGACATCCTGCCCTACCACAACACGGCGGAGGACAAGTACAGGCGGCTGGGTGGGGTCTACCGGCTGCCCGGACTGCACGCTCCGCCGCCGGAGCACATGGACCACATCGCCGCCATACTGCGCGGCTTCGGCCTTGACGTGACGATAGGAGGAGGGTAAGCCATGTCGATGAGCGAACGCGTTCGCCACCTGCGCGAGCAAAGCCTGAATACCCACCCGGCGCTGACAGCCGAGCGCGCCCTGCTGCTGACCGAGTTCTACAGTCAGCACCGGGGCAACCTGTCCGCCCCCGTCGAGCGCGCGCTGGCGTTCGAGCACCTGATGGAGCACAAGTCGATCTGCATCAACCCCGGCGAGATGATCGTCGGCGAGAAAGGCCCGGCCCCGCAGGTCGCGCCGACCTTCCCCGAACTGTGCTGCCACAGCCTGAGTGACCTCGACATTCTGGACTCGCGCGAGAAGATCAGCTTCCACGTCGACGCGCCCACCCGGCAGGCGTACGAGGACACGGTGATCCCCTTCTGGCAGGGGCGCTCCATCCGCGATCACATCTTCTCGGAGATGACGGAGGAGTGGAAGGCCGCCTATGAGGCCGGAATCTTCACCGAATTCATGGAGCAGCGCGCGCCGGGCCACACCGTGCTCGACGACAAGATTTACCGCCGGGGGTTGGAGGATTTTAAGCAGGACATTCAGGCCGCGCTGGACGATCTCGATTACCTGAACGATCCGGACGCCTACGCCCGGCAGGAGCAGCTCAAGGCGATGCGCATCGCCGCCGACGCCCTGATCCGGTTCGCGGAACGCCACGCGGAGCAGGCCCGCGCGATGGCCGCGCAGGAGGCCGATCCCACGAGGCGGGCGGAGCTTGAGCGCATCGCGGAGGTGTGCTCGCACGTTCCGGCCCACGCCCCGCGCAATTTCTGGGAGGCGATTCAGGCCTACTGGTTCGTTCACCTCGGCGTGACGACCGAACTCAACACATGGGACGCCTTCAGCCCCGGCAAGCTCGATCAGCACCTCGACCCGTTCTACCGGCGGGATATCGCGGACGGCACGCTCACTCCAGAGGACGCCGCCGAGCTTCTGCAATGTCTGTGGGTCAAATTCAACAACCAGCCCGCGCCGCCCAAAGTGGGCGTCACCGCCGAGGAAAGCGGCACCTACACCGACTTCGCCCAGATCAACCT
>CAZWUX010000103.1:0-12689 GCA_964637665.1 uncultured Anaerolineae bacterium
GCGCTCGCCATGAAAGCTGATATATTCCGCCTCGTCGAAGGCGAGGGGAACGTTGCGTATCTGATACATGAGCTGCGGCCATCCTCGTCATCTGGCGCGGGGAGGGCGACGTATCACCCTCCCCGCGTGTGGAAAATCTCCGGGTTGCTACTCCGCGCCGAGCGACTTCAAGTACTCATAACTCTTGAGCACATTTTCGTCGCCGCCGACTTCCAGCGTGCTGTACTCCGCGCCCCCATCCTTCAGCACCTCGAACACCCCTGCAATGTCGATCACCCCTTCACCCAGCGCGATGGGCGAGAAGCCGCAGCCATACATCGTGCCGCGTTTCTCCTCCCAATCGGCGGGCAGGTCCTTCCAGTGGATGTGCCAGATGCGGTCTTTGAAGGTCTTCGCCATCTCGACCGGGTCCGCCCCGCCGAGCCACGAGTTGCCCGTGTCGAGGTTGACGCCCAGATTGGCCGGGCTGCCCAGCCGGTCGAAAATGGCCTGTATGCCCTCGATCGAGTCGGTCAGCACACCATGCGGTTCGAGCAGCACGCGCACCCCCAGCGCCTCGGCCAGCCGCACCGGCTCGTGCAGCTTCTCGGCGGTGACGAATACCTTCTCATCATAGCTCAGGCTGTGCCCCCACTCAGACTTGGGGTCGCCCTCGGTCGTGATCACGTCCTTCACGCCCATCCCCGCCGCGAGCCGCACGGCTTTGCTGATCTCCTCCGTCGCATAACGGGCGGGCGAGCTTGGGTCGAGCAGGTTGGCGTGGGCGCAGACGCTCGTCACGGTCAGCCCGTGATCCTCGAACATCGCCTTCACGTCCGCCGGATTATCGTCGAGGCTGGCCGTCGCCGTGAATCCGAACTCCCGCCCCAGAATCCCACCGGGATGATTGTCTGTCACGTCGGCGTACTTGAAGCCCATCCCTGCGATTCGCTCAAGCTGGTGATCGAGCAGGGAAAAAGGGTCCACCAGCGCGAAACACCCGACTTTGATCGCCATTGTTCGACACTCCTCTATCTAATTGGTTTGGTCCAGGGCAAGTGGTGCTGTTCGGTCGTTAACGTGTGGTGCGTCTGGCCGGGCCGGTGTGATGGGCGGCAGCACGCCCCCAGTGTACAGGGTGAGGCCTCACCGCTCCATTGAACAATGTCACCTAATCGGACGTGTACCGTCATCTTTTCCCCGGCGGGTGGCTCGAAAATCGCCCGGCCAGTTGGTATGCTCAAAACTGCGCGGCGTGAATGCCTCGCACATGATTATTACTGTAAGCAAAGGACTGGTAGACACGATGGCTGATCCAGAAGAGATTCTTAAGGCAGGCACGGAAGCGCCCGACTTTACGCTGACCAGCGCGCCGGATGAGACGATCACGCTCAGCGACCTGCGCGGCCAGCCCGTCATTCTGGCCTTCTACCCGGCGGACTGGAGTCCGACGTGCAGCGACCAGATGGCGCTTTATAACGAAGTGCTGGACATGTTCGAGGAGCACGGCGCGAAGCTGCTCGGCATCTCCGTCGACGGCAAGTGGTGCCACAAGGCGTTCAAGGAGAATCGCGGGCTGCGTTTCGACCTGCTGTCCGACTTCGAGCCGAAGGGCGAGGTGGCGCGTCGCTACGGCGCTTACGATGATGAGAGGGGCCGGGCGGAGCGTGCGCTGTTCGTGCTTGACGCCGACGGCGTGATCCGCTGGAGCTACCTCTCGCCGTCCAGCGTGAACCCCGGCGCGGATGGCATCTTGCAGGCGCTCGAAGACCTGGAGCGAGTCTGATGCCCCTCCAACCGCCCGTAGGGGAGGGGGATCACATCCTCGGCCCGTCTGACGCGCCGGTCACGCTCGTCGAGTACGGTGACTTCGAGTGCCCGCACTGCGGAGCCGCCTATCCGATCCTCGAATCGCTGCTCGCCGATCTGGGCGACCGGATTCGCTTCGTGTACCGGCACTTTCCGCTCAGCCGCTCGCATCCCCATGCCGCACACGCTGCCGAGGCCGCCGAAGCCGCCGCCGCGCAGGGCAAATTCTGGGAGATGCACCACCGGCTGTTCGAGCATCAGGATGCGCTGACCGACGCCGACCTGATCGCCCACGCGGAGGCTATCGGGCTGGACGTGGAGGCGTTCCGCGAGGCGCTGGAGGAGGGCACCTACGAGCCGCGCGTGCAGGAGGATTTCCGGAGCGGCGTGCGCAGCGGCGTGAACGGGACGCCGACCTTCTTCGTCAACGGCGATATCTACCTGGGCCGCTGGCGGGATGAGGCGACGTTCCGCGAGGCGCTGATGGCCGCCGCCGAGCGGGTATGATGGCCGCCGGACCACCCCTGCTGTTCGGGATCAGCATCGACCCGGCGGTGGCCGACCCCGGAGAGCCGTTCGAGCGGGCGCGCCTGGCGGACGAGCTTGGCATCGACCTGATCACGTCGATGGACCACCCGTATAACTACCGCCTGTACGATACGTGGACGCTGCTCAGTGGGCTGGCGGCGGTGACCGAGCGCGTCCACGTCGGCACGAACGTCGCCAACCTGCCGCTGCGCCCGCCCGCCATGCTCGCCAAGCAGGCGGCCACCCTCGACGTGCTGAGCGGGGGCCGCGTCGAGCTGGGGCTGGGCGCCGGGGCCTACTGGGACGGGGTCGCCGCCTACGGCGGCCCGCGCCGCTCTCCGGGCGAGGCCTACGCCGCCTTCCGCGATGCGCTGCACATCATCCGGGGGATGTGGGAGAACGCGGGCGGCTCGTTCACCTACGAGGGCGAGATCTATTCGGTGCGCGGCGTGCGCCCCGGCCCGGCCCCCGCCCACCCGATCCGCATCTGGGCCGGTGCGTACGGCCCGCGGATGCTGCGCCTCACCGGGCGCATGGCTGACGGCCTGATCGTCTCAAGGGGCTACGCGCCGCCCGCGCGCCTGCTTGAGATAAACGCGCTGGTCGACGAGGGTGCGGACGAGGCGGGCCGCGATCCGGCGGCGGTGCGGCGCGGCTACAATCTGACGGGCAGCATCGGCCCTGAGCGCCCCGGCGCGGATGGGCTTCACGGCCCTGCCGGGCGCTGGATCGACGAACTCAGCCGCCTGCACGCGGAACACCGGCTGGACACCTTCATCTTCTGGCCCTCCGGCCCGGAACCACACCGGCAGATGCGGGCCTTCGCCGGGGAGGTCATCCCCGGCGTTCGGGAGCGCGTCTGAGGGACAGTCCGCGTATCAGGTCAACATGCGCGTCGCCTCGGCGATGTTCTGGTGGTTGATACGCCGGGCGGGCGGCAGCGTCGCGAGGATCATCGTCAGCAGGATGCCGCCTGCCGTCAGGACATAGCTGAGCGGGGAGATCAAAATACGGAAGTCGAACAACTCCGACTGGAACGCCGACCCGAATCCCCGCGCCACCAGCGTGCCCAGCACCAGCCCCGGCACGACCGTCACCAGCCACAGCATCACGTTCTCCACGTTGAGCTGAAACAGGATGTCCTGACGGTATGTGCCGAAGGCCCGCATCGTGGCAAGCTCGCGGCGGCGCTCCAGCACGTTGATGGTCATGGCGTTGAACAGCAGCGCGAAGGCCATCGCCAGCGAGAAGATCAGCAGCACGCCGATGAAGGCGTAGAAGAACCCCATCAACGCCTGCCACTCCATCCGCACGGCGGATTTCTCCTGCACGCTGACGACATCCCGCAGGTCGTACAGGCTCGACTTGAGGGCGCTCACCTCCGCCGGGTCGACGGTCAAAAAGACGGTGTTGAACGTCGACGAATAGGGCGAGTTGACCCAGTCGCGCGCCTGTTTCAGTGAGATGTACACGACCGCGCCCTGCATCTCCTGCGTGATGCCCCCCACGACGAGCGTGTGCCGTTCGTCTTTGTCGTCATCGTCCCTGTTTCTGTTTCTGATCGGATCGGCGTGCGGATCGGGCACCTTCAACACGACCGTGTCTCCGACGCGCTTGCCGAGCGCGCCCGCCAGCGCCGAGCTTAGCACGACGTAGCCATCCCCCAGCGCACTCTGCGGCGATTCGCCCGCCGTCAGCGCGAGCCGGTGCAGCGAGTGGCCGGGGTCCAGCCCCGTGACGAGGATGTCCGAGTCCTTGCCGTCCGGGTCGATCGTGCCGGGCAGCATGATGACCGGATCGACCGCCTGCACCCCCGGCATGTGTTCGATCTTGCTCAGCGTGACGCGATCCTGGTCGTCTGCGAACCCCACCGCCAGGTCCCACTCCTGCACGAAGTCGAAGTGATGGTTGATCATCTCCCGCATCGAGTCGATCATCCCCCAGCTCGTCAGGATGAGTACGTAAGCGAAGATCAACCCCAGCCCGGTCGTGATCGAGCGGCGGTTGAGCCGCAGCGTGTTCCGCACCGGGACGAGCAGCGCGGGCGGCAGCCGCACGATCCGTTCGAGCAGGCTGGGCCGCCCGGTGGCGATGGTCGCCGAGGGGTCGAGCCGCATCGCGGCGGCGGGGGCGACGCCCGTCGCCCTCCACGCCGGGCCGATCCCGGCCAGCAGCGCCGTCACGATGCCGAGCGTTGCGCCCTGCACGACGAGGTCCGGGTAGAAGCGCGTCTCGACGAGCGGGATGCCCAGCTCGATCGCGTACTCCTCGGTGATGGCCCGCACGAGCGGCAGCCCGATCGCCACGCCGAACGCCGCGCCGAGCACACCGATCAGCAGGGCCAGCGCGAGGTAGTGCAGCACGATCGCCCCGTCCCGGTAGCCGAGCGCCTTCATCAGCCCGATCTGCGGCTGCTGGGCGCGCACCTGGCGGCTCAACATCACGGAGGTCGACGCGGCGGCGACGAACAGGATCATCCCCGGCATGAGGTAAGCGATCTCATGGTAGCCGTTCAGGTCGAGCTGGAGCGCGGCGTGCGAGGGCTGGTCCTTCTGAAGCGTCGTGGTGATCAGCCCGTAGCTGTCCATCCGCGTCTTGAGGGTCTCTATGACGGCGTTCTGATCGACCCCCGGCTCCAGCAACACGGCGAAGTTGTTGATCTCATTGGCCCGGCTGGTGATCTGCTGCACGCCGTCGAGCGGCATGAACAGCACGGCGAACGTCCGGCCCGACGGCAGGATGTCCTGCCGGCTGGGGCTGACGATCAGGTATTCCGGGCTGGCCGCTACGCCGACGACCGGCAGTTCGACCTTCTCACGCCGGGTGCGCCCTCGGTCGATCAGCGGCGTCACGGTGCTGCCGGGGCCGAGTCCGTACGCGCTCGCAAAATGCGTCTCGATCAGGGCCACTTCCTTCTCGCGCCCACTGAAATACCGTCCCTGCTCGACCAGCACGTCATCCACCGCCGGGTGGTGGGTCGCAGGCAGGCCGATCAGCCGGGCGCGGATGCGCTCCCCGACGTTGCTGTTTGCGCCGGGCGGAATCTCAAACCCCGTGTCGACGATCAGCCGCCCGGTCACCGCCGCCACGCCGTTCACCGCCTGTATTTCCTCGACCGCCCCCTCCGGCGCGGAGCGCACGTCGAACGTCACGTCGGCGAAATTCAGCCGCGTATACGTGTTGTTGTAGGAGGTGCTGAGGTCGCGGTACGCGCCGATCAGCGCCACGTAGCTGGCGATGCCGATCGCCAGAATGATGACGAGCGCCGCCGTCCGGGCCAGCGCCTCTCTCAGGTCGCGCAGCGTCTTGAGCAGAAGGATTTGCATGGCCGCCCCCTATCGCAGCGCGATGTCGGCGACGGCGGCGGGCGCGTCATGCCGCTCGATGGTGTCGACTGCGCCATCCCGCACGTGTACCGCCCGGTCGCTGATCGGGGCCAGCGCGACGTTATGCGTCACCATGACGACCGTCGTGCCCTCCTCCCGGTTAAGCTGCTGGATCACCTTCAACACTTGCTCGCCCGTCTCTACGTCCAGCTCGCCGGTCGGCTCGTCGCACAGCATGAGGGTGGGGTTCTTCGCCAGCGCGCGCGCGATGGCGACGCGCTGCTGCTCGCCGCCTGACAGCTGCGAGGGGAAGTGGTCGGCCCGGTGGCTCATGCCGACCTGTTCCAGCAGGTCATCCGCCCTGCGGCGCAGCCCACCGTTCGCGTGGACGAGCCGCAGGGCCATCATGACGTTTTCCCTCGCGTTCAGCGTCGGGATGAGGTTGTAAAACTGGAAGATGAAGCCGACCTTGCGGCGGCGGTAAGTCGTCAGGCGGCGGTCATCGTAGCTGGCGATGTCCTCACCCTCAACGATCACCTGGCCGCTCGTCGGGCTGTCCAGCCCGCCTATCAGGTTGAGGGTCGTCGTCTTGCCGGAGCCGGACGGCCCCAGCAGCATGACGAACTCACCCGGCGCGATGCTGAGGTTCATCCCCCGCAGGGCATGGACGGTCATCTCGCCCAGCTTGTACGACTTGTCCACCGAACGCAGTTCGATCAGCGGTTCGTCCAACACGGACTCCTTCGCGCGATATGGCTTCTGTAATCAGTATAGTACTTTTCTGGATCCTGTTGCCGGGCCGCTCGGTCGATGGGCCGCCCGGCGCACGGGCCTTTGCCCGTGACGCCGCAAGCGGGCTCGCGTCTTTACCTGCTACAATCATCCGTGCCTGGCCGGGTCACTCCGGCCAGAGCGCCTGTGGACGCCGCGCCCCGTTTTCCGGGGCTGGAAATAAGGGATCGTATGACCGTCACCGCCGACCGCCAGCGCGAGATTCTCGAAAACGCCCGCGTGATCGCCATCGTGGGCCATTCCGAGAAGCCCCGGCGGGCCAGCTACCGCATCGCCCGGTATCTAAAAATGCAGGGCTACCGGGTGATCCCCGTCAACCCCACCGTCGAGCGCATCGACGGCGCGCCGAGCTACCCATCTCTGGCCGACGTTCCCACCCCGGTCGACATCGTCAACGTGTTCCGCCGCTCGCAATATCTGCTGGGCCACGTCGAGCAGGCCATCACGGTCGGCGCGCCGGTCGTGTGGGCGCAGCTTGGCGTGCACGACGACGCCGCCGTGCGGGCCGCCGAGGCGGCGGGCATCGAGATCGTCACCAACGTTTGCATCCAGATCGCCCACCAGCAGTTGGTCCTGCCCCGCCGCTGAAACGGTCAGGCGCGAAACAGCACAGGCTGCCTGCTCGCCTGTGCTGGTCATCGTGTCATTCGCGCAGCCGCGCCCGGCTGCGGCGGCATCACCCTTCCAGCGCGTGGTAGGCCGCGCCGAGCAGCCCCGTTTTCGGGTTGATCAGGATGTGGACCGGCACGCCCATCAGCACGTCCGACCGGCGGCCCTTGTTCCGAAACGCCCGCAGAAAGCGGCCATCTTCCAGCGCGGGCAGGATGCGCGGCGGGATGCCCCCGCCGAGGTAGACGCCGCCCGTCGCCATCAGGCGCAGCACCATGTTACCCGCCTCTGCGCCCAGTATGTTGATGAAGATGTCGAGCGTCATCGCGCTTAACTCGCACGGATCGTCGCTCATCGCATCGCCGATGATGATCGGGGTCGGGTCCACCGCCCCCGCCAGCGCCTTCGTCATCCTATCCGGCTCCTCCGCCCGGCCCGTATTGCGCAAAAAGCGGTAAATGTTCGGCAAACCCACCCCTGAGCACACCCACTCATAGCTGACGTGTGTGTACTGCTCCTGTAGATAGCCCAGCAGGTCACACTGAAGCCGCGTCGTCGGCGCGAAGTCCGCGTGGCCGCCCTCCGAAGGATGGGCGGTATAGCGCCCGCCCACGTTCACCAGGAACGCCTCGCCCAGCCCCGTGCCGGGCGCGAGCACGGCGATCGCCCCCTCTGGGTCAGGCTCACCCGCGCTCAGCGTGTCGAGGTCGCCGGGTTCGAGGTAGGGGATGGCGCTCGCCATCGCTTCGAGGTCGTTCAGCAGGCAGATCGACGCGCCCCCCAGCGCCTCACTGAGCTGCTTGACGTTGACCTCCCACGCCAGATTCGTGATCGTCGCGCGGCCCTCCTCGACCGGCCCCGCGACGCCGAAGCTGCCCTGCTCGATCTTCGCATCGACCCCATCCAGAAACGTCGAGAGGATGGCCCCCAGCGACGTGTACTCGCCGCTGGGGTAGACTGCCGCCGCCAGCGGGTTGCGCGGACCCATCTCCCGCGAGAAAAGCGCGAGCGCGGTCTTCGTCCCGCCGATGTCCCCTGCCAGGATCAACCCGTCACCTGTGCCCGCATCTGTCATCACGCCTCCCCTGTGGTGGCTGGTTTATACCTCGACGACGGCGTCCTCTGTGCCGAACTCATTCGGGACGTAGTCGTCGGCGTCCCAATCATTCTCCCAGCGCTCCCCATCGAGCCAGTAGCGGAAGCGGTAGCTCTGCCCCGGCTCAAGGTGAATCGTCTTGGAGAACCCCCCATTTTTGAGCTGCCGCATCGGGTGGGACGTGCGATCCCACGCGTTGAACTCGCCGCACACGGCGGCCTCCTCCGCCCCGGCCTCCGCCGGGAGCTTGAAGGTCACGCGGCAGGTGTCTCCGGTGTATGACTTCTTCAACATGGTCTCTTCCCCTTTCGATCGCTCCAGTACATTACGACTCATCCGGTGTTCCATCAGTGAGCTGATCGGCGGCCTCCCGGTATGCCAGAGCCGCCGACACAAGTGCGGCGTGGCTCCACGTCAGCGGGCTGACGGAGAGCGGCTGGCCTGTGGTGGGATGCACCTGCTCGGCCATCACGCCGCTTCCGAGCGCGTGATCGACCGCCCAGGTGAGCAGGTCCATCGCGGGGGCGAGGTCCTTCATCGATTTGGCGCAGGTGATGTACCACTCTGCCAGCCACAGCGTGCCGATGAACCAGGGGTTTCCCGGCACGCCCTTGCCATCCCCGGCCCGATGATACTGATCGTTCTCGTAACGGGCAAGGCCGCCGATGTTCGTTTGGACCCACAGCCGTTTGTGGATCGTATCCATCGTCGCGGCGACCCTTTCCTGATCGGGCGCGAGCATCCCGAACAGCCACAACCCGGACAGTGAGGCGTCCACGATCAGGTCGGCGTCGTAACCACCCCCCTTCTTCGGCGTGATCGAGCGGGCGAAGCGCCCGGCGTCCTCCTGCCACATGTACTTCGTCACCCCTGCCCGGATTTCATCCGCCGCCTGCCGGTAGCCATCGGCGAGGGCATCCTCCCCGAACGCGCTGGTGAAGTTCGCCGCGGCCTGCAAACCGGCCCACGTCGCGGCTGCCGTCCACGCGTGGACGCCCCGCCGCTCCTCCCACAGGTCCCACGAGGGCAGGGGCAGGCCGTTCGGATCGCGGTAATCGCGCATCCAATTCGCCGCGCGCACGATCGTCCCGCGATACAGCGGCTTGATGAACTCGATGTCCCGGAAGCGGTCGAAGTGGCGCCACAGCGCCCAGATCACGAGCGCCGTCTCATCCTCCTGTATAGGAAGCTCCTTCTTGCCATCGTGATACCAGGGGTGCCACGACGAGGCGAGCGTGCCATCCGGGTTGTACTTGTGGAGCAGGTAGCCCTCTTCCGTCATTACTTTGTGGCAGAAGTTGAAGAAGCTGCGTGACGGCATCGAATACCCGGTTCGGATCAGCACGTCGGCCACGAGCGAGCCGTCCCGCGGCCACATGTACGAGTACGTGTCGCGTCCATAATGGGCGATGTCGAAGTCGTTGGCGGCGATGATCGCGCCGTGATTGTCGACCTGCGTGCGGATGATGAGCAGGCTCCGCCGGAGCGCTCGCTCGATCTTGTCCTGAAAGTCCGGGTAGTGCATCTCTTCGTGTTCGACCCACAGCGCCCAGTACGCGCGTGTCCGGTCGAGGAACGTCCGCGGCCCTTTGGCGCGGACCACCCGGTTGATGATCGTTACGGACTCGAAGTCCTTTGCTACGGCGACCCAGTACCAGCCGGTGGCTTCACCATTCGCCGGAACGTCGAGATGCAGCGCTATCGTCGAGTCGACACTGCCCTGCGCGACCGCGTTCCCGGAGAGCTGGCCGTCCTCTGCATCGCGCCAGGTCCCCTCATATCCCCCGACCTCTTTTATCCCCACCGCCCACTGGTCGACGCCGATCTCATAACCATCCGGCGTCTCCCGCGCGGCATTGATGAGAAACCAGCGATTGTCTTTGTAATGATACATCGCCCGGCGTTCCGGCTCATAGTAGGCAGTGTCCCCCACCTCATCACCTGTGATGTGAAGGTCATGTGTGAAGAACAACCGGACCTTCCGGTCGTGCCCGGCTTCATCGTGGACTATCACCTTCCGCAGGTAGAGATTTTCGTGGAAGTCGACGAGGTCATGACACTCAAGCCGCAGCCCCAGCTTCGTGTGTTGCAGCGTGACGTGCGTGACGAGCGTGTCATCCTCGTAGCAAAGTGTCCGCGTCCAGCCCGGCGCATGAACCCAGCGAAATGACCCATCCACCCAAACGCCAAAGTGCGATGGGTGCCCGTCTGTATGGTTCTCTTTCCCGACGTAAGGCCAGTACAGATCGCGCAGCCGGTAATCCGCATCGAAGTTGACGAGCAGCGATCCATTCCCAACCGGGATGTCGCGCGGCATGGCTTTTATCCCTTCTTCTATCTGGCTGTTTGACTATACTCCGCAGCCGCGCTGCCACGTGGTGCCATGCTCGCGGACGAGTGTCTCCGCGGCATCCGGCCCCACGCTGCCCCTCTTGTAGATCGCGAGCGGCGGGGCACTCTTACTCTCCCAGCCCTCGATGATCGGATCGATGAAGCGCCACGCCGCCTCGATGCCATCACTCCGGGTGAAAAGCGACGCATCACCAGCCAGCGCATCGAGCATCAGACGCTCATATGCCTCTGGGATCGCGCTCCTGTCTTACTGAAAGTCCATGTCGACGGTCTGCATGTCGGCAGTGGTGTCCGGCACTTTCGCCTCGAAGGTGAAGTGAATCCCCTCGTCCGGGTGAATACACAGGCTGAGGATGTTCGGCGCGATGGTGCTGCCGGGGCCGAGCGGGAACATGACGTGCGGCGGCCTGCGGAACTCGATGGCGATCTCCGTCAGCGCCACGTCGAGCGCCTTGCCGGAGCGCAGGAAGAACGGCACCCCCTGCCACCGCCAGTTGTCGATGTAAGCCAGCACCGCACCGTACGTCGCCGTCTCCGACGCCGGATCAACGTCCGGCGCGCTGCGGTAACCCTCATACTGGCCCCTCACGGTGCGCTCGGCCATGTGCTCCGGCGGGACAGGGCGCAGCGCGGAGAGGACCTTCACCTTCTCATTACGGATCGCATCCGCATCGAACGAGGCTGGCGGCTCCATCGCCGTCAGCGCCAGCAGCTGCAAGATGTGATTCTGGAACATGTCACGCAGGACGCCCGCTTTGTCATAGTAGCCACCCCTGTGCCCCACGTCGATCGTCTCTGCGGCAGTGATCTGCACGTTGGCGATGTAATTGCGGTTCCAACCCAGCTCGAACAGCGTGTTGGCGAACCTGAAGAACAGGATGTTCTGCGCCGTCTCCTTGCCAAGGAAGTGATCGATGCGGAAAATTTGCCCCTCATCAAACACCTTGTGCAGGTCAGTGTTGAGCTTCTCCGCCGACTCGAGGTCGATGCCGAAGGGCTTCTCGACGACGATGCGGCGCTCACCCTCCTCAGCCTTCGCCATGCCCTGCTGTCCGAGGCGCTCCGCAATCATGGAGAAGAAGCGCGGCGCGGTCGCCAGATAGTAAACCCGATTCGCCGGGCCATTCTCTAACTTTTCGAGCTGCTGCTGGAGGGCTGCGTAGTCGGCGAGCTTGGCGAAGTCCCCCTGTACGTACCAGAGCCGCTTCGAGAACGCCGCCCAACCCTCTGCGCTGAACTTCTCCGGCGCGAATTTCTGCATCGCCTCACGCAGGTGATCCCTGAACTGCTCCTGCGAGTATTCCGTGATGGCATACCCGACGATGTTGATGTTCTGGGGTAGTTTGCCCTTGCAAAACAGGCTGTGCAGCGACGGGATCAACATACGCTGCGTCAGATCGCCTGAGGCCCCAAAGATGATGATGGTGGTAGCTGGCTCACTCATTGGAACCGCCCACCTCCTTGACCGCGTGCCCGCCGAACTGGTGGCGGAGCGCCGCGACCATCCTGGCCGAGAAGTCACCCGCATCGCGGCTGGCGAGCCGCATCATGAGCGCCTGTGAGATGACCGGGGCGGGTACGTTGAGGTCGACGGCCTCGAACACCGTCCAGCGGCCTTCCCCGGAGTCCGCGACCCAGGGGGCAACGTCCGCCAGCTCCGGGTCCCCTTCGAGCGCCCGTGCGGCGAGGTCCAGCAGCCAGGAGCGGATCACGGTGCCATACCGCCAGATTTCCGCTACCTGGTGGAGGTCGAGGTTGAACGTCTGCTTGGCTTTCAGTATCTCGAACCCTTCCGCGTAGGCCCGCATCATCCCGTACTCGATCCCGTTGTGGACCATCTTGACGAAGTGCCCGGCGCCCGTCCGCCCGACGTGGCCCCATCCCTTGTCCGGCGCGGGGGCCAGTGTTTCGAGGATCGGGCGCACGTGTGCGACGATCTCGTCATCCCCCCCGACCATCATCCCGTAGCCCTCTGTCACCCCCCATACGCCGCCGCTCGTCCCCACGTCCATGAAGTGGATGCCCTGCGCGTCAAGTGTTTCGGCCCGCCGGAGCGTATCTTTGTAATAGCTGTTTCCGCCGTCGATGATGATATCTCCCGCCTTGAGCAGCCCCGCCAGCGTGTCAATCGTTTCCTCCGTCGGCCTACCCGCCGGGACCATCACCCACACCGCTCGCGGGGAGGCCAGCTTCCCGAC
>CAZWUX010000104.1:0-12661 GCA_964637665.1 uncultured Anaerolineae bacterium
CTTCTCACGTTTTGATAAGCTCGCCAGTCGCTTTCTGGGGTTTCTGACCTTTGTCAGTGCGCTCATCTGGTTACGCTGAAATGTCAACACAACCTAATATGCCTTGGCGTTCCTCTTCCAAGAATGAGTTTATCTTAGAACCTACATGCCTAAGATAACGGGCAAGGTCAGCGCCACCGCCACGATCAAGACCCAGATGGCCGGTGCCGAGGTCAGGATTTGCTCCTGGCGGCGAGCGATCCGCGCAGCCTCCACCTCGCTGCGGGACTGCCACCAGGGGATACCCCGCACTTCCAGCAGGTAGATAGCTATCCCTAAACCCGCGCCGTAAGCGAGATGCCCCACCAGTGCGGGGAAGGCCTCGGCGGCGGCTGAAACCGTCCACTGGGGTGGAGAGCCTGCCATGACAGGCATTAACGTCAGCGAGCCAAGGATCCACCAGAAAAACCCGTATGATACGCCCCAGCCTAGAGCGGAACCCAGATCGTAGCTCTGAAGTCGAAAGAGAAGCCCATAGCTCATCCCAATCGCGCTGGCAATAATCAGGTGAACGACGAGGCCCGTCACCGCCGATGCCGACCCGATCAGACTGGCTACGCTGGGCAAGTAGCCGACCTGCACCATAATCAGCGTAAATAGCAGCCCCCCTAACAGCCCTGCCGCCATCCCGTGCCCCAGGGCGCGTAGGCCTTGTGTGCCCGGGCCTTCTTGATCGTGGCGTCCGAGGTCGTCAGCGAAAAACAGGTGTGTGAGCCGATCCAACCACTGATAGAACAGCGCCACACCAGCGCCGAACAAAAGATAGCCCGGAAGCGTCTCAAAATCGTCGCGAACGGCGGCCAGCGACCATGCCAGGCCGTCCCCGCTGAGCAGGGGCACCAGCGTCTGGGCGCCCACCACCCACCAGATAAACCCGTAGGCGTTACCGCGCATCAGGGCGGCTCCCGATCTATCGGGCGGGCTGGGATAAAGCCATGCAAACAAAACGCCAGCCAGCAGGCCAACCAGCAGCGTGATCAGCCACGCAACCGTCCGGGTCTGGCTTTCCATCATATCGGGCAGCACGTCGTTCATCGGCATCATGTCGTTCTGGACGTTGAGCAGCGCGCCCAGCAGCCATCCCCCCAGCAGCCCGGCCAACGCCCCACGCACGAGTGGGCCGCGTAGAGAGGCCCTCGCCTGTCGCATATCCCCCCACAGGGCGGCCAGCAGCGACCCCGTGATAATCCCGTAGAGCAGTGATCCCAGCAGGGCAGGCAGGCTGGCCTGCGCCGTATGGATGTCCCAGGTGATGGTCCCTTCCCGGATTAGCGGCATGAGTGTGAGAGAGCCAAATAGCCACCACAGCAAGCCGTATGTCGTGCCCCACAGCAGCATTTCCCCGGCCCCCGGTCGCTGGCGCGACATCAACATGCCAAACGCCGCTCCTCCCACGCCCCCGATGACCGTCTGGCCGATCACGTTAACCAGAATCGACCCGGACGGCCCGGCTATCATGCTGGTGGCTGCCTGCAACGCCAGGCTGCCAATCCCCCCGGCGACCGCCCCCCACACGAGCCCATCTTTGAGTGTTCTGGTTTGCCCCATACGTCCAATCTCAGCTAGAACTCAGCGCGCCGAGTTCACAGGTCAAAGTTAGCTTCTGCCCCATCGAACTCGGATCGGGAAGGTGCCGACGTGTCGATGGGGACCACGATGTCACGGGGGAAGAAAAGGTCGATGATCCAGTCCAAGGCGACGCGCAGCTTTTTTTCTAGGCCGGGCAGCTTACTGAGGTAGATGCCGCGCCACAGCAGCCAGGCCAGCAGACCGGAAAACTGGCGGCCCATGATTTCAGCGGCGCCGGTGCGCTGGCCCAGCGCCACCAGTGAGCCAATTGTCCTGAAGTGAAACGGCTTAGGCGGGCGCCCGTTTAACACGCGAACGATGTTTTCTGTGGCGACTTTGCCCTCGCGCAGAGCATGTTGGGCGGTTGGCGGATAGCACTGTCCTGGGTTGTAGGCGTCGGGAATCTGTGCGCAGTCACCCACTGCCCAGATGTTATCGACGCCCTTGACCCGCGTCGTCTCGTCGGTGATGATCGCGCCGTGCCGGCTGCGAGGATGGGGCAGGGTTCCGAGCAGGGGGTTGGGCCGGTTGCCAGCCGTCCATATGAAGGTCCGCGTGGGGATCGAGCGGCCATCCTGAAGGACGACCACCTCCGGCGTCGCTTCTACAACGCGCGCATTCAGGACAAACTCGATGCCCCGATCTTCCAGCTTGCGCAGCGAATACGCTCCCAGCGCCGGACTCAACTCAGGCAGAATCCGATCCCGTGAGTGGATCAATACGAAGCGCAGCTCTGCTGGGTCGATGCGAGGGTAGTAACGCAGGACGCCGTGGGCGAGGTCGAATAACTCGGCGATCGTTTCGGTCCCGGCGAACCCGCCCCCGGCGACGACGAAGGTGAGCTGTCGGCGGCGCGCTTCCGGATCAGGCTCGACGTCGGCTCGTTCCAACAACGCAATGACGTGATTACGCAGGCGTGTGGCATCCTCCAAGGTCTTCAGGGTGAATGCGTGTACATCTATGCCCGGCAGGCCCCGGTAATCCGGCACGGACCCTAGCGCCAGCACCAGGTGATCGTAGTCAAGCGTCTCGTGGGGGAGATTGTACCCGGCATAAACGCGCACCGTCTGTCTCTCCGAATCAATGGCCTCGACTGTGGCGCGCAGGAACCGCGTACGTGGTGAGGCAGCACGAAGGGGTGCGCTGATGTGCCGGGCCTGGAGAGCGCTGGAGGCAACCTCAGCCAGCATGGGGGTAAACAGCAAATAGTTGCTCTGGCTGACCAGCGTGACCTCGATGCTCTGATCGCGGGCGGTGAGCTGCTCGAGGCGCTGGGCTGCGCTGACGCCGCCAAATCCGCCGCCGAGAATGACAATATGCGTGGTGGGGGGGGATGGAGCGGATTCTCCGCCAGCGGCGGCGTGGGGTATCCACCGGGCGTAAGCGACACTTAGCCCGTGAAAGCTCAGACCCAACACGCCGCCGAATAAGGCATGCCCGACGACGTTGAAGAAGGCAGCCCCGGCCTCGCCGAGAGTCCACGTCGGCCCCCGGCTCATTAGAAGCGGGGCTAGAGTCAGCGGCCCGACCACCCACCAGAGCAGTCCATACAAAATGCCGCTACTGATCGTCGCGGCATAACTCTCGCCGGGGTGACCGAAGATCGCGCCGAAACCGGCACCGACCAGGGCGGATATCAGATAGTGGACGACTGTGCCTCCGCCCAGGGCCATAAGCCCTATAAGGCCAAGACTATCCGGCATCATCCCATTGATCTGCAACGCCCAACCAAACGCCAGCCCTCCAACCAGCCCTGCCAGTGCGCCTATCAGGACATCTCGGCCACGGACGAATGTCATTGGGAAACCCGTCTAGCTATAGACCAGAATATGCCTCGCGGATTGGGTGGTTTTCTCGATGCCACAAGGGTCGCGTGAGCCGCTCGGTCTCGTCGATCGTACCTCGGCGATCTGCGGTATGCCAGCCCCTTCTGGGCAACGTACTTCAAAAGTGTGCCCCCGCTCCGTACGACCACTCAAATGTGCCAGATAACCCGCGTTACTCCAATGACGATACCTGCAACGATACCGCTTGTCTGAGCCACGCCTCATTGTGCTTCAGTTTTGAGATGCCCCGTACGCTTGCTGTCTTACGTATCCGTTCTGGAAAGGTGCCCCAAATTGGGGGCGGGATACAATCACCGCTCCGCATCCAGGCCGAAAGGCCCACCTGTGATTCCCATCGCTGCGCCTATACTGTTGGCGTTCTCGAAAATGGGGCTCTGACCCCAAAAAGTTGAACCAGGGATAGATGTGGAAAAGGTCTCCTCGCGGATCATGTAAGATAGGACGCAGGCAAAGCGAGGAGAAAACCAATGGCAAAGCGTTACCCACCCCGGTTGAAATTTCAGATCGTGATGGAAGTTGAGCGGGGCGAAAAGACCGCTGCCCAAGCAGCCAAAGAATACGGCGTCCATCCCAACTCCATCAACACCTGGAAGCGGCAGTTGATGGAACGAGGAGCGGAGATCTATGAGAGAAAAGAGAAAGACAGCGAGCACAAGCAGCGGATCGCGAAGCTGGAGCGACTGCTGGGGCAGAAGGAGGTGGAAATCGCGCTGCTGAAGAATTTTTAGGGCAGAGCGAATGACCATCAAGGAAAGGGTGAGCTTGGTTGAGGAAGCCTGGCGGGGATATGGCTTAAATCGCGCGCTGGCCGCCATCGACCTACCAAAATCGACCTGGTACTATCACCGGAACGAAAAGGTGGACCCTGAGCAGAAGGAGGTAGCTTATACAGACTCCACGGAGTTGCGCTACGCAGATGGGGCTTACAAGGCTTACTTGATGCCCTTTGTTGGGCATGCTGGGCGAATTGTGTTGGGCTGGGCGGTTGGTATCAGTGCCAATACCGACCTTGCGCTGGCGGCCTGGCAGGATGCCTGTCAGACGCTCGAAGACTGGCAGCACAATCCTGGGGAAGTGATCGTTCATCATGACCAGAATCCGGTTTACACCAGTTATCGGTGGACAGGTCAGTTGCTGATCGAGGACGAAGTCCGACTCTCGTATGCGCTTAACGGGGCAAAAGATAACCCGTACATGGAGGCGTTTTTCAGTCGCTTCAAAACGGAGAACGGCTCGTTGTTCTTGGATGCTGAATCGATTGAAGAGTTAACCCAGATCGTCGAGGAACGGATCATCTACTACAATACCGAACGCAGACACTCAAGTCTTGGCTATCAGGCTCCGATGACCATTGTGCGGGAGCATCTGAACGGCAAGGGGGGACCACAGATATCACATTAGTATCTGGTACAGGATTTGGGGGGCACTACAACTGGCGACCTAACCAGCTATTGCTCCAGCGATAAGCCATATCACGAAGTTCATCGCCTTTTCTCCTTTGTGTTGAATCTCACTAAGTCGTACCTTGACAATCTCATAAAGTCATACCGGTTGACAGGCTATGCTTTCTTCAGGCAACAAACTGAGGAAGAAAGCCATGAGCAAACGGACGACGGCGGTTAACTCCACCACAGTTTGGCCCTTTCGAGGCGCAGGAATGTTTGAGTCAGGATGGCACATTCACACTATAACTTCCTGTGCTCCGTGATGAAAGCATCGACTTCCGACGCGGAAGGTGCAGGCACAGTGCCGCCGACTCTGGTTACGGCCAGCGCCCCTCGCGCGTTGGCGAATTGAAGGGCGTCATGTAGTGGGTAATTCTCGAACAGGTAAGCATAAACGAAGCCGGCATCAAAGGAATCTCCCGCCCCGGTCGTGTCCGCGACGTTCACCTGGTAGGCTGGAGCGCTGATGAAGGATCCCTCAGCGTCAAGCGCCGCCGCTCCTTTCATCCCAAGCTTGGCCACCGTGAACGGAACTCGCCTCTGCAAGCGGCGTAGAGCGGTTTCGACGTCGGCGGCACCAGAGAGGGCAAGCGCCTCAGACTCGTTCGGTAAAAACACGGTTGTGTACTGAAGGATCTCAAACAGTTCCTCACCCCAGCTTGCCTGGGGATCCCAACCCGGATCGAAAGAAACTGTCAGATCGTCAACCAGTGCTCGTTTGAAAAGCTCCTTAAGACCGGGCTGCAAGCCTCGCTGCAGGAAATACGACGCGACGTGCAAATGATCATACTCTGAGAGCAGATCCAGATCGATGTCGTCGAGCGTCAGGTTTTCGATGGACCCAGGATACGTAATCATCGCACGTTCGTGGGCGAAGGACAGCGAGATGGTGATGCCTGTCTGTACTCCATCACGCCAGATAACGTTCTCCGTTCCTACAGAGCCGTTCGCCACCTGTTGGACGACAAACCGGCCAGTATCGTCGTGGCCGACCACACCGAGGAAATCCACCTGAACGCCAAGATTGGCCAGATTGACCGCAAAGATGGCTGACGAACTCCCCATGCGCCGCTCGAATCCGTCACAGGTAAGCTCCTCTCCCAGCGTGGGCAGACGTGGCAGACCTGTGACGATCAAATCGGCGTTCAACTCGCCAATGACGAGCGTCCGCTTCTGTGTCATGGTTTATCACCCACTATCAAGGCTCTCGCTCCAGAAGACCATGCACCATCTTGCCCTCAGCTACAGCTCGACGACGGCAACGAGATTGCTCGGCTCGTCCGGATCGAGCTGCTTAGCCAGGGCGCGATAATACGCCATCTACTGAATCAGCGGTAGATACAGAGGGCCACGCACCGATTCACCAAGCCCACTCTTTAACTCGACGACTGCGTCAAGACCGGCGACATTCAGACCAGCCTCGTCCTCGACAATTGTCAGTATCCGTGCGCCAAGCTCTTTCATCAGTCGCAGCACTTTGATTTCAGCCTCAGCAGCGCTGTCAGACACGAAGCCGATCATCAGTGTTTCACGATTCACCACGGACATCAGGCCATGCCTGAACTCCAGCGGATGGAACGCCTCTGACCAGGATACCGTCATCTCCTTCGTTTTGAGCATGGCCTCACACGCCAGCCCGTATAACGGCCAGCCGCCGAGGAAGAGAAACCGGCTGATGTCGAGATCGCTGCCGAGGACCTCCGGCAGGTCGCCAGCCCGCTCTAACACCCGCTTAAGCCGATCGGGCAGGGTGCTCAACTCGACTAACCTACGCTCATCACCGGCCACGAGTGCGGCGAGAGCTTCGGCCAGCAGAAGCATACTTGTAAATGAGCGGGCCTGCGCGACTGACTTATCCTGACCATCAGGAGCGAGAAGAGCTATGTCCGCCTTCTGCGCAAGAGCCGCGTCAGGCACACAACTAATCGCAATGACACGACTATCCGGGTAACGCTCCCGGAACGCATCAACCGCCCACAGGGTTTCGCTTGTGGTGCCAGAGCGAGAGATGGCGAAGAGCCACACGTCTTGCTGCGGAAAAGCTTCAGGGAAGTAGACGAAGTCCGACGAGGGCTGCGCAAGCGCATGGAACCCCCTCTTGCGGAGGATGGTGGTTGCGCTCATCGCCAGATAGTGCGTCGAACCGCAGCCCACTGCGATAAACTGCTTTCCATCGTTCCGGTCAACGCCTGGCTCAGTTCATCACGGTGTTGTTCCCACCAGTCTGGCGTGGCCTTCCACGCTTCGGGCTGACTCGCGATCTCGGCGCGTGTAAACTGCCCGTTCGTCATCTTTATTGTCCTTCCTGCTGCTGAAACTGAGCCTTGCTGAGGTTGGCGTCGACGGAGGTGCTCTCTTTCTGCTTGGGCACTCCGTTGTGTGAAAGACTGTCGTTGGGATGACATGCATAGGCATAGTCCGCCAGCACCGACATAATCTTGTCGATCACGAGTGCGCGCGGCGAAGGGTCCAGCTCGTTTCGCCGACTGCGTTCATACTGGATGGGCAAAAACTGCCTCAGCAGTGACAGGGGAAGCGTGCGCGATCCGAGATTTTCCCACAGGTGCGCCAGAGCACTTTGCACAGAGGGAACAGCCCAGTAGTACCGCGATCGGTCGCTGAAGCTGTATCGTCGGGCCAGCCGCTGCTGCTCGGGTGTTCCGGTATAGTATGGCTTCCAGTACACGTCGTGCTCCAGCATCGCTTGATCAAGAATTGTGCGAATCCTGGATAACTCCACGTCTGGGTGGCCCGAAAACAGCTCCTCCTCAATGTACGACAGGGCAAAGACCGCTTCGCGGAAGGCAAAGGTCAATGCCGGGCCGACCTTGAGTATGGCGAAGTGATCCCGGACGAGCTGACGTAGACCTTCGCGCGTCTGGTAATCTGTGGAGTGGGCTTCGTAGATCAGGTGCTCGTATCCCTCGATGAAGCGAGAGAGACCCCTGGCAGACTCCGGGCGGTAATCGAAAACCGAGCTATTCCCGTATTCGACACCGGGCTGAACCACGACGGCGACTACCCGGTCCCAGGCGGACTCAAGCCCCCGCGTCAGGAACGCACGCCGGGTCACCTCAATCGTCTCTTTGACATCTGTAATGGCCGAAACGGCAACCTGATCCTCGTCGCCGTGAATGCCGCCGGGCGCTGGTACCTCTGTGCCGATGACGTAGCGAGGGGCCGCCTCGCCATTCGCGGTTTCCTGGAACGTCTCCTCAGCCGTGGCAGCCAGTTCCGCGGCCCGGTTGGCCGAAACAGCCGTACTGAGCGGACGATCCCGCAAATCGTCGGCGCATGGCATGCTGGCGTCCAGGTGGATCTTTGTGTAGCCTGCTGCCACGCAGTCCCGAACGAGCACGTGGGCCTTAGCCATCGCCGCCTCGGCAGGCTCATCACGCCACACGTACGGCCCCAGGTGGTCACCGCCGATGAGCATCCGTTCGGCGGGCAGCCCGTGCTTAGCGGCGAGGCGCCTCATGTACTCAACGAAATCAGCCGGGGTCATGCCTGTGTAACCCCCGAACTGATTGACCTGGTTGCACGTGGATTCGATCAGGGATGGTACGCCGAGGCGCTTCGCCTGAATGATCGCGGTTTCCAATACAAACGGATGAGCAGAACAGACACTGTAACGACCTGCAGGTACGCCTGCTTTCTGCATCGCCACAGTTTGCTCTAACAGCGATTGTCGTGTTTCTGGAGTCGAGTCAGACTTCCTCATGTGCCGGTCCTTAGGAGCTTTTGTCTGGTGGCTGTGCCGAGAGGGATATGAGCAACACGGGATTGAACGAACTCAAAACGAGTCGACGACGATCTCACCATAAATCCACTCGATAGATTCCAGGTCAAACCGGCCAGCACCGAGGCGAAGCGTGTTGGCCGTCGCCACAGCGTGTGCGAAGCGGAGAGCATATACAAAATCCTTCCCCTGCTTGATAGCCAGCGCGAGCGCCCCTAGAAGGACGTCCCCGCTTCCAACTGGGGACTGCGCCTCCACCGCTGGCAGCGTAACTCGCCAAACCTGCTCACCCGTCATTACAACAGAGCCGCGAGCGCCCAACGTGATCACAGCAGTGTTCACGCCATGCTGCACTATGATCTCGGCGGCTCTTTGGGCGTCGGCCAGTCCCTCAACCGCGTGCCCTGTGAGTTCACCGGCCTCGTCCCCGTTGATCTTGATCAGGTGCGGTCTCGCCTCCAGGGCAGCGCTTAGCTCTGGGCCGTGGCTGTCCAAGAAGCTGGGGATGCCCCGTCGCTGGATGGCGGCGATCAACCGCGCATAACCGTCGGTGGGCGCCCCAGGCGGAAGGCTGCCGGATAGTGTCACGAGACGCGCATTAGCGGATGCGCCGAGCGCGACTTCTTCGAACTGTTCCCAGGTTGCGCTGTTGATCGTCGGCCCGTACTCATAAATCTCGGTGAGGGTATTGTTTTCGGAGTCGTATACTGAGAGATTGCAGCGGGACTCGTCGGGCACCCACGAGCTGTAAACCTGGATCCCTTGCTCCTCAAGCTGTTCGACGATCCATCTGCCGCCATGCCCCCCTACAAGCACGGCTGCCGCCACATCGCCCCCCAGTTGACGTATCGTACGAGAGACGTGGAGTCCCTTTCCGCCAGCAACCTTGAACGTCCGTTCCGGGCGGTGGATAGCGCCAACCTGATAGTTGCGAATGACGGCTAACCGGTCAATCGAGGGATTAGGGGTGATGGTAAGAATGATGGAGCTCAATCGACGTTTATACCTCTACTCGTGAGACAGCACTGTCTCATGCGCGCGGTGCGACATTCTCTCGACCATGCACGATGCGACGATATTCTGCTAAAGCAGCAGCCGGGTCATCGGCTTGATAGATGTTGCGCCCAAAGACAAGCCCCGCTGCTCCGGCCCTCATGGCCTCGCGGGCACGTTCGAAGGCTGTTTCCTCTTCCTCGGCCTTGGAGCCTCCGGCCAGCAGAACCGGCGCGGGGCACCCGTCTACTACCTGTCTCAGGCCCTCCTCACTACCTGGATAGATGCACTTCACCAGGTCGGCCCCGATTTCTGCCGAGATGCGGCAGTACATCGCCATCAAGTCCGGGTCGGACTTGTCGCCGGGCGATCTGGCCTCGCGCGCGCTGCGCGGCTCGATCATGAGCACGACGCCCCATCGATCACATGCGCGAGCGATCCGGGCATTTCGCTCAATCTCCAGCTTCTCCCGTTCGGGATCGTCGTAGCCCACGTACAAATAGGTCATCACAGCATCCGCGCCTGTGGCGACAACATCCACGATCCGGGCCATTTCTACCGTCGCCGCCTCCTCATATGGCAGGATACTGCGGCTGAAACTCTGGTAGTCCAGATGAACGACCAACGACGGTCGATCACGACCGATATAAGCGTCCTCAAGATGCTTGACCATGCCAGGTGCCACCATCAACCCGTCTGCACCTGACACCGCGTGCGCAACAGTGCGCATCTCGTCCAGCGTCCGCATCCCAGGGCGAGGACCCATCAGTACGCCGTGGGAATAGGCAACGATGATCGACTTACCGCTGTGCCGGTCGAATAACCGCCCCAGGCGAATATTCTTACCCGTTCGTGAGTCCAACTTTCGCTCCTGACAGGCCGATCCTCTCTTGGGGGTCAGGCCGAGCTTTCCAGGGTTTCAGTCCGGCCCTGTTTTGAGCTTCGCCATCCGTCCAGTCACACGACCATCTGCCGAAGCTGCCGAAGAAAACGGGGCTTGACTATAAAAAGCAGCGTAAGCCCAATCCACTCTCCGATCTGATCGATCACGTCTTCCGCCTCGCGGTTGCCCTCGCGCGCCTGCGTGATCAACTCCTGGGCCAACATCTCCTTGCCGGTTCTTTCAAGGGCCAGCCGCTCGATACCCGCCACCCCGCATAGGGCCTCAGCGCAGCCTTCACACCCCATCGCACAGCGTGGGCCGCCCGGCTCGAGGATGATGTGCCCGGTATCACCCGCACAGCCACCCCGGTAGCGTAGAGGCTCCCCTCGTATTACGACACCGGGCCGAGACCTGTGCCGATCGCCAAACATAGAAAGCGCTGCGATCCGCGACCGCTTCCGCAGAAGTACTCCGCCAGCGCGTGAGGAGATTGCCGCGTTCGTCTATGAGCGCAATCTTAGCGTGGCTGCCCCCAATGTCGATGCCGACCGCACCAAGCGGATCACCTGTCACGCTGCCTGACCTTCCTGGCGGCTATTCGTTGCCGATGATGTGGGTCATCCCTTGCGACCGATAACGCTCACTCCAGTGGGGTTTGTCCGGATTGAGGTCGCGCGCTCGCGCAATGCTGTCAGCGAGATACGCACAGGGCGGCACCAGCGATAGGGGCGCGAAGGCCGGTGTGGATGGCGTTTCCATCGGCAGGTGCGCGTCTCCTACTCTCGTGTTCGTACCTACTTCAATAACCTTTGCGCCCCACTCTTTCGCGTGCTGCGCTCCACCGGCTGTCGCACTGTCCCCCGCCTCGTCACCCGTGTACATCGCAACGCACAGGGTCGCTTCGCCCACCATCGTGGCGGGACCGGACGCCATCTCCCAGGTCTCGCTGCCCTCTGCGTGCAACAGCGCCATCTCCTTCATCTTCAGCGCGCCTTCAAGAGCGGCAGCATACCCACTGCCCGCCCCAAAATAGAACGCGTGCGGTAGCTGTGACACGTCCGGGAGCATTTCAGGAACCAATTTCTCCGCCGCCTGGATAGCCGACTCGGCCCGTTCAGCAGATGCGGCGAGATCGTCAAAGACCTCGTCGCTCGCCTGGAGCAGCTCCAACACGAAGAGATAGATGGCCGTGAGAGTGCTTGCATACGTTTTGGTCATGACTGGAACGTGGCTCTCCCCTCCCTGGCTTACGAGAGTGTAGTCTGCCAGTTCCGTGATGGACGAGCCAGGCACATGGGTAATGCCTATCCGCGTGCACTTGCCTTCAAGCCGCTCGAAGAGGGCAAGAACGTCTCGAAACTCCCCCGATGCGGATACGCCTACGATCACATCGTCTGCCGAAAGAGCGGGCGTGTAGTAGCGTAGATCCCCGGCCATCATGGCGAACACAAACGGATCGTCGGGCCGGGCGAACTGCCGGGCCGCGTAGCTCGCGGCCAGACTCGTATAATAAGACGTCCCATTTCCCGTGATAAAGACACGCCGCGGATTGCGAGCGCGAACGTCTGATGCGGCCTGGTGGGCCACCGGTCGTGTCTTTTCGACCGTGGACCGAATAGCTCCGGGGACCTCTCGGATTTCGGTTGGAATCAGTGGGGCAGACACAGCCTTAATCCTTTACTTTAACTGTTGCTGAGTTACAGGTTCATTTCTCGAAGCCGGCGACTAGGCCACGCACGAGGGCTCGCTGGCCAACGGCGTACAGGAAGATCATCGGGATCGTCGCAATCGCCAGACCAGCCATCAGGATCGGGACGTTGAGGGTAAAACGCTTCTGAAGCGTGGCGGAGATTCCAACAATAAGCGTTCGCAGCTCCTCGCGTTGAAGGAAGACCAACGCGATGAGCAGTTCATTCCATACCCAGACGGCGTTAACGAGCATCGAGGTGACAATCGCCGGGCGGGCCAGCGGTAGGATGATGCGCCACAGGATATCAAACTGCGTGCATCCGTCGATCAACGCTGCCTCCTGGATCTCGCGGGGAATCGTGATAAAGAAATTCCGCAGCAGGTAAATGGTGAATGGCAGCATCAGCCCGGCGTACACGATTATGGCGCCCAACAGACTGTTCAACAGGCCAAAACG
>CAZWUX010000105.1:0-8731 GCA_964637665.1 uncultured Anaerolineae bacterium
CTGGCGCAGGCCATCGTCCGCGACGGCGAGGGCGCGACCAAGTTCGTCACCATCGAGGTGACCGGCGCGCCCACCGAGGCCGACGCCCGGACCATCGCCAACGCCATCGCCCGTTCCCCCCTGTGCAAGACCGCCTTCTACGGCGGCGACCCGAACTGGGGCCGCGTCGTGTGCGCGGCGGGCTATTCGGGCGTCGACCTCGACCCGGATCGCATCGGCCTGTGGCTGCTCGACGCATCAGGCGGCGAGGCCGCCCACCTCGTCTCGGCTGGCCGCCCTACCGGCTACGACGAGCCAGCCGCCATCGCCCTTATGGGCGGCGACGAGTGGGGATTCCGGCTCGACCTCGGTCTGGGGAGCGCATCCTCCCTCGTGTGGACCTGCGACCTCAGCCACGAGTACGTCACGATCAACGGTCACTACCGGACATAAATGAACGCCGCCGGGCTGTGCCCCGGCATTGACGCATCACATCGAGGCTTTTTGCCCACACCAATTAAGGAGAATTTTTATCATGGCTGAACGCAGACACATGGATCAGGTCAAAAAGGTCGTGCTCGCCTACTCCGGCGGGCTGGACACGTCGATCATCGTCCCCTGGCTGATCGAAAATTACAACTGCGAGGTTATCTGCTACACCGCCGACCTCGGTCAGGGCAGCGAGCTTGAGGGGCTGGAGGACAAGGCCATCGCCAGCGGCGCGAGCAAGGTCATCGTCGACGATCTGCGCGAGGAATTCCTGACCGACTACATCTTCCCGACCCTTCAGGCCGGGGCAATCTACGAGCGTAAATATCTGCTCGGCACGTCATTTGCCCGCCCCCTGATCGCCAAGCGACAGGTCGAGATCGCCGAGGCCGAGGGGGCCGACGCCCTGGCTCACGGCTGCACGGGCAAGGGCAACGATCAGGTCCGCTTCGAGGTCACCGCGATGGCCCTCAACCCGACGCTCAAGATCATCGCCCCCTGGCGCGAGTGGGACATCCGCAGCCGTGAGGACGCGCTCGACTACGCCAAAGCGCATAACATCCCCGTACCCCACACACCCAAGTCGATCTACAGCCGCGACGCCAACATCTGGCACATCAGCCACGAGGGCGGCCTGCTTGAGGACCCCTGGCTGACGCCCGAAGAGTCGATGTACCTGCTCTCCAACAGCCCGGAGACCGCCCCCGATGAGCCTGCCGAGATCGAGATCGAGTTCGAGAGCGGCGTCCCCGTCGGGCTGGACGGCGAGCGCCTCGACCCCGTGACGCTGCTCGAACGTCTGAATGAGATCGGCGGCGAGCACGCCATCGGGCGCATCGACTTCGTGGAAAACCGGCTGGTCGGCATGAAGTCGCACGGCGTCTACGAGACGCCCGGCGGAACCCTGCTCTACAAGGCCCATCAGGAGCTTGAGGCCATCTGCCTCGACAAAGACACCCTGCATTTCAAGCAGATGATCGGCCTGCGCTACGCCGAACTCGTCTACGACGGCAAGTGGTTCTCCACCCTGCGCGAGGCGCTGGACGGCTTCGTGATGGTCACCCAGCGGCACGTCACCGGGCACGTCCGGCTCAAACTGTACAAGGGCAACATCATCGTGCAGGGCCGCAAGTCGCCCTACAGTCTCTACCGTGAGGACTACGCCTCGTTCGGCATGTCCGACGTGTACAATCAGGAGGACGCCGAGGGCTTCATTCACCTGTGGGGCCTGCCCCTCAAGGTCGACGCCCTGCTCAGCATCGAGGGCACCGGGCAGAGCCGCTTCCGCCAACCCGACTACTCGATCTTCAAGCGCGACTGACGCGGTTTTTTGTACGTTCGGCCTGCTGGTGGTTTGTGGATTAACTGGGTGGCTTCCCTATGTTGGAAGTGATAGCTTGATTCGCCAGAACCCCCCTGGTCTTCGCTAACGCTCAGACCTGTCCCCCCTTGCAAGGGGGGACGGATGGGCCGCAGGCCCACAGGGGGGTTCCCGCAGAGCCAACACAGTTACCCGGCTAATCCAAAAAAACCGGCAGCCGATCAACTGAGTAAGGAGTCCATATGCTCTGGGGAGGCCGCTTCGACGGCGAGACGGACGACCTGCTGCGCGCCTTCGGCGACAGCTTCAGCTTCGACCGTCGGCTGTACGACGCCGACATCCGCGGCAGCGTCGCCTACGCGGGCGCGCTCCACCGCGCCGGGCTGATCGCCGCCGCCGAGCACACCGCCATCGTCGACGGGCTGGCGCAGGTCAAGGACGAGTTCGCTACCGGGCGCTTCGAGCCTGCCCCCGGCGACGAGGACATCCACACCGCCGTCGAGCGCCGCCTGACTGAGATCGTCGGCCCGGCGGCGGGCAAGCTGCACACCGGGCGCAGCCGCAACGATCAGGTCGCCCTCGACGCCCGCCTGTGGCTCGTCGACGCCATCCGCGAGGCGCGATCTGCGCTGGCGGACGT
Organism: uncultured Anaerolineae bacterium; assembly: GCA_964637665.1. Classification (GTDB taxonomy): domain Bacteria; phylum Chloroflexota; class Anaerolineae; order Aggregatilineales; family UBA3940; genus CAZWUX01. Next base: position 2,430 of record CAZWUX010000105.1, read on the forward strand.
GCAGGCCGCTCTCGTCGAGGTTGCCGGCGCACATCGCGGCCTCGTCATGCCCGGCTACACCCATCTCCAACCCGCCCAACCCATCACGTTCGCCCACTGGCTGCTCAGCTACTTCTGGATGTTCGAGCGCGATCAGGATCGCCTCTCCGACTGCGAGCGCCGGGCCGCCGTCTCGCCGCTCGGCGCGGGCGCGCTGAGCGGCACCCCCTTCCCCATCGATCGCACGGCCCTCGCCGCCGACCTCGGCCTGCCCGCCATCACCGAAAACAGCCTCGACGCCGTGTCCGACCGCGACTTTCTGGCCGAATATCTCTTCTGCACGGCCCTGATCGGCGTCCACGTCAGCCGCCTCGCCGAGGACCTGATCCTCTACAGCAGCGGCGGCTTCGGCTTCATCACCATCGGCGAAGCCTACACGACCGGCTCCAGCCTCATGCCCCAGAAGCGCAACCCCGACGCGTTGGAGCTGGCGCGCGGCAAAAGCGGTCGCCTCATCGGCGGCCTCGTCGGCCTGCTCGTCGCGCTCAAGGGCCTGCCCTCCACCTACGACAAGGACATGCAGGAGGACAAGCAGCCCGCCTTCGACGCCGCCGACACGCTGGCGCTGATGCTGCCCGTCGTGGCGGGCGTGATCCGCTCCCTGACGCCCCATCCCGACGCCATGCGCGCCGCCCTCGACGCCTCGATGCTCGCCACCGATGTGGCCGACTATCTGGTGGAGCGCAGCGTGCCCTTCCGCGAGGCGCACTCCCTCGTCGGGCGGCTGGTGCGCGCGGCAGAGGAGCGCGGCGTCTCGCTGGACGCGCTGCCGCTGGCGGATTATCAGGCTGTTTCGTCTGAGTTTGATGGGGATGTCTACGAGGTGTTCGACTTCGACCGCGCGGTTTCCCGGCGGAAGGCCGCGGGCGGCACGGCCCCGGAGGCCGTGGACGCCCAGATCGGCGCGGCACAGGCCATCCTCTCGGAACGGAAGGGGTAGCCGTCCGTTATTCCCAGCTACAGACGTTTGTCACGGGTGGGTTACCCCGCTACGCCCGCAACTCTCCCCCTTGCTAAGGGGGAGACAGCCGAGCGCAGCGAGGCAGAGGGGGTTTTCGCAGGAAAACCCGCCCTGCCCGGTGAAGTGTCTGCAAGCGGGGGTAAGGCGGACGGTTCCCAGCCCTCCCCCGATTCCACCAAAAGAACGTTGTCGCGCGGCGGGGGGACATCACACTGAAAAACTGACCGACTGATGGACTACTCTGCACTTGGCACTAGGCACTCGGCACTTAAAGCTCCCGCACATCCGTCACCGACCCGCTGAACCGGAACCAGCCCATGTCCATCCGGTTCGTGACGGTCACTTGCAGCGCCTCGATCTGATCGGCGTCGGCGTAGTTCGCCAGCACCATGCCCGCGATCTGCTCCGCCGCCGCGCTGCACGCCCCTTCGATCTCATTGCACCGCCCCCGCATGATGACCTGCACGCGCAGCGTGTCGTACGCCGCAGTCTCATCCTCCAGCGACGTGCTCACCCCACGCTGCACGTCCACGTCCATAAATCGCGGATCAGCCTCGATCCGCGCCCTCAGGTCCGCCACCGCCGGAGTCTCCGTCAGTGGAACCACGCCGAACAGCAGCCTCACAGGGCGGCTCACCACGCTCGCCACGAGGATCGCAGCGCCCAGCGCCAAGAACAGCCCCCCACACCCCAGCGCCAGCCGTTCGTGCAGCGGTCGGGCTTCCGGCGGAGCCGCCCCCGGCCCCGGCGGCGGCACCTCCACCACGTACGACCCCACAACGAGGTCATGCGGCCCCTGCCGCGTTTCCCGGTTGAAGAATAACCCGTATATCAGGTAGAGGCCCCCACCCACCGCGGCCAGAATCGCCAGCGTGGCGAGAACCGGCACGTCGAACGCCGGACTGCTGCCCGTCACGATCAGGCTGAGGATCGCCCCCCGCACGAGCGCTCGCCTTACCGGAAGCACATCGCCGTCTCGCCCTACCGTCACGATCTGCGCCAACCGCTTGCCGGGCGTCCTCCCCTCCATGAGCCGCGAGTTCCCCAACCCCAGATAAGCCGCCCCCAGCACGAACCCGATGATCGGCCCCCACGCGCCGAGCCGGAAGGCCGCATCCCCCAGCGCCAACCCGATCAACCCACACGCACCCGCGACGATCACCGCGTCGACGGCGTCCGCCGCCACCCGCCGCCAGAACCCCGCAATGTAAAATCCCGCCCCGCCCCCCGCAGCCGCGTCATCCCCCATCAACAGGCTTCCCCCGCCATCTGCTCATACAACCGCTCAGTGCCCTCTTTCGTGCACAACTGCGTGCCCGGCGTCATGACGGCAGCGGAACCCGCCGCCACGCCAAAGCGGGCCGCCGCCAGCACATCCCAGCCGCGCGCCAGCGCCAGCGTGATGCCACCCACCATGCTGTCACCCGCCCCGATCCGGCTCTGGATCGGGACCATCGGCGCGGCGATGCGCTGCGCCCCTTCCCCGGTAACGAGCATCGCCCCGGCAGCCCCCATCGACACGATCAACACCTCATTGTCCCCATCGTCGATCAGGTCCCGCGCCGCCGCCTCGATCTCCCGATCGCTCCGCAGCTCCCGCCCCGCGATCTGCCCTAACTCGCGGATGTTTGGCTTCAGCAGGTACACCCCCGCCTCCGCCGCCTCGACCAGCGGCTCACCCGACGTGTCCACGATCGCCCTCCCGCCGAGATCACGCACGTGCCGGGCGAGCCTCCCATAAAAATCGGCAGGCGCGCCGCGCGGTAGGCTGCCACTCCCCACGACGTAAGCGGGCGGCGGGTTCATGTCTGCAAGGTAGTCGAAGAACTACGTCCATTCCTTCTCCGCAAGCTGCGGGCCGGGGAAACCAAACCGGTACTGCTGGCCCGTCGCTTCCTCGATCACCGTCAGGCTCTCCCGCGTATTCCCGCCGATCCGCGCCGGGTGGTGATCCCCTCCCTCCTCGTCGAGCAGATTCATGAGCATCTGCCCCTGCGGCCCCCCCATCGTGTACAGCGCCAGCGCCTCCCCACCCAACCGCCGGATGGCCCGCGCCACGTTGATCCCCCCGCCACCGGGATCGAAGCGCGGCGGCTTACAGCGCAGCTTGGCATTGGGCCGGACATGCTCGACGCTGGCGCTTTTGTCCAGCGCCGGGTTGAGCGCGATCGTGACGATTCCCTCTCCCTTCTCCGCCATCCTCAGCCCGCCTCTCCCTCCCCCTCAAACTCCGACCAACCGATCTCGATCCCCTTGCTCAGCGCGTGATGCACCGTGCAGTGTGGCGAAATCTGGTACAACCTCGCGCGCGTCTTCTCATCGAACTCACCCACCAGGCCGACCGTCGCCTCAATGCGGTCCTCCGGCTCATGGATGTACCTCATCCGCACGTCGACCTCCCGCAGCTCGATGTCATGATTCTGCGCATAACTGTGCAGCATGATGCAGGTGCACGCCCCCAGGCTGGCGAGCAGCATCCCATGCGGCGTCAGGTCATACAGCCTCTCGATGACGTGATAATCATCCGCATCCTCCGCGGCCCGCGGATCAACCGCCTCGAACGCCATCTGCATCTCATTGTCCTGCCGGACGATGACTTTATCTGCCATGTCTGTTTCTCCTGTCTACCTGTAAAAAACACGATTCTTATCACGTAGCGTTGTTTGCCTCGACCGACCGGATCAACTCCTGTTTGTAATTCCACAGCGTTTCCGTCAGCGAGACGTGGTATATGTGCGGGTTCATCAACCGCCGCACGCCGGGGTCCAACCGCGCCACGTCCGCCGCGCGCCGAGCGCGCAGCACGTCGATGGACGGCGGCTCGTAGACCTGCTTCCCCTCACGGATCATGTCGACCAGCAGCGGCTCGATCTCCGAAATCTCCGCCTGCCGGATGGTCCGGTATTTCGTGTGGTCGGTCGGATGGTGCAGCCGGATGGCATCCTCCCCACGCAGGTCGTCTCCATTCAAGCTCAACGCGTCCGCGACGGCCTTACCCCGCGTGTCATACAACCGCCACACGCGCTTATCACCGGGGTTGGGGATTTTGTCCGGCGTCTCAGATATTTTGATCGCGGGCACCCAGTTTCCGTCTTCGCACATCGCGACGAGCTTGTACACGCCCCCCAGCGCCGACGCCCCCTGCGAGGTGATGAGCCGCGTCCCGACCCCATAGGAGAGCCGCCCGATCATGCGGTCCGGGTCCACGCCGTACGCGGCGGCCTCATCCTCGATCTGGGTCAAAATCTGCCAGATGTTCATCTCGTCGAGCTGGTTCGACAGCACGATGGACACATCCTCGAACCCGGCGTCGTTCAGCATCTTGGCCGTCTGAATGGCGAGGAAGGCGAGGTCCCCGGAGTCGAGCCGGATGCCGATCGGCTGGTGCCCCCTGCGCTTGAGTTCCTCGAACACCTTGATCGCGTTCGGCACGCCGCTCTCCAGCGTGTCGATGGTGTCCACCAGCAGCAGGCAGTCGTCGGGATACACGTCTGCGTAGGCCCGGAAGGCATCCAGCTCCGTTCCTCCCAGCGCGATGAACGCCTGCACCATGCTGTGCGCGTGCGTCCCCTTCGCGGGCAGCCCGACGACCTCGGACACCCCCACCGCCGACGAGAAGTCCACCCCGCCGATCAGCGCCGCCCGGATGCCCGCGCTCGATCCCCGTTCCGGCGCGCGCCGCAGCCCGAATTCGAGCACGAGCCCACCCCGGCTCACGTCAGTGATACGCGCTGCCTTCGTCGCGATCAGCGTCGGGTAGTTCAGGTGATTGAGCAGCGGCGTCTCCAATATCTGCGCCATCGCCAGCGGCCCCTCGACGACGACCAGTGGCACGTTGGGGTGAACGATCCGCCCTTCCGGGATGGCCCGCATCGTGATCCCGTCGAAGTTCCCGTTCTGCCGCAGCCAACCGAGAAAATCATCCCCGAACAGCCTCTCCCCGGTCTGCCCGGTGTGACCCCTCAGCACGTCGATATCCTCATCCCGGAAGTGCGCCCCATCCATCCAATCGAGCAGCCACTCCATCCCCGCATTGACGCAGTACCCGGCCTTGTGCGCCCCATAGTCCGGGTAATCCCGGAAAAAATGGTCGAACTGGGCCAGCGTCTCGTGCATCCCCTCCCGGTAATAAAGCTGAGCCATCGTCAACTGGTACTCATCCGTGTAGAGGATGCCCTCGGCGATGCGACGTTCTTCTCGGTTCATGTTCGCTCCTTGTGTGGTGTTTCTCGTTAAGCGAGTTAAAAACCCCCGGCGAGGGTGCTGCCCAACTTACGTCAGGCAGCACCCTCGTCCGCCCCCCTTCTAGGGGGGCAGGCTTAAGTCGGCAAGAATGGGGCGGCTCCAGCTTATTACGCCGTTCCTCAACCGGGCTAACTCGACAACCCTGCCGCCAGCCACAGCATCTATAGCTTAATCCAGAAACGGCGACGCTTTCCAACGCCCACCATTCCTATGCGAATCATTCCACCCGGCTCATGTCGAGTATGATCCCCGCCAACCTCTCCGCCAACCGATCACGCCCCGCCAGACTCAGGTGGATGCCATCCCCCACCAGCGTGCCATCCGGGTGTCGCTCGAAATAATCCCACACCATCGCTGTGTACGAGTTCTCCCGGTCCAGCGCCGCCTCGAAATCCTCCCGCGTCGTCTCCCCCAGCACATGCGCCATCCCCATGTCCTCAAAAAACGGTCGGATGTCGACGCACGTTACCTGCTCGACGCCCCCCAGCCCCTCTGGATCATTACATGATGCTTCCAGCGCCTCATTGAACGCCGCAATGCGCTCCGGGCGCACGCCCCTCCCCATGTTCGAGATCGTGAACTCCGCAGGATTCGCCTGATAGAAATTCAGGACGAGGATGCGCGACGCCGGGCTGGACCGCGTGATGTGGTTCACCAGGTGCCCCATGTTCGTGAGGTAATCCTCCGGGCGCGATAGGTCCACCGCCACGTCCGGGAAAAATGGCGTCACGACCACGAACTGGCAGCGATCCTCCCTTAGCCGGGCAAGCTGATCGCTTTCGAGGTAGTTCGCGCTTTCGATGGTCAGGCCGCCCGCCGAGAGACTCCTATCGCGGACCTCCAGATAGTCGAGGCCCACCGCGTCGAGATGCGCTTGCAGCGGCTTCGCCAGCGGCGTGATGTACGTGATCGCCACCGGGTCCGGGTCCTGCTCCGGCTCCGGGATCAGGAAGCTGACGTGCCCGTAGCCGTTCGAGTCGCTGGCGATGCTCACGCACAGTTCGTAGTCGCGCTGGTCGGCGGGGGGCGGAGTCGGCGGCGGGACGGTCGGATCGAC
>CAZWUX010000105.1:8831-12497 GCA_964637665.1 uncultured Anaerolineae bacterium
TCCCCCAGCCTGCCCGCTAAGATCGCCGCTCCGGCGGCATCCATATGAGTCGGCGTATCCGTGAAGTGCGCGTTCGGCACCGCATCCCACAGATCGGCGTACCACAGCCCATGCTCCCCCGCATAATCCGCCAGCGCAACCCGGTAGCGCTCATACAGCGCCCACGTATACATCGAATTCGCCACCCCTCCCATCCCCGGATCGCCCAGCATGGCGAGCGGCTCATTGACCACCAGCAGCCCCGCGCCCCCCGCATCTGCCTCCACGCACCCCGCCCTCAGAAACGCCCACGCCGCATTCGGCATCTCCTCGAAGCCCGGATGGTCCAGCGTATACCGCGCCTCATCCGGCGGCTCCTCCAGCCCCACCCGGCGGTCCGACTCCGCCAGGTCCGGCGGGCTGAACGGATAAAATAACGAGTTAATCCACACCGGCAGGGTATCCTGCCCCCTGATCGCGCTGTAGCGGTACCACCAGGGCCGGGGCGTCAACAGCGCGGCGGCGTTCGCATCGACCCACTCCCCCACCAGCGGATCGTATTCCTCTGCCAGCTCGGCCAACCTCTCCCGGTTCAAATCGAAGAACACGCGGTTCTGCCCGGCGGCATCCGGCGCATTGTTCAGCGTCGCCGGCGTGACGAACCACACGATCAGGTCCGGGTTATAGGCCAGCGCCGCGTCGAGGATCAGCAGGTCACGCGCCGCGCCCGGCTGCGGGTAAGCGAGGTTATACGCCACGACCCGCCGCCCGCCGATTCGGACCTCGTCCGCCGTCAACTGCGCCGCGAGCGTCTTATCATCCGGCAGCCCCCACCCCGCCACCCCCGACTCCCCCAGCAGCACGACCCGGTATTCATCCTCCCCCTTCGGCTGGCTGATGGCGTGCGCCGCCAGCAGCGCATCCAGCGGAAGCTGCCCATTCTGGAAGTCCGACGGGTACGCCAGCCGCGCCCGCCCTCTCCCCAGCAGATCGTAGGTGTTGATCCTGACCAGCGCCCGCACCGGCTCGAATCCCGCCGCCAGCAGGATCAGGTTGATCGCCACCGCGACGAGGGCCGCCTTGCCGAAGGTCCGCAGCATGGCTCCGGGTGTAGCGAAGGGCGATGCTTTCCCGGTCGGGTTGCTCATACGGCTTCATCCCGCGCTTGCGATGCGCTCATCAGCCGACCCCGAACAATCTGGCGAAAATGCGGACCGCCGTCGGCAGGTCGGCGGCGAAGAACACCCACCCAAAGGTGACGAAGGCGAACGTCGCCCCCACCCGCAGCGCGCGCCCCATCCCCTCCCCCGGCCTGCGGAACCAGCCTAACTGGCTCACCGCAAACATCCCCAGTCCGTGATACATTCCCCATACCGCAAAGGCGGGCGTCAGCCCATGCCACAGCCCGATCGCCAGCATGGTCGCCATATGGGCCACGAACTGCGCCAGATTCCGGCGGCGCGGGTCGAGCCGCGTGCGTAAGTTCCGCGCCACCGGGAAAAAGACGTAATCCCGCGCCCACGCCGAGAGCGTGATGTGCCAGCGCTGCCAGAAGACCGTCAGCGACGGCGCGAGGTAAGGCCGCTCGAAGTTCTCCGGCAGCCGCAGCCCCGCCAACCGCCCAAATCCGATGGCGATGTCCGAATACGACGCGAAATCCGCCAGCAGATAGAAGGTGTACGCCAGCAGCCACGCCCACGCCATCCACACCGGGCGGTCGGGGTCGCGCGCCATGTCGTGCGCCGCGATGAAGATGTACAGCGGGTTGGCGACGACGACCTTCACGACGACGCCCCGGAACACCCTCCACAACCCCTGATGCACGTCATCGGCGGTGAGCCGGTCGGCCTGCGCGGCGAGCGAGTTCTGAATCCGGTCGATAGGCCCCGCGACGAGGCTCGCCGGGTGCAGCGCATAGACCGCCATCCCCATCAACGGAATCGCCTCGATCCGCCCCTTGCGCGCGTCGATTGTGACGTGGATCAACCTGAAGATCAGGTACGACACGCCGATCCACAGCCCCGGCCCCAGCCCGAACGGGTTGGACGCGCCGGAGGCGAGCATCCGCTGGACGAGCGGCAGCTTGGCCGCCGCGAGCAGCGCGATGAGCGCGATAATCCACGCCACGGAAAATTTGGACCCTGCTAATCGCCACGTCAGAAGGACCAGCAGCGCGTCGATGCCGAGGAATATCAGCGCCGCCGCGCGCCCGACGAGGACGTACACGAGCGCCCCCGACGCGACGAGCGCCAGCCCGGCGCTGATCCGCGCACCACCCTCCCGCCGGGCCGCGACGATCAGCCCCCCGAAGGCCAGCACCCCGACGATGCCCACTGCGAAGGTGTCCCAGGGCGTCGCCACCTAAAACCCTGTGTAGACGAACTCAGGCTGCACGCCCATCGTCGCGCAGGCGAAGGTCACGAGCAGCAGCACGCCCAGCACGAGCGCCCATAAATTTTCTTTCGTCCAGATGGCCCGTACGAGGCGGGGTATAATACCGGGGTGGCGTTCACGCGCTTCCATGCACATCCCACTTTCAGATGGAGATCGACGATGCGGATTCGGTTCCTGACGCTCGCCCTGCTCACCCTGATCCTGCTCGCCGCCTGCGGCGGACCCGACGACCCCGCCCGTGAGGCCGCCCTGAGCCAGATGGCCGCCGACGGCCAGTCTGACGCAGAAATCACCGGCATGGTGGAGGGCGATCCGGCGGTGCGCGGCGCAGACGAATTGTATTGCGTCGCGACGGATGCGACCACCCGGAACGGCGAACTGCCCTACCTGCTCGTCGTGTGGGGGGCAGACGGCGAATGGCAGGCCGCGCAGTTGATGGAAGGCTACTACGAGTGGGACTTACAGGGCTGCCCCCGCTGAATCGCCATCCCCGGCGGCGACCTCACCCTTTCTGCCCCAGGCGGCGGCTCATGATCCACTCGCACAGGGCGAGGTCGTGGGGGGCATCGATGTCGATGCCGCTCCACGCGTCCATCTCGTAGAGCACGATCTTTCCGCCGAGGCGGTTGTCATGCTCGCGCAGCACCCAGGGCTTGAACACATAGATCGAGCCGTTCTCCGCGTACTGCGGTTCGAGGTCCTGGCGGCGGGGGCGGCTCCGATAATCGTAGTTCACCGGCTCGGCGCTGCCTTCGTCAGTATGACGCCACAGGAAGCTGTGCGACGGCACGACGGACAGCAGCGAGTCGGCCCCGGCGGCCTGAAGCGTCGCGATGGCGCGGTCCACGTCGAACGGGCGGCGGATGGGGGCCGTCGCCTGCAAAAACACGATCAGGTCGGGGTCGTAGTCCTCGGCGGCGTGCAGGCTGTCGAGGAAGTGGCGTAGGGCGGATTCGCTCGTGGCGGTGTCCGTCGCGAGTTCCGAGGGCCGCATCACCACCTCGGCGTCGAAGGCGCGGGCCACGGTGGCGATCCCCTCGTCGTCGGTCGTGGCCTCTCCCCAGAACTGAACGCGCTCACACTCGAGATCGAGCGCGCAATCCAGGAGCCTGGCTCCGCCCTCCCAGCTCCTCTCCAGGCAACAGGTCGCCAGCCGCGGGAAACCCTCGCACCCGGTGATCGTTCCCGGCCCGCACGGCGCACGTTCTTCGGACATCTGGCGCACGCGCTCTTCAGTCCCGCACGCGCAGCCCGGGGCGCGCACCCACACTCAGGTGTGCCGGCAGGAGATAA
>CAZWUX010000106.1:0-12467 GCA_964637665.1 uncultured Anaerolineae bacterium
GGGCGCGCTCGGCGTGATATCGGTGCGGGGCGTCAGCTTCGACGTACGTGAGGGGGAGATCGTGACGCTGGCCGGGGTCGAGGGGAACGGCCAGTCGGAGCTGGTGGAGGCCGTCACGGGGATGCGCCCGGCGGTGTCGGGGCAGGTCTTCGTGAAAGAGGCCAACGTGATACGAAAGGGGCCTGACGCGGTCCGAAAACAGGGCGTGTCGCACGTCCCTGAAGACCGTATCGCGACCGGAACGAACCTCGACGCCTCGGTGTCCGAAAACCTCATCGCCCGGCGTCACAACAAACCGCCGCTCGCGTCGTGGGGATGGATATCAAGGCGGAAGGTCGACACGTTTTCCTCTGAGCTGGTCGAGCGTTATGACATAAAAACGCCCAGCATCCACACGCTGGCGAGGACGCTGTCCGGGGGGAATCTGCAGAAAGTCGTCGTGGCCCGCGAGCTGTCGTTTGACTCGACGGTGCTGGTCGTCGTCCAGCCCACGCGGGGCATCGACATCGCTTCCAGCCGCTACATCCGGGATGTGCTCGTCGACATGCGGAATAATGGCCGGGCGATTCTGCTGGTTTCCACCGATCTCGACGAGGTCTTCAGCATCAGCGACCGGACTCTGGTGATGTACCAGGGAGACATCGCGGGCGAGTTCAAACCGGATGAAGTGACGCGAGAGGAGTTGGGATTGTATATGATTGGCGCACGCCGACAGAACACAATTCCCGATTCGAGGGAAGTATCACAATGAGCGAATTTGGCACCCAGTTCAGGGCCGTGCTGGCCGGGCGCACACGGCGTTTTGGACAGGCGCTCTCGGCGATTCTCCTGTCCGTCTTGATCGGGTCACTCATCATCTATATCACAGGGGATAACCCGCTCGTCGCTTACGGTGCGCTGTTCACAGCAGCGCTCGGCTCGCCGGAAGCTATCGCAGGGACACTTGCCAAGTCAACCCCGCTCATCCTGACCGGCCTCTCAGCGGCGATCGCCTTCCGAAGCGGCGTGATCAACATCGGCGGTGAGGGCCAGCTCTACATGGGGGCGGTCGCCGCAGCGCTGGTTGGCGTCTACGTGACGGGGCTCTCCCCCTGGCTTCACGTGCCGCTGGCGCTGCTGGCGGGGATTATCGCCGGGGGGCTGTGGGCGGCTCCCTTCGAGTGGTTCCGAACACAGTTCGGCGCGGATGAACTCGTGACGACCACGCTGGCTAACTACATCGCGATTTTGTTCACCACCTATCTGGTGAGCTATCCGTTCAAAAAACCGGGTTCACCGCTGGGCATGACGGAAAACATCCAGCCTTCCTCGTTTCTATTCCGGCTGGTGGAGCGGGGGCGGTTAAATCTGGGATTTGTCATCGCCGTTCTATTGTGCATCGCCCTCTGGTTCGTGCTCAACCGGTCGAGTCTGGGGTACGAGCTGCGGATGACCGGTGCGAACCCGCGCTTCTCGCGCTACATCGGCATCTCCGTCAACCGCCGCCAGATCGAGGCGATGGCGATCTCCGGCGCGCTGGCCGGGCTGGCCGGGGCCGTCGAGGTGCTGGGCGTGCAGCACCGTTTCATTCAGGACATCTCCCCCGGATGGGGGTTTGACGGCATCCTCGTCGCGCTGCTGGCAATGAATAACCCGCTGGGGATTCTGCTGGTCGGCCCGCTGTTCGGCGTGCTGAAGAGTGGTGGGCTGGGCATGGAAGCGGCGACCAACGTGCCCTCCGAATTGAGCCAGGTTTTGCAGTCGATCATCATTCTGCTGGTTGCCGCCGAGGTCGGGGTTACGTTCTTCACCCGGTGGATCAAGCGGCGTGGTCATCCTCCTCAGCAGGGCAAACCTGCCGGGCCGAATGTGATGGACGATCAGCCCGGGTTAATGGCCCGTGCCGAGCAAGAGGGAGGATAGGCAAGGATATGGATTTTCTGGAATTTCTGGTCAGCCTGACGACTTATCGCGCCGCCTTTCGCATCATGACGCCGCTGCTGCTGGCCGCGCTGGGCGGGGCGTTCTCTCATTATGCGGGCATCCTGAACATCGCGCTTGAGGGTGAGATGTTGATCAGTGCCTTCGCCGCAGTGGCCGTCAGTTACTTTCTGGGGAGCGCGGCGGCGGGCGTCGTCGCGGGGGCGGTGGCCGGGCTGCTGGTCGGGCTGCTGTTCGCGGTGTTCGTGGTCGACCTCAAGACGGATGAATTCGTCGTCGGCATCGCGATCAATATCCTCGCGATCGGCGGCACGACGTTCTTGATGCGGGTGCTGTTCGACGTGAAGGCCTCATTCGCGGACCCCGGAATCAAGCCGCTGCCGGAGATTCCCCTGCCGGGCATCCCCGCCGACTCGGCCATCGGCCTGCTGTTCGGCAACCACACGATCCTGACCTATCTATCGTGGCTGGCCGTGCCCGGCCTGTATCTGCTGTTCTACCACACGCCGCTGGGGATGCACCTGCGCGCTACCGGCGAGCACCCGGAGGCGCTGGAGACGGCGGGCCGCAGCGTCCGGGGGATGCGTTATTTCGCCTCGCTGGCCTGCGGCGTGCTGGTCGGGCTGGCCGGGGCGCATCTGGCGCTCGGCTACCTGACCCAGTTCGTGCAGAACATGACTGCCGGGAGGGGGTTCATCGCGCTGGCGGCGCTGCTGTTCGGCGGGGGCAACCCGATCCGCATCCTGGCGGCCTCGCTCCTCTTCGGGCTGACCGAGAGTCTGTCCATTCGCTATCAGAGTCTGGGCGTCCCGCCCTACTTTGCCCTGATGGCGCCGTACATCGTGACGATCCTCATTCTGGTGATCGTCTCGGCCCAGCAGCGCAGGAAGGTGGCTGCGACCTAGCCAGCCGACAGATCATCCGCCAAAAACTGATTTTCGCTTAGTGAACTGCCGCCGGGAATACCCGGCACGGCAGAGTTTGGACGTTTGGATAAAGACACAGGAGTTCGGAATTGAGCGTAGATTTACGGGGTTTTCTCGACTTCCTCAGGCGGAAGCATCCCGACCAGTTATGGGAGATCGACAAACCGGTTGAGCTGGAACATGACATCACCGCTTATGCGACGGAGTTAGAGCGGCGGCACAAGTACCCGGCTTTATATTTCAGCGCGGTAAAGGGCTTCGAGCAGCCCGTCGTGGCGAACCTGTTCGCCGACCGGAAGCGCATCGCGCTCGGCATCGGCTTAAACGGCAGCAAAGACCTCGTCTCCGGCTGGCTGAGCCGCACGGCGGAGCGTGTCCCGCCGGTCGAGGCGGAAGATGCGCCGGTTAAGGACATCATCTGCACGGGGGATGCGGTCGACCTCTGGCAGTATCCCATCCCCGTTCATTTCGAGGTCGACAACGGGCGTTACATCACAGGCGGCGTGGTTCTCGCCAAAGACCCGGATACAGGAATCGGGAATCTCAACTTCACGCGCATGGGCGTGCAGGACGCCCGCACGTTCGGGGCGAGTCTGCACTCACGCGGCGATCTGTGGGACTTCCAGCGGCGCGCCGAGCAGCGCGGCCAGCCGCTTGAAGCTGCCGTCCTGATCGGCGTGCATCCCGCGATCTCACTGGCAGGCGCAACCCGTTTACCGGTGGATGAGGATGAGATGGAGCTTGCCGGGGCGCTGATGGGGCAGCCAGTCCCGGTTGTGCCCGCTGAGACGGTCGACCTGATGGTGCCCGCCCATGCTGAGATGGTGATCGAGGGCGTGTTCCTCCCCGGAGAGCGGCGCGATGAAGGGCCGTTTGGGGAATACACGGGGTATGCGTCGGCGCGCTCGACGCGGCACGTGTTCGAGGTGCGGGCGGTGACGCATCGCAAGGACATGATCTTCCAGACGGTGATTCCGGGCGCGTCCGCCGAGCATCTCAACCTGAGCAAGGCGTCGCGCGTGCCGCGCGTCTACGAGAAGCTCAAAAAGGAGTTCCCCAACGTGGTCGACATGAACTACCCGATGTCGGGCACGCATTATCACTGCTACGTGTCGATGAAAAAGACGATGGAGGGCCAGCCCAAACAGGCGGCGATGCTGCTGTTCGGCCTCGACCATTACCTCAAGCTCGTCATCGTGGTGGATGAGGACATCGACGTGTTCAACGAGGCGCAGGTGATGTGGGCGCTCGCGACGCGCTTTCAGGCGGATAAAGACGCCTTCGTCGTGCCGGACGTGATGTGCAACATGCTGGACCCGTCCGCCGAGGGTGGGTTAGGGGCCAAGATGGGGTTGGATGCCACCCAGCCGCTTGGCTCTGAGTACGAGACGCTGCAATTCTCAGACGAGGTGATGGGCCGCGTGTTGAAGGGCATCGACGACCTGATGGGCGGCCATAACTGAATCCGATCTGTTACCTATTTCAACACCTTATTACGGAGGAAAACGATGGTAGAAGCATTCTGGACACCCGGCACATCGCTGCGGGCCAGCCGCCTGTTCGACCAGCGGTCGAAGCGCGGCGTGATCGTCGCGATGGATCACGGCTTCGGGGGCGCGCATAAGGGGCTGGAGAACCCCGGCGAGACGATCGCCCGCGTGATGGCGGGTGAGCCGGACGGTATTCTCGTCACACCGGGCACGGCCCGGCGCTTTCAGAGCGTGTTCGCCGGGCGGTCGGCCCCGGCCATGATCGTGTCCATCGACTACGTGCTGTTCCACCCCTATCCGGGCAGCCCGGATCAGGTCGAGGAGCAGGGGCTTGCCAGCTCGGTCGAGGAGGCGCTGCGGCTGGGCGCGGACGCCATCAAAGTGCTGATGATTCACGGGCGCGAGGACCCGACCATGCAGGCCCGCAACTTTGACGCCATCGGGCGCATCGCCGATCAGTGTCACCGCTGGGGGATGCCGCTGATGATCGAGCCGACGACGTGGGGGCATCGCTTCCAGGCCAACAAAGAGGCCCAGAAAGACGTTAAAACCCTGCGCGACATGGCGCGGATCGCGTTCGAGTTTGGCGCGGACATCGTCAAGAACGATTACCCCCGCAACCCGGAGGATTTCGACCAGATCGCGGAATCGTGCCCGGTGCCGGTGCTCGTGCTGGGCGGGGCCAAGACGGACGACGAGGAAGCCCTTCTGCGCGACGTGACGACGCTGGTGCAGCATGGCGCGGCGGGCGTCACCTTCGGGCGCAACGTGTGGCAGTACCCGGAGCCGGACCGCATCGTCCGCGCGCTGCGCTACTGCGTGCATGATGAGGATGTCGAAGCCGGGTTGAATGAGCTGCGCGCGGGCGAGGGGGTATCATGAGCGAGCGATATAAAGCGGCGCTGCTGACCGGCCCGGAACAGATTGAGATTGGAGAGTTAGAACGACCGGAGCCGGGCCCCGGTGAGGCGTTGGTGCGGATTCGCCGGGCGAACCTGTGCCCCACTGACTTGAAAAAATATTACCGCCTCGACGAGAAGTCCGCCGGGCTGCTGAGCGCGGGATCGCCGGTCGTGCTGGGGCATGAGGCGGCGGGCGTCGTCGCGGCGCTGGGGGCGGGCGTGATGGGCGTCGAGGTGGGGGCGCGGGTGGCGATCGACCCGATGCTGCCCTGCGGGAAGTGTGTTTACTGCAAGGCGGGTGACTTCCCGATGTGCCAGAATCTCGCCGGGATCGGCGTCTCAGCCGGGTCGGTGGCCGGGGCCATCGACCGCCTCGAGCAGCACGGGGTAGGTGGCACGTTCGCGGAATATGTGAAGGTCCCGGCGGAGAATCTCTACCCGCTGCCCGACTCGCTCAGCTTCGAGGCGGCGGCGTTGATGGAGCCGCTGGCGGACGTGATTCACAGTCTGGAGGCCGGGAACCCGCAGCCCGGTGAAGTGGCGGTCGTGTTCGGGCTGGGGGCGATGGGCCTGATGCACATCCGGGTGATGGCTCACCGGGGCGTCCAGACCATCGTAGGCGTCGATCCGTTGGAAGCTCGCCGCCAAAAGGCGGCGGCGTTCGGCGCATCGCTGACCATCGATCCGACCGAGCAGGACCCGGTCGAGGTGCTCAAGGGGCTGGGCGGTGGGGTCGGTCCACATGTCATCTTCGTGTGCGCGGGGGGTGAGGCTCAAAAGCTCACGACGAAGCAGGCGCTGGCCGCCATCCGCAAAAAGGGGCGCGTGCTGCTCTATGCCAGCGCCGTCAAGCCGCCTACCATCGAGGTGGACATCAACCACATCCACTACGGGATGATCGTGCTGACGGGGACGGTCGGCTTTTACCGCCGTCACGCGGAGGAGGCGCTCGACCTGCTGGCGCAGGGTGTGGTCGACGCGGACGCGATCCGCCGCCCGACGTTCCCGCTCGACGACATCGAGAAAGCCTTCGCGCTGTATGGCACGCCGGATGTCGTCAAAGTTGGCATCGACATCGACGGCGCGTAGCCGGATGGAACGGGTACTGGGCATCGACCTGGGCACGCATGGGGTGAGGACCCTCGTCGTCGACGCCACAGGTCGGGTTCTCGGTGAGGGGGCGCGGCCCTACGCGCGCCGGTCGGCGCCCGGCGGGGTCCACGAGCAGCCGCTCGCGCCCATGTGGGATGCGCTGCGGGGGGCGGTCCGCGAGGCCGCCCACGCAGAGGGCGATCCAGAACACATCGCCGGGCTGGCCGTCACCCACCAGCGAGGGACGCTCGCCGCGCTCGACACGGCGGGGCAGCCCATCGGCCCGGCGATCTGTGACAGCGACGAACGCTCGTGGCCGCAGGCGGATTGGCTGCGAAAAACGCTGGGTGCGGACCGCCTGTACCGGGCAACAGGATGCCCACCCGTTGCTTTCAACGCGCTGACCAAAATCCTGTGGTGGCACCAGATACGCCCCGGCGAAACACGGGCGGTCAGCGTCTGGGCCAGCATACAGGACTGGGCGACCCTGCGGCTGACCGGGGAACGGGCGAGCAGCCCCGGCGCGGCGCTGCGGAACGGCGTTTTGAACGTCGCCGCGCAGACGGCATATGCTGAGGACCTGCTGGCGGAGCTGGGCGTCGACATGGCGCAGTTCATGCCGCTGCGTCCGTTCGGGGAGCCGCTGGGCGGGTTGCGCGCGGAGGCCGCCGACGAGCTGGGCCTGCCCGCCGGGATACCCGTCTTCCCCGCGCCCGGCGACCAGCCCGCCGCCGTGCTCGGCACCGGAGCCATAGGGTGCGAGGCGGCGGCCATCAACCTGGGGACGAGCTTCCTCACGTCGATGCCGGTCGACGAGCCGGTTCCCGGTGGGGCGGCGATCAGCGCGACGCTCGAAGTGCTGCCCGGCGGCGGCTACGCGCTGGAGCTGGGCAGCGGCGCGGGCACCAACGTGCTCGACTGGCTGCGTGAGACGCTGCTCCAGATTCCGTCGGTCGATGAGTTAAATGCGCTGGCCGAGGCCAGCCCGCCCGGTGCGCATGGCGTACGCGTCGTGCCGAGCTGGTGGGGGGCGATCAGTGAGCGCGCCGGGGTGATCGAGGGGCTGCACAGCACACATACGCGCGGGGACATCGTGCGGGCCACCTTCGAGGGGTTGGCCTATGAGGTCCGGTGGGCGTGGGATCGGCTCGCCGGGGCGGTAGGCGGCGCCCCGCAACGCGCCGGGGTGTTCGGCGGCGCGTCGAGGAGTGACCTGCTGTGCCAGATGCTGGCGGACACGCTCGAGTGCCCGGTCTACCGCCCCCGCTCGCCGCAGGCGTCGGCGATGGGGGCTGCGATCAGCGCGGCTGCGGGATTGGGCTGGTTCACCTCGGTTGCAGAGGCGGCGAGCGCAATGACCGCCCCGGAGGTCGTCTTTGAGCCGCAACCGGATGGCAGTGCGTTCTACCGGGAAGCGTATGAAACATATCTTGCCCTGCGGGATTAGGCTGCCGGAGTAGATGTACATAGAACAGAGCTGATGAGAGGGTATGTAGCAAACATGCAGATGAAGGCGCTGCTGGTCGATCTCACAAACCGCGAGCTTGAGTGGGCGACGATTAGGGAGGAGGCCATCGCCCATTACCTCGGAGGCCGGGGGTTAGGCGTTCGCTATCTATATGACAATCTGGCCCCCGGCGTCGATCCGCTGGGGCCGGAGAATATCCTGGGCATGTGGTCCGGCCCGCTGATGGGCAGCGGGGGCATCTCGATGGTGAAGCTGTGCGGCGTCACGAAATCGCCCGCTACCGGGACCATCCTCATGTCGCTGATGGGCGGCTACTTCGGACCGGCGCTGCGCTTCTCAGGGGCGGACGCGGTGATCTTCCGGGGGGCGGCGGATACGCCCGTCTATCTCGTCATCGACGAGGGGGAGGCCGAACTACGCCCCGCCGATCACCTGTGGGGCAAAACGACGCGTGAAACGTCTGCCGTGCTGGAGGAGGAACTCGAC
Source organism: uncultured Anaerolineae bacterium (assembly GCA_964637665.1). Taxonomy (GTDB): domain Bacteria; phylum Chloroflexota; class Anaerolineae; order Aggregatilineales; family UBA3940; genus CAZWUX01. The sequence goes on from CAZWUX010000106.1 coordinate 8,285, forward strand.
CTGCGCCGCCCGGAGATCGCGAGCATCGGGCAGGCGGGGGAAAATGGCGTGCTGTTCGCCTCGATCATGCATGGCGGAGATGCGATGGGCAGGGGCGGCATCGGTGCGGTGATGGGGTCGAAAAACCTGAAAGCCATCGTCGCGAATGGGCGGGATCGGCCCAAAGCTGCCGAGCCGGAGCGCTTCCGTGAGATCATCAAACGGATGGGTAAAGCCTACCGCGAGTCGAAGCCCATCGAGATGTTCGGCGTACAGGGCACGACGGGCAACCTGGACATTTACAACCTGCGGCGCCTTTTTCCCACGCGGAACTTCCGGGAGGCGCGTTTCGAGCATTATGAGCGGGTCAATGCGGATGCGCTGTACGACAATCACGTCACGCAGCGCGTCACCTGCTATGGATGCGCCGTGCGGTGCAGGCGCGAGGCAGAGGTGAAGGATGGCCCTTATGCGGGCACGCACACAGAGGGACCCGAATACGAGACGTTGTGGGGCTTTGGGGGTAACTGTGGGGTCGATTACGTGGCGGCCACCGTCGCCGCCAATGCCATCTGCCAGGATTATGGGATGGACACCATCTCGGCCTCGACGACCATCTCGTTTGCGATGGAGTGCTTCGAGGAGGGCCTGATCACGGAGGAGGACACGGGCGGCCTCGAATTGACGTTTGGGAATCACCGGGCGATGATCGAGATGCTGCCCCGCATCGCCCGCCGGGAGGGCATCGGCGATGTGCTGGCGCAGGGCAGCAGACGCGCCGCCGAGATCATCGGTAATGGGGCGGACTGGTATGCGATGGAGGTCAAGGGCCTCGAACTGGCCGGGTATGATCCGCGCGGGGCGAAGGGGATGGGGCTTGGTTACGCGACGAGTCCGCGTGGGGCCTGCCATGAGCGCGGTTACCTCACCGCTGAGACGCACGGCCATCCGCCCGGCCTCGACCGTTACGCTTACGAAGGCAAGGGCCAGATCGTAGCCGACGCGCAGGACACGGTAGCCGTCAAAGACTCGCTCTCCTTCTGCGTGCTGTCCAGCGCGGGGACCTCGCTCGACGACATGGCCGAGATGTATTCGGCGATGACGGGCATCGCGTACACGGCGGATGATCTGCTGCACGCGGGGGAGCGCATCTGCAACCTGGAGCGGTTGTTCAACCTGCGGGAGGGGTTCACGCGCGAGGATGACAGGCTGCCGAGCCGCTTTTTGAAAGAGGCGATCCCGGACCCGCAGGGTAACCTCCACACCATCGACATCGAGCGGCTTCTCGATGATTATTACAAGGCTCGCGGATGGGATAGTGAGGGCCGTCCGCTCGAAACGACGTTAAACGGTCTGGACCTGGGCACCGGTCGGGACCCCGGCTCGCCCGTCCTGGCGGGCGGTGGAGATACTCACCCCTAATCGGGCATGGCGACATCAGCGATCTGCGTGACGTACCGGGACAGGAAGAGGTTGTGATGAAACGAGTCATCATCGGGATTACGGGCGCGAGTGGGGCGATATATGGCATTCGCGCCTTGCAGGCGCTGGCTGAGGTCCCTGAGATCGAGACACACCTGATCGTCACGATGGCGGCCAGAGTGACGATCGCGCAGGAAACGGATTGGAGCGTCAGCCAGGTCGAGGCGCTGGCCGACGTTTGCTACAGCCCCAAGGACATCGGGGCCTCGATCGCGAGCGGCTCCTTCGTGACGGTAGGGATTCTCGTCGCGCCCTGTTCGATCAAGACGCTGTCGGCGATCGCGAACAGCTATACCACCGACCTCGTCTCGCGCGCGGCGGACGTTCAACTCAAAGAGGGGCGGGCCGTCGTGCTGATGGTGCGCGAGACGCCGCTGCATCCGGGGCACATCCGGTTGATGAGCCTCGCCGCGCAGAATGGTGCGGTGATCATGCCGCCCGTGCCCGCTTTTTACAGCCGCCCGCAGACCGTCGACGATATCGTCAACGGCAGCGTCGGGCGGGCGCTGGCCCGGCTTGGCATAGAGAATGACCTCTATTTCCACTGGCAGGGGATGGGCAGCCAGAGTGAGGCAGGCACCCCGCCGGGCGACAGTTGATCAGCGTGTGGCGGCCAGCTCGGCCTGAATCACGTCGATCAGGCAGTGGAAGTTCGCGACGAGCGTCTGTATTTCCTCCGGCGTCGCGTCGTCGACGTGGAGCCCCGCCGAAACGACGACGGTAGCATCCAGCGCCCGCGAAAGTTGGCGTGCAGCGGAGCGGGCGATCTCGTCCTCCTTGTGTCCGGGGACGGAGATCACCGAGGCTGTGACGGACTGTCGCGCGGGGTCCTTCAGGCTCGGTTGTGAGATTGCGACGCTGACCGCCCCGACGTGAGGCCGCGTCCCGCCCCCGATGGTCACCGTCACGTCCCGGCCACACAGCGCCACCCTGGCGTCAACACGGTAGTCGCCTTCGCCTGCAGCGTATTCTAAGACGCGTATCATCGCGGACCTTCCACACTCACCGGTGGTCTAAGAAGGAATGTCTTTCCTGCGATCGCCTGTCGATCGTGGCAAGGTTATCTCGTCGCATATCATACCCGCGTAGTGGGAACGTCGGCAACGGTCGTGAGGCAGAATCCCTCGCCGCCGGGAGGAGTGGAAGTGGTGCTGTCTGCGCTGATGGTCTTTTAGTCCGGCTGCGCTTTCCGTGAGGCTATAGAGCTTCTCTAATTTCTGATTTCCCGGATATCAACGCTCTCAGCAGCAACACTCCGAACAAGACCGAAATAATCACGCCAATGCATTTTTATTGACAAAATAATCAAATATATGATAGGGTGGGGAAAAAATAGTCATTCTGGCAGTACCAGCTCTCTTCGGGTGGGTTCGTTATGAACTAGAAGAGAAGCAAATCTGACTGATAACAAACGTTAGGATAGGCTTGCATACCGAAGGAGACTCCCCGTTGGCAGAAAACACCTCGCAAACCTACAGAGAAATTGTTACTCAGCCCGATGCCTGGGAAGAAAGTGTGCAAGTATTCCACAGTGCGCGCTCCAATCTCGATGCAGTGCTTGCTCGTGATTTCGGGCGCGTCTTCTATACAGGGTGCGGCAGCACCTTCTATATCTCTGAGGCCGGGGCCGCATTGACACAGGATCTATCGGCGGTTAATGTGTGGGCGCTGCCTGCTTCTGAGTTCTTCCTCTACCCCAACCGTTTGACACCCGGCGCTCAAGACGACACGCTTTTGATCGCCACGTCACGCTCGGGTAAAACGTCTGAAACGGTGCAGGCGATGAAGGCCTTCCGTAAGGCGAACGAAAACGGGAGTATCATTGCCATCACAAATGAGCCCGACTCCCCCGTCGCCGAACTCAGTGACATCAGCTTAGTCATTCCGTCGGGGCAGGAGATCGGTATTGCCCAAACACGCTCATTCAGCTCGATGTACATCGCGCACACCGCGCTCAGCGCCCTGCTTGCCGGGCGTGACGATCTCCTCGATGCGCTTCCCGCACTACCTGCCATCGGACGCCAGCTTATTGCTGATTTCGAAGCCACAGTAGAAGAATTTGCCAGTAACGCAGCATTTAACCAGTTCTTTTTCCTGGGGTCCGGCCCGCGCTATGCATTAGCCAGTGAAGTGAGCCTCAAACTGAAGGAAATCTCCCTCAGCAATTCTGAACCGTTCCATTTTATGGAATTCCGGCATGGCCCCGCCGCGATGGTGGACACACAAACGCTGATCATAGGGCTGCTCTCGGAATCATCTCGTTCGTATGAAGAACCAGTACTCAGGGAAATGCGCGATCTGGGCGCAGAGACACTGACCGTCGCCGAGAATGACGCCGACGTAACGTTTCACTCCGAACTGCCCGAACCGGTGCGTGGGGTTTTGTACTTGCCAGCGCTTCAGCTATTTGCATTGTATCGGGCGCTTGCCAAAAACCTTGACCCGGACAATCTGAAGAACCTCGTTCAGTACATTGAGCTCGATCTGTCCAAAGATGCTGTATGAGGGCGAGCAAATAAATATTCTGTGATCACCAATTCTCAGATAATCGGCAGATAGTTTCAGAAACAGTCTGCATTATCGGAGCCACTTTTTGCTTTGGTGCGCGGAGAATTGAAGGAGAACATGCCACCACTCGTCTGGCAGCCCAATGTACTGAGCGATGAAGACCTGGATCGGATGCACGCCGGGGCGGTCGACCTGGCTTCGGAGGTCGGCCTTC
>CAZWUX010000107.1:0-12438 GCA_964637665.1 uncultured Anaerolineae bacterium
ACGCTGCCGATACCACTGTAATCCCTGCTTTCCATACCGGTAAAAAATCTGTTTGTGCTACCTATCACTATCTACGTGCACCCTCTATTTTAAGTTTCATGTTCGGGTGGGTGACCCACTCTATGTTGGGAAAACGGCAATCCGCCGTCTGTCAGGGTCGCTCCGCCGAAGGTCGATGTACAAAACGGCGGGGCCGTTTTGACTGGGAGAAAGCTCGGCTTTCCACGCTTATACAGGGCCGGTTCCCCGCGCCGGATAGGATGCGGTATACTGTCTGCCCGCTGTGTGAGTTAACCGGAGAAGGATCAGTGAGCGGCTTCCCGCTGGAAGGCATGGCTCTGACGCATATCCTCGTCGTGAGCGATCTGGACCGCGCCCGGACGTTCTACCGGGACGTTCTCGGCGCGTCGCTGTACCGTGAGTACGGTGGCTCATCCCTCGTGTTCGACTTCAACGGCGCGTGGCTGCTGGTCGTGACGGGCGGCGGCCCCACCGAGGATAAGCCCGGCGTGACTTTCGCCCCGCCCGATGACCCGGACCGCGTCAGCCATTCGATGACGATCCGCGTGCCGGACTGCCACGCGGCCTATGAAATCCTCAGGGCGCGCGGGGCCGACTTCCTGACGCCGCCCGTCAACTTTGGCATGGAGATCCGAGCGTTCTTCCGCGATCCGGACGGGCACCTGTTCGAGATCAGCCAGGTGGAGAACGTCGGCCCGGCCTGAAAGATGGTATGATGACCTATAAATGGCTGCTGTTCGACATGGACGACACCCTGTTCGACTACGACCGGGCCGAGGAAAGCGCCCTGCGCGCGACGTTCGAGCAGGTGGACCTCGCGTTTGACGAGGACACCCTGCGAGTCTACCGGGGCATCAACGACCAGTTGTGGCTCGACCTCGAACAGGGCCGGGTCGATGCGGTCCGGCTCAAGGTGCTGCGCTTCGAGCGGCTGTTCGCCGCGCTGGAGGTCGATCACGACCCCGCGGCGTTCAGCGCCCGCTATCTCGGCAACCTGGGCGACTGCGTGTTTCTGATCGACGGGGCGGAGGAGGTGGTCAGGATGCTGGGTGGCCGCTTCAACCTGGGCGTCATCACGAACGGCCTGACGGACGTGCAGCGGGCCCGGCTGGCGAAATCCGGTTTCGATGGCTACGTCAAGGCGGTCATTATCTCCGAGGAGATCGGCGCGGCCAAGCCGGACGCGGCCATCTTCGACATCGCCTTCGAGCGGATGGGCCACCCGGCCAAAGACGAGGTGCTGATCGTCGGGGACAGCCTGAGTTCGGACATCGTGGGCGGCCTCGCCTACGGGATCGATACGTGCTGGCTCAACCCTGCTGGTAAACCGGACGGCCATCCGGCGAGCACGTTCGAGATATGGCGGTTATCCGACCTGCTGCCCATTCTGGGGGTGGGTTAGCCTCTGAGAATGAAAAACGCCCGGCGCGAAGCCGGGCATGTGTTTAAGGCGACGGTCGCCCCGCCGGGGTTGGGATGTACAAAACGGCCCCGCCGTTTTGACCGGGAGAGAGCGGAGCTTTCTCCACACGAATCGGGTCGGGGCGGGATTCCGGCAGGGTGACCCGCCGACCCGGCAAACGTCTGCAAGCGTGGTGACGCGGGCGGCTGAGCGGAACGATCCGGGCCGCCGCCCGCCCGGCGAGCCCCGGCGATCCCCCTATCCCCATCCCGCACACCTTCCGCCGGCGACGGCTGTGACTTCATCGCGCGGGGCAACCACGGGCAGGTCATCTACGTATCCAGTAGTGAGGACCTGATCACCGTGCGCAATGGGGAACGATTCGGCGTCGACGGATTCGACTGGGTCGCGATGTTCTACGAATTCGCGGGGGCGATGGCCGAGGCGTCGTAGCGCGCACGGAGGGGCAGGCCCACACAGCGGACGCGTGCTGCGGGTGATGCGCTGCTCGCAGCACATGCGCCCGGCTTTTTCGCCACGGACGCGCGCGGTCCGGAACGCCGCGAGCGCCGCAACAGGAGGGGGGACGATGGACGACCTGATGGCAGGGCCGACCCGGTGTTTGCTCGTTCAGCCCGGATTCTCCGGCAACAGCTTTTTTAACTTCTCGAACGTCGCCCGGCTGGTAGGGGCGCGCTACACGGCTGCCCCGCTGGGCCTGATGACCGTTGCGGCGCTGCTGCCCCAGCACTGGCAGTTCAAACTGGTCGACGAGAACGTCGAGCCGCTGACCGACGCCCACCTCGACTGGGCGCAGATCGTCATGACGGGCGGCATGCTGCCCCAGCAGCAGAACATCTTCACCATCGCCCAACGCGCCCGCGTGATGGGTAAACCGGTCGTCGTCGGCGGCCCGGACCCCACCCAGCAGCCGCACCTGTACACCGACGCCGACTGCCTCGTGCTGGGCGAAGGCGAAGTGACCATCCCGCATTTCATCGACGATCTAAGTCGGGGGGCGGCGTCGGGCGTCTACCGGTCGGACGAGCGGGCCGACATGGCGCAGTCCGTCGTGCCACGCTTCGACCTGATCCGTTTCGCGGACTACATGCGGGTCGGCATCCAGTTCTCGCGGGGCTGCCCGTACAACTGCGAGTTCTGCGACATCATCGAATTGTTCGGGCGGCGGCCCCGCACCAAGCCCGCCGAACACATCCTCGCGGAGCTGCAAGCCCTGTATGACCTCGGCTACCGGGGCCACGTCGACTTCGTGGACGACAACTTCATCGGCAACAAGGCCCACGTCGTCGACGTGCTGGAGGCCATCCGCGACTGGTCGGCCCAGCACGATTATCCCTTCTACTTCAGCACCGAGGCGTCGATCAACCTGGCGAAAGAGGAAAAGCTGCTGCGGCTGATGTACGAGAACGACTTCCGCTACGTGTTCGTCGGCATCGAAAGCCCGGACGAGGACGTGCTGGCCGGAACGCAGAAGAAACAGAACCACCGGGTCTCCGTCCCCGATGCGGTGCGGACGCTCTCCGAGCACGGGATGATCGTCAACGGCGGCTTCATCCTCGGCTTCGACGGTGAGACGGAGCACACCGCTCGCCGCATGATCGACCTGATCCAGGAGGCGGGCATCGCGACGGCGATGGTCGGGATGCTGACCGCGCTGCCCAACACGCAGCTTTCCCGCCGCCTTGAGCGCGAAGGCAGGCTGTTCAGCGCCGAGGGACTGCGCATCACGGACACCGCGCAGGACATCGACAACACGACCACCGGCCTGAACTTCGCCTCGCAGCGGCCCCGCGTCGACATCCTGCGTGACCACTCCGAGGTGCTGAGGGCAGTCTACGCGCCCCGGTACTACTTCGACCGGGTGCGCACGACCGCCCTCGCGCTGCGGTCGAACCGCAGGTACCGGCCCGCCTTCGGCGAGTCGCTGCGGCGCGTCTGGGCCTTCGTACAGGTGTGCCTGTCCGTCGGGCTGAACCCGCGCACCGGCCCGGCCTACTGGCGGACGCTGTTCGCCGTTCTGATCCGCAAACCCGCTTCAGCCGGGGCCGCCGTCAGCATGTCGGCGCTGTATATGCATTTCGGCAAACAGGCGGACTACGTCACCGGCATGCTTGAGGAGCGTGTCGCACAGGTCCTGCGCTACGGCGAGGAGCGCTACAACCGCATCAGGGCCGGGGCGGGAGTCCCGGCGGGCTGACCCGCCAGCCCAATGAAACGTCTGCAAGCGCGGTGATGCGGGCGGCCCCGCGGAACGATCCGGGCCGCCGCCCGCGCCGCGAGCCCGGCGGATCATCCCCCTATCCCCATCCTTCACGCCTTCCGCCGGGCGACGATCAACCGGTAGTTCGTCAGCAGCACCACGAGTACCGCGCTGCCCAGATACATAATCCGCATTGCTGTGACCCCGCTCTCCGTGCCCGCCATGAAGCCGTGAATCGTCGCCGCCGCGAACACCGGAAAGCTCAACATGTGGATATTCCGCCACGCCTTCTGGCCGAGCCAGCTTCGCCATGCGAAGGTGACGGTCGTCAGCGCCACCCCATACAGGCTGATAATGCCGATCCCGACCCAGAATGGCCGGTATGGCCCGCGGAAGGGGATCAGCAGGTCGAGCGGCGTGTACGTGTAGTACGTGTCGAGCAGCAGCGCGAGCGCGTGCAGCCCGGCCAGCCCCAGCGCCGCCCACGAGACCGCGTTGTGCAGATTCAGCACGATGGGGAGCGGCGTGAGCTTCTTGCTGACGCGCGTGCTGAGCACCAGCCCCCACACCATCGAAAAGCCGAGCATCAGGTAGCCGATCACGGCGCTCGCGCGGCTGAACTCCCACGCAAGCTGGGCGGGCAGCAGATTCTTCAGCGCGTCGAAAGACGGGCCGCTCAGGGCGAGTTCGCCCAGCACGACCGCCGCCGCCGCGAGGAGGAGCGTCAGGGTGGCCGTGAGGAGCAGGCTGCCGGTGTTGTTTGCGCTTTTCGAGTCGGTGCGTGCGGTCATCGTGTGATTCCTTCCGTTAGAACGGTTAGCGTTGGATCGGTCCAGTTCAATGCGGCGGCCATCGCCGGGCTGACGCGGACGGTCCCCGGCGTGTCGAACGCCCACAGCGCGGCGTCGGGGGGCAGCCGGTCGGGCGCGATGAGCGCCAGCTTGGCGAGCACCTCAGCCTCGGCCCCGTCGCGGGCGTAGACGCTGGCGGATATCGCCGCTGCGCCTGCCGGGCCGCCGCGCCGGGGGTCGATGATGTGGTGCATCGCGTGGCCGTCGTGCCGCCAGTGGTGGCGGTCCACGCCGGAGGTCGCCAGCGCGCCGTCGCTCATCCAGAGGAAGGCCGCCGGGCCGTCCCTGCCGCTGTCCGCCGGGTAGGCGATGGCGACCGGCCAGCCCGCCAGCCCGCGCGGAGCGCCCGCCGCGACGATGTCCCCCCGTGCGTCGACCAGCGCCGGAGCGGCCATGCCCAGCAGATCGGCGGCCAGCTCCGCCGTGTAGCCCTTCGCGATGCCGCCGAAATCGAGCCACGCGCCTTCCGGCAGCCGGACGGTCTGCCGCGCCTCGTCGCGCTCGATGCGCCGCCACAATCCGGCCCGGTACGGGTCGCCCCCGTTGGTTGAGCCGGGGGCGCGACGCGAATCCCCCTGCCCGACCCGCTCGAACGTCACGTCGTAGCCCATCCCGGCGATGGTGCGTCCCAGCGTCGGGTCGAAGATGCCCCCGGTCCGCTCCGCCGCGTCGAGCGTGCGGTCGAGCAGATCCCACATCAGGTCGGACACCTCGACCGCGCGCCCCGGCTGGCCGTTCAACCGGCTGAGTTCGCTTTCCGGGTCGAAGCGGCTGAAGGTTCGCTCCGCGTAGCGAAACAACTGCTCGACTACGTCGAACGCGCCGCGCGCGCGTAGCGCGTCGTCGTGATCCAGCCACAGGGCGATGGTCCCGCCCATCGCCCTGAAGCTGTGCGTGGGCCAGTCCGGGTGCGGCGCGGACGTACGCGGCGCGGGCGTCTGCGGTACGGATTCCATCAGGTTACGTTAACTGCTCTTGCTGCTCGTCACCGCGGCCACCGGCGGCTGTGACTGGGCAGGCTGGGCAGGCTGGGCAGGCGGCGCAGGCGGCGGGGGCGGTGGAGGCGGCGGCAGCACCGCCGCCATAGCCGTCGGGACGCCGCTCACGGCGGGAGCCGCCGGAGCCTCAGCCTGACCGTCACCACTCGCTGCGACGGGTGCGCTGTTGGCCGCCGGGGCGGCAGGCGCGCTGTTCGCCGCAACCGGTGCGCCGGAGCCGGGGACCGGCGTCTCGTAGGGATAGGCCGTCGGGACCGGCTCCAGCGCGGCCAGCCTGCTCGCCACGTCCGAGGTGGGCGGCAGCGCAGTGGGCGACGCGGTGGCGCTTGCAGTCGGCTGGGCGGTGGGCGACGCGGTGACGCTCGCCGCCGCATCGACCTTGCGCTCGTGCAGCAGCGCGGTCCCCAGCACGGAGACCGCCATCCCGCTCGCGATGACCAGCCCCTTGACCGAGTCCGCCCGCTTTCTGCGTCGATCAGTCATCGTCGCCCTCATGTTCCCCTTCGTGCTCGCCCTCGTCCTCGTAGTGATCGTCGTCCTCGTAGGATGGGGCGGCAGGCTGCACGGGGACGATGACCTGCTGCGGCGCGGGCTGCGCGGCCTGCTGGGCAGCCATGTTGTCGATGTATCCCTGGAGGGTCATGATAGACTGGTTGGCCGCCTCGATCTGGGCGGCGTATTCGGCCTCACGAGCCTGCATGACCGCCAGCGAGCCTCGAAGCTCCTCGATGGTCTGCTGCGCCTGGGCCATCTGGGCCTGGTTCAGGCTCTGGCCCGCTGCCACCGCGTCGGTCAGCTCGGCTATCGTGTTGTTGGCGTCCTCGATCTCGGCGTTGTACTCGGCCTCCCGCTCCCGCATCACCTGGAGTTCCTGTTCGAGCGCGGCCTGCTGCGCCAGCAGGGCATCCTGCTGCGCCTGAAAGTCGATCTGCTGCTGCGTATCGGCCTGCACCACCTCCTGGGTGGCGGCCTCCGGGGCGGCGGTGTCGCTCCCGCCTTTGGCCGCTGCCGGGTTGAGCCGCCCGAAGACGGTCACCGCGCCTGCCACAACCAGCGTCAAAGTTCCTGCGGTAAGAATTCCCTGCGTGCGATTCATTTGCATATCCCTCTGTGTGTGTTCGTGCCGGTTTGATTTTCGACTCACGAGCGTCCTGACGATACTCTAAACCGGCCAGGCGAGGGTTAAACGGGTCTGAAATCTCCTTAAATGAACCTTAAATCCGGGTGCTGGTGTGCCGGGGCAACGGGGCGGAGTGGCCGGTCAGTTGATCGATTCTAGGGATGAAAAGCGCCCGGCGTGCAGCCGGGCGTATGTGCGTGAGGCGGCGGTCGGCGGGCCGGGGCGGTGATGGACCAAAGCGGCGGAGCCGTTTTGAGGCTGCGCCGGGGGCCTACGTGATCTTCCCCGTTGACAATCTCCGGCGGCCTGTAATACCCTTTGATTGTGCGGGCCGGTTAATGTCGTTACACTCTCTGCGCCCTCAAATCCCCCGGTATCTTCCTGCCTCTGGTACGGGCCGCGAAAAAATTTATCCGGTTCGTAAAGGAATCATCACATGATGAAAAGGCAACTCCCTATTATATCATTGATTTTCGTAGTCATTCTCTTACCAGCCGCCGCGCTGGCCCAGACCCCCGTCACGCTCACGCCCGACGTAAACCTCCGGCTGCGCGACGGGCCGGGCACGGGCTACGCGCAGATCGGATCGGTGCCTGCCGGTATGCAGGTTCCGGTGCTGGGCCGCGATGCCGCCGGATACTGGGCTTACGTGGACTATCAGAGTGCGCGTGGCTGGGTCGCCGCGTGGCTGTCGACCCTCGACGGTGATTTCGACGCGCTGCCCGTCACCCAGCCGGACGGAACCGGTGCGCTCCGGGCTGGCGAATCCGGTGTGACCGCGCCCCCGCCCGCCGGGGAACGGGCGATCGTCATCCGCGTGATCGATGGGGACACCATCGAGGTGCTGTTGAACCGGCTGACGTACCGCGTGCGCTATATCGGCGTCGACACGCCGGAGACGTACGAGCCGTGCTACGACGAGGCGACGGCGGCCAACCGGACGCTGGTCGGCGGGCAGACCGTCACGCTCGTCAAGGACATCAGCGAGACGGACCGCTATGGTCGCCTGCTGCGCTACGTGTACGTGGGTGATGTGTTCGTCAACGCGGAGCTGGCCGCCGGGGGCTACGCGCAGGCATCGACCTACCCGCCCGACGTGGCCCACGCGGACCTGTTCGCGGCGCTGGCCGCCGAGGCCCGCGCGGCGGGGCGGGGCTGCTGGGCGGCTTCCGCGCCCGCGCCGGAGCCTGCCCCATCGGGGGGCGGGGCCGTCTGCGACTGCTCCGGCAATATCTACAACTGCGGCGATTTCGGGGGCCACGACGAGGCGCAGGCGTGCTACCAGTACTGCCTGAGCGCGGTCGGCTACGACGTGCACGGCCTCGACGGCGACAGCGACGGCTCGGCCTGCGAGGTCACGTCGCCCGCGCCGGAGCCACAGCCCGCCGAACCCGCACCGTCGGGGGATGCCGTCTGCAATTGTTCGGGGAATGTGTACAACTGCGGCGATTTCGGCAGCCACAGTCAGGCGCAGGCGTGCTACCAGTACTGCCTCGGCACGCGCGGCTACGACGTGCACCGTCTCGACGGCGACAACGACGGCTCGGCCTGCGAATCCCTGCCATAACGGCGCGCGCTGACGCGCCGCAGCGCCCCACCCCGGCCTGTGTGTGGAGAAAGCACAGCTTTCTCCCAGTTGAGAAACGCAGAGCGTTTCTCATACCGCATCACAGGGCCGGGGTGGTTTTTGCAATCCCGCCCCTGCCGACCTCCCCACAAATGTGACTAATCCGATATATCCGGCGGAACCCCGCCGTACGGCGAATGCGTATATATAGATGGATCCACCTGTTGCAGCATGGGAAGGAACGCCGAAAACGATAAGAGATGTGACCCTATCGCACTGCCATAGAATCTGAGCGGCTCACTGCCGCCCCGTACTTTTATGTCGCCGCAGACCGTGTATCCCGGCGCCGGGATGCACCGCACGCGGTGACTTTTCACGAATCAGGAGGCAAACCATGTCTCGCCACCTTTGGAATCTACCGCTTGCGTCGCTGCTGCTGATCCTCGCCGGGTGCGGAACCGTCGTCCGCGCGGAGGGTGAGCCGCTGATGGCGAAGTCGGACGCATCTGCCGCCATTAACGAGGTCGAGGGCATCTGGCCGGAGGACGGTGATTCGGTCGATGCTGAACCCGTATTGCAGTGGATCGCCTTCCCCGGCGCGGTTCGTTATGAGCTGGTCGTCGTGGACGACGACGCCTATCCACCCTACGTGGCTTTCCGCCAGTTCACGACAGATACCGTGCTGCCGGTGACGACGATTCTGGAGCCGGGCAGCTACTCGTGGACGGTCCGCGCGCTGGACGATGAGGACATCACGCTCGCGGAGCTGAACCGCCAGTTTCTGGTGAAGGATCGTATCATGCCCCTCGGCCCGGTGTCCGGGGCGGTGGTTGGAGCCATGCCGACCCTCGTCTGGGAAGCGTACCCCGGCGCGGCGGGCTATCAGGTGATCGTGCTGGACGACGACGCGTATCCGCCGATCGTCATCGCGGACGACGCGATCACCGCGACGAGCTTCACGGTCGGCGGGCCGCTCGAAGCGGGCAGCTACTCGTGGACGGTATGGGCCAAAACGGCGGATGGTGTCGTCGTGGCCGAGTTGAACGACCGGTTTATCGTCGAGTAGTGCCTGGGCCGCATAACCGTAGCTGCGGAGAAAGATAAAAATACCAGCCGCCCGATCACGAAGCGGCTGGTATTCGTTCGCACAGATCATTTCTTTACGAAAGCACGAGAGCGCCGCGTCGTGCGGCGCTCCGGCTCGGTGCGTGTGTGCTGCGCTACTTCTTCTGCCCGGTCTCGATCTTCACGTCCTCGAACTCGACCATCACATTCTCGGCGTAGCGCCTGCCGTTCTTCCTGTCGTGTCGACCGAATTTTGGGGCCTCGATCTCGACCCGCAGCTTATAGGTGCCGTCCCCCGGAACCTCCCAGTTGCGCCCGTAGTGATACAGCCAGGGGTGCCACAGGAAGGGCTGTTCGTGTCGCCCGATCACGTTGTCGTCGGCGTCGATCACGGTCGCGTACACCGTCAGCCCCGGAATGAAGCGGTTGTCCGCGCCATCGCGCACGGAAACCTCGACGTGCACGTTTTCGCTCTGCGGCTCCTGCCATTCCAGTTCGCCGTTTTTCATCCGGTACATGCCCTCGGCGCTCTCCACCGCGTAGGCCACGACGTAGTCCCCGGCGGGCTTCATGCCGCCGTCGTCGGCCTCGTGGTTCGCCATCTCCTTGAGCGCCTTCAGGTAGGCGTCGCCCTGATCGCGGGCCATGTCGAGCTGTTTGGGCCTGGCCTCGTCGCTCTTCTCCATCGGTGGTTTTTGCATCGTCGCGTGCTTGCTCACGGTAATGTCCTTTCCTGAGTCGGTCTTTTCCGGTACATCCTCTGTGATCGTAGGTCGCGCCCCGTAAAAAAGTCCTATCGGGCGGGTAAAAAAGTTCTAATATCGCCCCGGAAAGAAGGAGGATCGGCGGCAGGCAGGGGGATGATTTTTGTGGAACCCACCGGGCGGGGCCGGAAACCGGGCGGGATCAACCACCCGCGCCCCGGCGAGGTCGGATGCACATCCCAACGCCCGCTCCGCCGACCGTCCGCCGCGCGCATCCCACCACCGCAGTACGGCCTCGTGCAGTTCATTCCCCTTTACCTGTCGCCGGAAAATAAAAAAGCCGCCGGATACCCGGCGGCGTGGTGTCCTCTCCGGTCGCGCCCTTTGTGTTACTGGGTCGCGAGCGGCTCCGCGCTGACCAGCTCCGCGCGCACGACGAGCAGCGCCTCGAACTGCTCCGTCTCGGGGTTCCAGCTGTCGCACGTCATGAGCGTGAGCGTCTCGGTGGGCGTCTCGCGGATCACCCAGACATCCTCGCGGGTGATGGGGAACTGCTCGGTGACCTCGTAGGTGTATTCCAGCCCCCTGTCGACGATCTCCACCTCGTCGCCCTTCTTCACCTCGTCAAGGTCGACGAAGGGGCCGGGGCCGCTCGCGTCCTCGTACTCATCGCCGAGGTAGCGATGCGCGACGATCACGACGTTACCGTGCTGGCCGGGCAGGTTCGTGCCTTCCAGATGGCCCGCGTCGGTGATGAGGTGATCGGTTTTCCACGAGTAATCGACGCGCGGCGCGGGCACGATGTCCACGTCAACGTCGATGGTGGGGATGATGACCCGGAACGATGTCCCGTCGCCCGCGATCCGCTCGTCGGGCCAGGCGGGGTGCAGGGGCGCGGCAGGGTCACCGCCCAGCGCGGGAAGCTGCGGCCCGGCGATACCGGCCAGCGGCAGGGCGGCGAGCGCGACGATCACGGCGAGCAGTGGGGCGAAGGTGAGTACGGGTAAAATGCCCTCAAAACGTTTCATTATTCGGTGTGGCCTCCGTAAGCCCGGTGGCTGGAGATAATGGCCGTTTGAACTGGCATGTACACTGTGTTTGCCGCCGGGTGGAATTGTGCTTCCCGGCGCAAACCACGCGACTATACCACAGGCATTTATCCTTCGCAGTGGTTTTTTAGCCGGATGGGACCAAAGTACGGGGGCGTTTTTGTGGGGCCGCCACAACAAAAAAGAGCGTCCGGCGGGATGCTCTCGCTTCGTTTATGATCCGCCCAGAATTGGCCGGGTTAGTATCAGCGTCGCGCTCGAATCCGCCTGAACGTACTAGGTTTCAGGCTGGGGCACCGGCACATGCTCGGCCCTTTTACCCAGAAACCCGGATTTGATCTTGTCGTAATCTTGCTGGTTAAAAGGACACACTTTAATGCAGAGCGAGCACGCATGGTGAGCAAGGAAATAGGGGAAGCATTTCGCGTTATCGAGCACGGTCACCAGCCCGTTATCATGCTCGATGGGTGACTCGTAAATGGCGCCGGGCGGGCACTCCCGAATGCAGCGGCGGCACGTCTGGCAGAAGTCCAGCACCCAGGCGTGTTCATCGTCCTCATAGACCGGTAGATTCTCTATCTCCGTGAAGACCGCCGCCAGCCGCACCCTGGGGCCAAATCGTGGGGTGATGATCAACCCGTTGATCCCCCGGTAGCCCAATCCGGCGGCCTGAGCCATCGGCGGGTACAGGGCCATTCCGCCCAGTGGATGCCCGGCGTGCGCGGCGTAACCCCGCTCCCGGAGCCAGTCGGCGATCTTGTTCGACACCTGACCCAGCGCGTTGTAGGTTTCGTGAACCATGATCGCCGTGTCACGGCTGGGCGCAAGGTCCATTCGTTCTTTGCTCATCTCCTTGACGAGCACAACGGCGTTCGTAAACCGAATGGCGATGTCCTGAAAGACCCATTCCTGCGGAACCGGGGTAAAGCCGACTTCGTCTGCGCCGGCTGAGCGGGCAAATTGGATCAGCTCGTCCAGTGTTTGTGGATCGATTCGTTTCTTGCCGTTAGGCGGATTGCGATCCAGATCGTAGAGTGACTTACGGATGTTGATAACACTGCCCAGTAGTTGTGGCGCAGCGGATGGAATACCGGGCACAGGTGGGTGATCGCCGTCGATCTTGAGGCTTTCACGCGGAATGTTGAAACGCACAGGGGAGTTATCGCCGCCGCGCATCGCGCCGGGAAGATCGTACACTCGTTCTTCCCATACCTCCAATTTGGCGATCAGGGGTTTAAGGGCGATCGTTTTGAAGGCGCGCATCATTCGGGCTTTGAGGGTCATGGCGCTCTCCGGTTATGCCGCAGCCGCGCTCGATCGATGGGTTCAATGGGGATGAAGTTAGATTCCTGTAGAGATCAGGAGATTGGGCGCGTTGAATCCTGTTTTTAAGCTGATTGATTTTAGCATTTTGACCTCTTATAAAGAATTCCGCCAGCG
>CAZWUX010000108.1:0-8643 GCA_964637665.1 uncultured Anaerolineae bacterium
GGCTGATCACCACGTCACCGTCGGCTCGCCGCCCGGCGTAAACGTGAAGTCGAACGAGCTGACCGCCGCATCCCCCAGATCGCCGCGCCCGCCCGTCTTGGTCGCGTGCAGCGTGATCTGCGTCGAGCCTTCGACCGCCGTGCCCCTGACCGTGTAGTACGCGCGCCCGCCGCCGGGGCAGTTGTGGTAGTACAGATCCCCGGTGACCTGCATGCCATCCTGCCGCAGCGTCAGGCCCCACGTGTAGGGCGCATCCTCACCTTCGGCGCAGGCCTGATTGCTGTGATACGATCCGGTGAAGTTGATGTCGGTCGGCCTCGGGGTGACCGTTGGCCGCTCGGTCGGCTCGGCCTCGGTGGGCCGAGCGGTGGGCGTGGCGGTGGGGGTGGATGTCGGCGTTGAGGTGCTGGTGGGCGTGGCCGTCGGCGGGATCGTCGCGCTGCCCGTGTCGACGCCCTCATCCTCCGGCGCCTCGCCGCCTTGCTGCTCGACGACGCCCAGCCGCTCCGCGATCTGGTCGCGCCAGTGGACGAACGCCGGGTCGACGACGAACTCACGCAGCAGCACCGCGACCGGCAGCCCGACCTTCTCCGCGACGCGCACCCACAGCGCGTCGAACTTGCCCTGCACGATATCGCCGAGGTCGCGCAGCGCCGAGCGGACCATGTCGCGCGCCTTCTCGATGGCGACCTCCTTCGCGACGAGCATCACGAACTCCCCGGTCTTGCCCACGCCGTGCATGATGCCGCCCACCACGTTCCCGGCGGCGCGCGGCAGCTTGTGCCGCACGAATATCTGGAAGCCCTTGCCGCGCCGGTACTGCTGGAGGCGGCGCTGCGCGAGTCGATCGGCCTGCGCGCGGTGCTCCGCCGCCCGGACCGAGAACGAGACCTTGGCCGGGTGGCCTGCCGGGAGCGTCGCGGCGTAGTCGTCGAGGTACTGGGCGAAATCCCGGTGCTCGTTGATCACGTCCGGCGTGACGCGCTGGCTGTCCACGAGCTGCTGCTGCCCCTCGTACAGCCGGGACTGGCTGGCCCGCATCAGCACGACGGAGTGCGTCAGGCTGTGCGGGCGCTCGCCCGTCCCCTCCTGCGCCGCCGCCGCGCCGAGCGGCAGCAGGCTCACGATCACGACGAGGGCCAGCACGAGGTAAGCGGTGCGTGTATTGTGGCGTTTCATGTCGATTCCTCCTCGGCTCAGCGGGCCCAGTGATCGTCAGCCGGATGCTCGATCAGCGGCGTGTCGCCGCCCCCGAACACGTCGATCGTATAGATGTCGAACTGGCCGTTACGATCCGTACTGAAGTAAACGGTGTCACCTGTGTAGGACCACCCGGCCCCGTAGTTGTTGCCCGGCCCATCGGTTAGCTGCCGGACGTCGCTGCCATCGTCGTTCATCATATAGACCTGGTAGCGCCCCGTCGCGTCCGAGTGGAAGGCGATGCTGCCGCCGTTGGGCGACCACTGCGCGCCGCCCTCCTGCGCGGGCGTGTCCGTCAGGCGGGTGAGGTCCGTCCCATCCGCGTCGATGACGTATACCTCGAAGTTGCAGTCCGGCCAGCAGCCGCCGGGGTCAGGATCGTCTATGTTGGAGTGGAAGGCGATGCGGTTTTCCCACGGGGCCCAGTGCGGCATCCGGTCGAGGCCCGGTCCGCTCGTCACCTGCGTCAGGTCGCCGCCCGTGAGATCGGCGGTGTAGATGTCCCAGCCGCCGCTGCGATCCGATGAAAAGGCCAGCCGCGAGCCGTCCGGCGACCACGTTGGGTAGTAGTCCGCGCCGGGGTCGGTCGTCACGCGGCGCAGCCCGGTCCCGTCGTGGTTGATCACGTAGATGTCGACGTTCTCGCCATCGTACGCGCTGAAGGCGATCAGCCGCCGGAACGGCGACCACGCCGGGTAGCTCGCCCAGACGAGTGATTCCCCGGCGGTGACGTTCCGTACCTCGCCGCTTTCGAGGTTCATCAGGTAGACGTTGTAGATGCAGCCCGCCTCTGTCTCGGCGCAGCCCGCCGGATCGGGGTCGTCGCGCGCCGAGGCGAAGGTGATCCAGTCCGTCGAAGCCGGGGCGACGACCGGCCCGGCGGTGCCCGCCGCGTAGGCTGCCGCCGTGTCGTGGCCCGATGCGTCGAGCAGCGCCCGGATCGTGTCCACCCCCTCCGCCGCGAGCAGATCGCGCACGTAAGGGTAACCCGTCACGCGCGCGGCGAACTCCAGATCGCCGTAATCGTCGAAGTTCACGTAGGTCAGCGGGTACTCGAACAGCACGGCCAGCTCCTCGACCGAAGCCAGGTTCCAATTCGCCAGCCAGTCGTCGACCGACGCGTACCCTCTGGCGTCCATGTAGGCGTGCATCCATTCGTAGGGTGTCTCGCTGGGGACTCCCACCGCGTCGGCGTAGCTCCGGGTCGACTCGTTGAGATCCATCGCCCGTGCGCCGGTCGGGTCGGCCCAGTACCCCGCGATCCAGCCCGCTCCCTGCTCGACGACGAAGTCCTGAAAGCTGTCCATCTGACCGGGTGACTCATCGGGCGTGATCTCCGGCGCGGGAGTGGACTCGGCGGCTGCGTCGGGCGCGTCGGGGGCCTCAGCGGGCGCTTCCACCGCCTCGCCCTCGCCCGCATCCTCCCCGGTCGCGAAGGCGATGGCCTCCACGTACAGCAGTTCGCCGTCCAGCATACCGAACGTGATCTGATCGCCGAAGAACGACTCGCCGCCCGGTATGAGTTCATCTTCCAGCGGCCAGGCCATGTACTCCGCGATGCCCGTCGCCGCGAGCATCTGGTCGAGGCTCATGTACGCCGTGAACTGTTCGGGGCGGTAGGGGGCCGCCATGACCTCGCCGACGGCGGGCATTTCCATCTCGCCGTCGAGCGCGCCGTTGTGGAACGTGTAGGCCGCGCGGTCCGCTGAGAACGTCCACGTCTCCTGACGAGCGTCCGCGCCGTTTTCGTCCTCGTAGAATAGAATGGTGAACGAATCCGGGTAGCCGTGCGCGCTCACGATGGCCTGCTGCGCCTCGCTGAGCGTGTAGCTCGGAATGGCGACTTCAGGCGGCGTGATGTTCCCGATCAGCCGGGGCGACGTGTTGTAGGCGCGCACGCCGATCAGCACGAAGGCCAGCGCGGCAGCGCCTACCACGCCCACCACGGCCAGCACACCCACCGCGACGCAGCCCAGCCTGCGGATGAGGGGTTTTTTAGCGGGGCGTTCCGCACCTTTCGCGCCGGCGGGCGGGCCGGTGCGCGTATCGCCCCGACCGGGGCGCGCGCGGACGGCGGGCGGCGGCGGCCCGACCAGCGTGGCACCCGCCGCCTCCTCACCGGGTTGGAATGTCATGCTGATCATCTGCCCATGGGCGGGAAGCCCGATCGCGATCTCGTCGCCGGGGTTGAGGCGGACGGGCGTATCGGGCGCGATGGGGCGTCCGTTGATACGCGTCCCGTTCGAGCTGCCGAGGTCGGTGAGGGTGTACGCGCCGCCGGTCAGCCGGATGGCGAGGTGCCGCCCCGAAACCGTGTTGAACGTCTCCGGCACGACGATCTCGTTCTCGCCGCGCTGGCGACCGACACGGGTCAGCGGACCCAGTGGCACGGTCTCGACACGGCCATCGGGCCAGCACATCACCAGCCGGGGGCCGGACGGTCGATCAAACGGCGCATACCCCGGATTGGTGCGCCGGGGGAGGTCATCACTCATAATATGCTCCTGATAAGGAAGGGAGATAATTGGGTCATAGGCCGGATACCCGGTCGACGAGGGCAGGTTATCCTCAAACCCAGCATAAACGACAGGTCGTCGCCCGCACAAGTGACGTTTTTCACATCACATTCACGCCGAATCACAAAAAAAGGCCCTCACGGTGAGGGCCTAGTGTGACGCTTGATCCGTCAGGATCGATTAAAGGCGAGCAGCCGCAGCCCGTTGAGCGAGACGAGCACCGTCCCGCCCTCGTGGCCGACGACGGCCAGCGGCAGCGGCAGCGCGACGGCGAAGATGGCCGCGATCATGAGCGCGATCATGAACAGCGCGAAGCCGAGATTGGTGATCAGCGTGCGGTGCGTGCGGCGGCTGAGCGCGATGACGTACGGGATGTTCGCCAGCTCGTCCGCCATCAGCACGATGTCCGCCGTCTCCAGCGCCACGTCCGTGCCTGCCGCGCCCATCGCGATGCCGATGTCGGCGGCGGCTAACGCGGGTGCGTCGTTGACGCCATCCCCGACCATCGCCAGCGCCCCGTAGCGCTCCTTCAGCTCGCGGACGATCCCGACTTTGTCCTCCGGCATGAGTTCGGCGTAGTACTCGTCGATGCCCGCCTCCCGCGCGATGGCCTCCGCCACGCGCTCGTTGTCGCCGGTCAGCATGACGACCCGCTCGATGCCCTCCGAGCGCAGGTCGGCAATGACGGCGGCCACGTCGGGCCGGATGGCGTCCGCCAGCGCGATCACGCCGACGGCGACCGCCGGGCCGCCGTCCACCGAGCGGGCGACGACGATGGACGTTTTGCCCTCGTTCCGCAGCCGTTCGACCTCTGGCAGCGCGTCGTCGATGGAAACGTCATCGAAGCAGGCGAGGTAATTCACGCTGCCGACGCACACCTCCTCGCCGTCCACGTCCGCCCGGACGCCCCGGCCCGGCTCCGCCTGGAACGCCGCCGCCTCCTCGAACGCGAGGGCGCGCTCCTGCGCGTGGCGGACGATGGCCTGCGCCAGCGGGTGCTCGGAACGCGCCTCGACGGCGGCGGCCAGCGCCAGCAGGTCGTCCTCATCGCCCTCCCAGCCGTGCGCCGCCGAGGACAGCGCGACCACGTCCGTGACGCGCGGCTTGCCCACCGTCAGCGTGCCGGTCTTGTCGAACGCGATAACCTTGATGTCCGCCGCCCGCTCCAGATGGACGCCGCCCTTGAACAGCATCCCCCGGCGCGCGCCGTTGCCGATGGCCGACAGGATCGACGCGGGCGTGCTGATCACGAGCGCGCACGGCGAGGCCGCGACCATGATCGTCATCGCCCGGTAGAAGGCCGGGTTAAACCCCTCACCCAGCACGAGGGTCGGGATCAGGATCGCCAGCCCGGTGAAAGCGATCACGGCCAGCGCGTAGTACTGCTCGAACGTGTCGATAAAGCGCTGCGTCTGCGCCTTCTCGCTCTGCGCCTCCTCGACCAGCTTGATGATCTTGGCGATGGTCGATTCCTCGGCGGGGCGCTCCACGCGCACGTCCAGCCCGCCGCTCTGGTTGATGGTGCCCGTCATCACCTTATCGCCCACCTGCCTGAGCACCGGGATCGACTCCCCGGTGATGGCGGCCTGATCGATCATGCTCTCCCCCTCGACGACGACGCCATCCGCCGGGATGGCCTCGCCGGGCCGCACGATGACGATGTCGCCCGGCAGCAGGTGCTCGACGGGCACGACCGCCGTGCTGCTACCCCGCCGCACGAGCGCCTCCTTCGGGCGCAGCTTCATCAGCGAGCGGATCGCGCTGCGCGTCCGGTCGAACGCGAACGCCTGGAGCACGTTCGACAGCGAGAACAGGAACAGCAGCATCGCGCCCTCGAACGGCGCGCCGACGATCCACGCGCCGACGGCGGCGAGGATCATCAGCAGGTCCACGTCGATGGTCAGCTCGCGCAGCGACTCGATCCCGGCCTTCAGGCCGAACGCACCGCCCGTGACGTAGGCCACGCCGTAGAGCGCGGTCGAGAGCGCGGGCGCGGCGGCGAATTTACTGACGAGCAGCCCCGCCATCATCGCGACGAAGGCGATCACCGTGAAGATCAACTCCAGCCGGTCCGCCGTCAGCCACGCGCGGGCGCGCCCCGGCCAGCCGGCGGCAGCGCGTTCCGCATCCGGCTCTGTGTGCAGCCGCGCGCCGAGTTCCTCCGCGCGCGCCACGATCTCGTCGGGTGTCAGCAGTTTGTTGTCATAGGCGACGCTCAACACACCGCTCCGGTAGCTGACCGTCGCCCGCTGCACGCCATCGACGTTCGCCATGCGGCGCTCCAGCGCCAGCGCGCACGATTCGCACAGCCGCCCGCCCTCCGGCTCGACGCGCAGCACGCACGTGTCGAACTGCTCCTGCAAGCCGGGGGCCACCCGCCGGGCGATGCGCACGATGTCCGGCTCGGCGAGCTGCCGGGGGTTGTAGTCGAAGGCGATCAGGCCGCGCGCCGGGTCAAGCTCCACGCCGACGAGGCCCGGCTCGCCGTCGACCGCTTCACGGGCGAGGCTGCAACAGGCTGTTTCGTCAATCGGGGGCTGATTCGCTTGCTGCTCGATGCGTTCCATTAACCGTGTCTCTGCTTTCTGTGTGATCGGGTTGCAGTAAAAGTTGTTGAAGTGGGTGATAGTTCTATGTCGCTCAGGACGCGGCCTCAGCTTCCGCCCGCTGGCAGTCGGCACAGAGACCGCGCACGACCACGTCCACGCCCTGCGGCTCGAACCCGTAGGCGGGCGCGACGCGCTCCAGCGCCGAAAGGTCCACGTCCAGCACGTCGATCACCTGCCCGCAGCGGCGGCAGATCAGGTTGATGTGCGGCTCGGTGCGCGGGTCATAGCGCACGCTGCCGTCCTCGGCGGTCGTGATCTCGTTGACGAGGCCCAGTTCCGCCAGCAGCCCGACCGTGTTGTACACCGTCGCCAGGCTCATCGTCGGGAAGTCCTCGCTCAGCGCGCTGTGGATGTCGGCCACCGTCGGGTGGTCCGGGCTGCCGTCCAGCCACTCGCAGATCGCGAGCCGCTGAGCGGTCAGCGGCGCGTTCGCCTCACGAAGGCCCTGCACAAGCGGGTTATCCTTATACTTTTCCAAGTGGTTTCCCCTGAAACTTTCCACCGGATGACCTGTCAATTCTTTATAATGTGTACCGTTTGATATTCATTCTAAACTACGGATAGAGTATAGTCTACCGGGCCGCCATTTGCAAGTCTTTCTCCCACACCGGGCGGGCGTCTGTGGCTGCCTGGCTTGCAGACGTTTCACCGGCGCGTCCATTCTTTTCCGAGGGCCGCCCTCTCCAGCCGCCTCATCAGAACGGGGAAAAATAGGCGCGTCCGGCAGCCGGAGGCGGTATAATTGAGACGGCGGCGCAGTACGCGCCGTTCCGGGCAACGAAAGCGAGGGATCATGGCTGCACCATCTATCAACCGCGCCATCGGGCGGCTGCGTGACGCGGGCTATAAGCTCACCAACGCCCGCCGGACCGTGCTGGACGTGCTGTTCGAGAGCGACGGCCACCTGACCTCTGCCGAAGTCCTCGCAGGGGTCGAGGCGCGCGATCCCGGCATCGGGCGCGCGAGCGTCTTCCGCACGCTGGACCTGCTGAGCCAGCTTGGCGTCGTCCGCCCGACCTATCTGGAGCCTCGCACGCCGAACTACGTCGTGCTGCCCACCGACGGTCACCACGCGCACATCGTGTGTACGCGCTGCCACGCCGTCATCGAGCTGGGCGAGTGCCGCGTCGGCGACCTGATCGACGAGCTGGCAGATAAGCACCACGTCGAGCTGACCGGGCATCTGCTGGAGCTTTACGGCCTGTGCGCCGACTGCGCCGAGAGCGACCGCGACTGATCGCCTTACCTGATACGAAATCTCAATTCACGTTGACAAACCGGGCCGCGCCGCGTATAATCTCCTCTCTATAAATGAGATTATGTATCAATTAGATGTGAGGGGAAAACGCAATGGCTCGTCATAACCGGCTGCCCGTCCTGATCGCCCTGTTCGCGGCGCTGGCGCTGGCCGCCTGCGCGGGCGTCGGGGCCGGGGAAACCCCGGCAGGCGATGAGCACACAGGCGGGAGCGCCGAAATGGCGATCCCGGACATCGCACCTGCCGACCTCGCAGCGGGGGAGCCGCTGCACGTCGTCGCGACGACGAACATCATCGGCGACGTGGTGGCGAACGTCGGCGGGGAGTACATCGACCTGACGGTGCTCATCCCGCAGGGGCAGGACCCGCACGGCTATGAGCCGGTTGCGCGCGATCTGGCCGCCGTCGAGGGGGCGGACGTGATCTTCGTGAACGGTCTGGGCCTCGAAGAGGCGTTACTCGGCACGGTCGAGAGCGCGGCGTCCGGCCCCATCGTGCCCATCTCGGCGGGGATCGAGCCGCTGGCCTTCGGGGGCAGCGAGGCCGATCACGGGGATGGCGAGCACGCCCACACCCTCGATCCGCACTTCTGGCTCGACCCCAACAACGTGATCGTGTGGGCGAACAACGCCGCCGACGTGCTCTCCGCCGCCGATCCCGCCCACGCGGACGCCTACCGCACCAATGCCGACGCCTACATCGCGCAGCTTGAGGCGCTCGACGCCGACATCCGCGCGGCGGTGGAGGGCATACCCCCGGCCAACCGCAAGCTGATCACCGATCACGAGACGTTCGGCTACTTCGCGGACGAGTACGGCTTCGAGCAGATCGGCACCGTCGTGCCCGGCACGTCGACGACGGCGGAGCCATCCGCCGCCGACCTCGCCGCGCTCGTCGACCTGATTCGGGCGGAGGACGTGCCCGCTATCTTCGTCGGAACGTCAGCCAGCGGCAGGCTGCACGACCTCAGCCGGACGGTCGCGGACGAGGTCGGGCGCGATATCCAGATTTTGCCGCTCTACACCGGCTCGCTCGACGCGCCGGGCACGCCCGGCGACAC
>CAZWUX010000108.1:8743-12383 GCA_964637665.1 uncultured Anaerolineae bacterium
GGCATGATATCCGGCCTGCTGGAGTATGGAAAAGCGTGCAGCGTGCCCGCCATCGCCGAGACCCCGGCGCTGGAGGTCGACGACGTGACGTTCCGCTACCCTGGCGCACCCCGCCCGGCGCTGGACGGCGTCTCGGTGACCGTGCAGCCCGGCGAGCGGGTGGCGCTGGTCGGCCCGAACGGCGCGGGCAAGTCGACGCTCATCAAGCTGATCGTCGGGCTGGAGCCGCTGCGGCACGGCACGATCCGCGTCTACGGCAACCCGGCGGATTCGTGCCACCATCGCGTCGCGCTCGTCCCGCAGCGCAGCGAGGTCGACTGGCGCTTCCCGGTGACGGTGCGGCAGGCGGTCATGATGGGCCGCTACGTCCACCTGGGGTGGATCAAGCGCCCCCGCCCGGTGGATCGCGCCGCCGTCGAGCGGGCGATGGCGATGATGCAGATCGGCGATCTGGCCGACCGCCAGATCGGAGAGCTTTCCGGCGGGCAGCAGCAGCGGGTGATGCTTGCCCGCACGCTCGCCCACGACGCCGATCTGCTGCTGCTCGACGAGCCGCTCAACCACGTCGACGTTGCCACGCAGGAGTTGATCTTCCACGTGCTGGAGGACCTGACGGCGGCGGGCAAGGCCGTGATCGTCAGCACCCACGACCTCGGCATCCTGCCCGTACACTTCAGCCGGGCGCTGTTCCTCGACCGCTCGATCATCGCCGACGGTCCGCCGGATGAGGTGCTGACGGCGAAGATCATCGCGCACGCCTACGGCTTCGAGTTTCACGGCGATAAGGAGACGCGTCGATGGGCCAATGGCTGATCGAACCCTTTGCTTATGGCTTCATCGTGCGGGGGCTGCTCGCCGGGCTGCTGGCGGGCGTGGCCTGCGCGGTGCTGAGCGCGTTCGTCGTGTGGCGCGGCATGGCCTTCGTGGGGGATGCGCTGGCGCACGCCATTTTGCCGGGCATCGTCGCGGCGTTCATGACGGGGATCAGCCTGTTCGTCGGCGCGCTGGCCGCCGCGCTGCTCGCCGCGCTGGGGATCGGCGTCCTGACGCGCGGCGGGCAGATGAAGGAGGATACCGCCATCGGCGTGATGTTCACCGGATTCTTCGCGCTGGGTATCCTGCTGCTCAGCAAGGTGACGACCTATCAGGACCTCACCCACATCTTGTTCGGGGATATCCTCGGCGTATCCCGCTTCGATCTGCTGGCGATGCTGGCGGTGGTCGTCGTCGTGCTGCTCGTCGTGGCGCTGTTTTATAAAGAACTGCTCGTCTCCTCGTTCGATCCCGGCCACGCGGTCGCCATTGGCCTCTCCCCGGAGCTGGTCCGCTACGGACTGCTGCTCGTCATCGCCCTGACCGTCGTCGCCGCCATCCAGACAGTCGGCGTCGTGCTCGTGCTCGCCCTGCTCGTGACGCCCGGCGCGGCGGCGTCGCTGCTCGCGCGGCGGCTCCCGGTAATTATGGCGCTCGGCGCACTGTTCGCCGTGATCGCAGCCTTCGCCGGGCTGTACGCCTCGTACTACGCCAACGTCGCCTCCGGCGCCTCGATCGTGCTCACGCTGACGGCCATCTTCATGATCGTTTTTCTGCTCTCCCCCCGGCGCGGGACGCTCTGGCGCATCAACCCGGAGAATCGCTGAGAACGTGACATTCGTCGGCTAAACGTCGCCATTTCGCCCTTCCAACCTTCCCTGACCTGGGCTATCATAGAGAGTGATTTATTACGGTTCATCGTACTTATCTATGGCCGGGGGGAATTTAATATGGGTGGACATCGACGCCGGGGCAGGACACCGACACTCCTACGGATCTACCTGATGATCGCCGTCGTGCTGGGGGTGCTGTCGTCCAGCCTGGGATGGGCCTCTCTGCCCGGTGTGTACGCTCAGGAAGAAACGCCCGCGCCGGACCCTTCCGACGATCCCACCGACGAGCCGACAGAGGGCGCGGCGGAGGAAACGCCCGATCCGACGGATGACGCCACCAGTGATCCCACCGATGATCCTACTGCCGAGCCGACGAGTGATCCCACCGACGAATCAACCCCCGACCCCACCAAGCCGCCCGAATCAACCGGCAAACCCACCGAAGAGCCAATGCTGGAACCGACCACGGAGACGCCCGAACCCACCGAGGAGCCGACGCTGACACCGACCACCGAGACACCTGAACCCACTGACGAGCCAACACCGGAAGCGACCACTGAGACACCGCCCCCCGGTGAGGAAACACCTTCGGGGGATGGGGCAGCCAAACCATCGCAAGTGACTAACCCGACGAGGGTATGAGTCTGCAACCGGCGAAACCGGCCCACCTTCCGGTGGAGTAGCCACGCCAGCTTGCTGATCAGGCAGCCGGTGGCTATCCAGATCATCAACTACACAAAGGAACTCCCGGTACCTGTCCACCTGCCGGGAGTTCTTCGCGTTCACACCTGGCCGGACCTGATTCGACAAGGTCCGCCCGGCGCGGTAAAAAGCGGGGCCGCCGTTATACTCGCTCCGGTTTCGGATACTCGCGCGGCAGGTGGAAAGTGAATATGCTGCCCTCGCCCAGCTGGCTGCTGGCCTGGATCGTACCGCCGTGCTTCTCGACGATCAGCTTGCTGATGGACAGCCCCAACCCTGTGCCGCCGATGGACGTATCCGCCCGGTAGAATTTCTCGAACAGGTGACGCTGCTGCTCGTGCGTCATCCCGATGCCCTCATCCATAATGTCAACAGCCACGGCGGACGCCGTGCTCGTCGCCCGCAGCGTCACCTGCCCCCCTTCCGGCGAGTACTTCACCGCATTGGAGAGCAGATTGCGCACGACCTGCGCCAGCCGGAACGGGTCCCCATAAATAGAGGGTGCATCCTCCAGACCTTCGAACACGAATGTATGACCGGACGATGTCTCGACAAACGGCTCGGCCACCTCGCGGATGATCGTGCCGATGTCGACCGGCTCGGACTGGATATCAAGCCCCTTCCCGGCCTCAAGCCGTGATACATTCAGCAGGTCGTCGATGATGCTGGCAAGCTGCTCGGCCTGCTCGTTGATGAATCGCAGGTAGCGTTTTTCCCGCTCCGGGTCGATGTCCCGGATGAGCAGCATCTCGCTGAATCCCTGGATGCTCGTCAGCGGGGTGCGCAGTTCATGGGCGGCGGTTGAGACGAACGAATCTTTCATCCGCTCGATCTCTTTCAGCCGGGTGATGTCGCGCAGCGTGCCCACCTGAGCGATGATTTTACCCGCCGCATCACGCAGCGGCGTGATCGTCACGGCGGCGTCGTAAATGGTACCATCCTTACGACGAACGGGGATCTCGCCTCGCCATATACGTCCGGCGCGCATGGCTGCGACGGTCTTGCCGAGCACGTCTTCCGGTGTACTTTCGGCGAGCAGCAGAGAGGTGTGGTGGCTCCCCACGACTTCGCTCGCACGATACCCGGTCTGCTGCTCGAATGCCGGATTGACGGTTCGGAAGGTGCCATCCGGCTCGACGACCATGATCGCCTCGCCGACCGAGTTATAGATCGCCTCGATGCTTTCCTTCGCATCCAGCAGCTCAGAGGTGCGCTCCCTAACGGCCTGCTCCAGGTACTCGCTGTAGACCTCTAACTCCTGATACAGCCGGGCGTTCTTAACCGCAACGGCG
>CAZWUX010000109.1:0-9769 GCA_964637665.1 uncultured Anaerolineae bacterium
GCGCGCTTCTCGCCAACGCCCAGCGCCACCGCACCCGCTTCGAGCGGTTGAGCGGCCACCGCCGGGATGGGCGTCGCCGCTGCTGCCTGAAGCGGAGTCGCGGTCGGCACGACGGTCGGGCTGGGGATCGACGTTGGGGTAGGGGTGGATGGGTCCGCCGTCGGCTGGGGCGTCGGAGAGGCAGGAAGGACGCCCGCCAGCACGGGAACCCGCTCAACCGGGAGTGCGATCACGCCCAGCGTGTTCAGCAGCAGGCCGAGCGCTCCCACGACCAGCAAAAGCACGACGAAAACGAGAAAAGCACGCACCGGGCGTCTGCGGGGCCTCTCTTCGGGCTGAGGGGCCGGTCTGCCGTCGATAGCCGGTCCGGAGGGTGGCGCGCCCGGTGGGGGTGGGACGGAATAGGGTTCGGGGCGTTTTTCCGGGCTGACCCCCTCGTAATAGGCGTGCTCCAGCGCCGCCGCCAGACGCATCGCCCCCTGATATCGCTCGCGTGGGGAAGTCATCAGCGCCTTCTGCGTGACCTGGGCGACTGCGCCGGGAAGGGTCGGGGTCAGCAGGCGGGGATCGGGCGCGGTGTCGGACAGGTCGCGCAGGGCCAGGTCGATGTCGGAGTCGAGGCGGTAGGGCAGCTCGCCGGTCAGCAGCTCGTACAGGATGACGCCCAGCGAATACACGTCACTGGCGGGGCTGGCCGCCACAAGCCCGGTCTGAAGCTCAGGTGCGCCGTACTCCTCCTGTGGCAGGGAGGGCTCTGCCCCCTCCTGTCGCGCGGAATCCGCCAGCAGAGCGAGGCCGAAATCCATCACGATGGCCTGCCCGTTGCGTGTCACGAAGATCGAGCCGGGCGTCAGCGCCCGGTGGACGATGCCGCTGGCGTGGGCATAGTCGAGCGCGGCGGCGATCTGGCGGATCAGGAAGGTGACATCTCTGGAGTTGGGGGGCCTCGTCTTATCCCGGCGATTTGCCAGCAGCACGGTGAGGGGCGCGCCTTCGGGGTAATCCGTCACGAGATAGTAGCCGCCGTCCGTCTGACCGAAATCCTGAACGGCGGCGATGTTCGGGTGTTGGAGGGCTGCCAGTCTGTTTAGCTCGCGGCGGACCGCCTTGCCAAACCCCTGCGATCTCTGATCCTCGCGCCGGATGATTCGGATGCGGACCGATTTCTCGCTTGCAGTGTCGTATCCTTCGTATGTCTCGACGGCCCCGGCTTTATCGAGGAGGGCGACGATTTCGTAGGGGCCGAGCATGTTGCCGATGAGCGCGTCAGTCACGGATGCCTCGTCCCTCGCGGGCGCAGTGAGTCGGTCATGTTCGCCAAGTATAGTGAAGCGCGCCACGCTTTGCCAGCCTGAGGTGCCGAACGATGCGCTGGCCCGGCGAGAGAGAGCTGCCGGGGGTATAAAGCAAGCAGAGCAGCCCGGGCGGCTGCTCTACTGGAAAAAGGAGGTGGCCCCACAGGGGAGAATTTGTGAAAACCACACTACACACCACAGTCACAACATAGGCAGGGCAGATTAACGGCGTATTATTGGCGTGTTAAGAGCAATTTAACCTCATGAATGGAAAGAATCTTTTGTCTACTTTTTTCGTCTAGCTGTTCTGATTGGTAGATTTTCACGAGCGCATGTATACAGCTACGCTGTAACTCACCATCACCTGATTCGACAATCAGGCCGGAGAGCGGCTCGATGGCTTTCGAATCCCCAATTTGCCCCAGTGCCTCGGCGGCTGCAATACAGACCCAGTCCCAGTCGTTCTGGAGAGTCGCGATGAGCGGCTCGACTGCCCGTGCATCAGCGATCTGTCCCAGCGCTCTGGCGGCGGAACTGCGAACCTGCGGGTATCCGTCGGGGAATCCCGGAAATGCCTCTTTGTCCTCAAGCATCACAAGGAGCGGCTCGACTGCCTGTGAGTCGCCGATTTGCCCCAGCGCCCCGGCTGCTGCTATGCGTTGTTTCCAGAACGTTCCTTCGAGCAAAGGGATAAGCGGCTCAACTGCTCGCGTATCACCGATCCGTCCCAGCGCCTGGATGGCAGCCTTGCGTACGTATGGATCTTTGCTCTGGAGGGCCACAGCGAGCGGTTCCACAGCAGGGCTGCCGATTCGTACGAGCACCTCAACAGCGACCTGATACACCTCTCTGCTCAGACGTTTCAATTCAGAAAGGAGTGGATCGACGGAGGGTAGGCCGATCCGCACCAGCGCATTCATGGCATCCCGGCGGCCCCGTTCATCCTCGCAGGAAAGCACGGCGATTAAGCCCTTCACGTCACGTTTTTTCATTAACTCCGCGATATCGGGGCGCTCACTGGTTGGCATGGCAGTCTCCTTCAGCAGGGTGAGTCTCATGAAATGCTCACTCAAGTTACATCAAACAGCGAATTCTGAAAACCGAAGGGACGATCTAATCTGATCGTGCGGTTGATGGATTGTAGAATGTGGTTTCTGGGCGGCAAACGTGCCGATCTGGCTGATTACCCGAAAAAGCAAGACAGGGCAGCCGGAAAGCTGCCCTGCCGTGCACACACGAAGTACAAACAACGTGGATGGCCAATCTCTTTGTCGCATTGGCGCATTAACCCCGCATTATGGGTATGTTAAGAGCCGTTTAAACGCACCTGGCAGTGAGGAAACCGGGCTCTGAGGGTAAAAACAAGGGCCGTGTACGCCCCAAAAAAGGACGCACCCCGCCGTGACAGCGGGGTGCGCTCCGTCGATCAAAGATTGCATTAGACGGGTGTCTAGTGAAACGGCAGTTTGCGCTACTTCTCCGACTTGAGGAACAGCGTCATCTTGGTGCCGCACACCGGGCAGGTGCCCTTCGCCATGCGGCGGCCCTTCTCGTTGGTGAGAACCTGCGGATCCTGCATGGTGCGTTTGGTTTTACACTTTACGCAGTAGGCGACATATTCTTCAGCCATTAGTGTGTCTCCTTTCAGGCAAATCGTTAGGGGGCTAGCGTACCTGAATCCGAACAAATGTGCAAATCCGGGTTTGTGACGGATGTCACATTCCCCGGCGGTCCCTACACGTTTGCGCCCGCTTCGGCCTCGCGGGGAGCACGCTCCCCGGCGCGAGTCAGCTTGTTCTCCAGCATCTTGACCGTGTCCTGCATGCTCTCTTCGATATAGGGATAGGCCAGCCACGCGTTGCCCAGGCCGAACAGCCCGCCGGTCAGCGCGCGCAGAAACGGCGTGCTCTCCCGGACCGGGTACCAGCTCAGGCCGAACCCGTTAAACGGCGGGTTGGCGAACAGCTGGCTGAAGCCGTCGAGGCCGATGGGCGCGATGGCGATCAGCAGGTAAGCCCAGAAAGGCAGCGGTGGGACCTTCACGCCTACGCTCTTCAGCACGAGGAAAACGACGCCGAACAGCGCGATCGCCGCATAGATCGCGACATCCCGCTCGCAGAAGGCGACCTTCCAGCCCATGCGCTCGCTGCCCTCAAACTGCTTGGCGACGAGAATCAGGTCGTTGTCGAGCACGTTCACGTCGACGCCGTCGAAGGCGGGTTCTGCGCTGGCGTATTCCTCGAATGACCCGAGATGCTCAACGTCCGCGCGAGCGCGCGGGTAGGCGGTCTGATCGCCGTACAGGAACCACGAGCGGAAGGCGAACTGGTGACACACCGGGCTGTAGATCCGGTATATGACGTTCGCCGGGCCGGTGAGGCCCGCGTTCATGGCGATCGGCGCCAGAAACGGGATTCCGGCGTACAGGCCGACCAGCACGGTCAGCACGGCGACCCAGTGGCGCGAAAACCAGAGGATGCCCTTATCGAGCGCGATGACAACGCCGCGCTTCCTTCCCGTCGTGCGGGCGGCGTCTGATACATCACCCCGGACCTGGGCGGTGATCAGCGCGGCCTTGATCGTCTCCCAGTCGAACGGCTGCGTATAACGCGTGCCGTCAACCTCGATGACGGGGATACTATCCCCCAGCTCACGCTGAAGGTCGGGATCCGCGTCGACGCTCGTCTCCACGACATCAATCGGGATAACCCGATCGGTTCTGACGAGTTCATCCCTGACCTCGTCGCAGAGCGGACATGCTTCCCCCGTATACAGAATGACTGGAACGCCCATAGGGTTACCCGGCTGATTCAGCGCAAGAAGGGCGACGCAGCGCATCGCCCCCGGTTTCTACACATGCTATGAAGGTACCGTTGCTACTGCGTGCCTGCAAGCCCGACCAGCCACTCGTCGAGCTTGAAGACGAGGTTGGTGCTATTGGCCGCCAGCGGCGCGAAGAAGCGCTGCATGACGCCGAAAAAGATGGCGAGCCCTACCGCGATGAGCAGCACACCGCTCACGATCTCGATAATGTGCATGTGCTTCTGGAGCTTGCGAATCTGGTCTGTCGCGCGGTCCAGCAGGAGGGCCGCCAGCAGGAAGGGGAGGCCCAGACCCAGCGCGTAGGCGGCCAGCAGGATGGTTGCGCGCCCGACGGAGCCGGTGCTGGCGCCGAGGGTGAGCATCGCGCCGAGAATCGGCCCCAGACAGGGCGACCAGCCCGCAGCGAATGTCACGCCCATAAACAGCGACCCCGCATAGCCCAGCTCGTGGCGGGGCTTCGTCTGCTTGCGGGTGTCGTAATACAGGAAGGGGATGCGTATCACGCCCATCGTATGCAGGCCGAGCACGATGATCAGCAGCCCGCCAATGCGCGTGATCCAGTCCCGCGCCTGCCAGAACTGCGCCCCGATCTGGCCGATTGCGCCTGCCGTGATGCCGAGCAGCACGAAGACCGCGCCGAAGCCCAGCACGAAGAACAGCCCGTGCAGGAAGATGATCCAGCGAGAGGGCCGCGCGACAGTTGATGCCTCGCCGCCTGCTCCGGCGACGGCAAGCGTGCCGCTGGCCGTGTTGGTGGCCTGCCCGGTGAGATAGCCGATGTAGGCGGGAACGAGCGGCAGCACACAGGGCGAGATGAACGAAAGCACCCCGGCGAGCACCGCCAGTGGGATGGTTACGGCTGTTGGCTCAATATAGGGCATTAGAGTGTGTCTCCGTAGTCACGAGCGGATTCGGCGTCTGTATGTGGAGGCGGACGGCCTCCGTTGCCCAAGAGACGCGGCAGGCGTTTGCCTTCTTACCCGGCGGCTAGTCGTTTGCCGCATCGGGCGTAGTTTCGGCGACGGCGGCCTCAACCCGCTCGATCTGGGTTTCGAGGCGCCGAGCGTCCTGCATCCGAATGAGCAGCACCGCGATGATCACACCCCATAGAACGGCATTGGCAATGGCGATTCCGACGACAGACATGTGTTTGCCTCTTCGCGCTTGTAACGGATATGCGTGCGAACTTACCTGCCCCATTTTTAACGCACATGGGCCGGGATTTCCACTTTGCAGACGATGTGGATGGGCGTTGCCGGGTTAGAAGACGCGCACCTGCGTGGCGTCCTCGCGCTCGTCGCGCGCCGTGACGTGCTCCTCGACATCGTGATCGGTGAACGGGTTGACCCAGCGGTAGATCCACTTGGCGGCGTCGGATGTCACGTTGATGCAGCCGTGCGAGCGCGGGCGTCCGTAATCGTTGTGCCAGTACGTCCCGTGAATGGCGACGCCGTCCAGATTGATGAACGTGCACCAGGGGACGCCCGGCAGGTCGAACGCGTCGTTGATGTCCTCGCCGCCCATCATGTGGCGCGAGGGGCGCTTGTAGCGCACCCAGTGTTCGCCGCGCGGCGTGTAGAAGGCGTGGCGGGTGCCCTCGTCGTCGAGGAACACGGTTCCGGTGGCGCAGCGCGTGGAGAACACCACCCGGTCGGACTCGTAGCAGGTGACGGTCTGCCGGTCGAGATCGACCTCAATGCGCTTCGCGGCGGCGGGCACGTCGGGGGAGATGGGCGCGAACTCGTCCGGGTCGATGCGCCGCACGTGGGCGGCCTGCACCCACCAGTGCGCGCCGGGCGTCACGTCGTCTTTCAGCAGGTACCACGCCCGTCCGTCCGGCTCGTCGGCGCGGTCGAGCACGCGGAACACCGCGCCGTAGGCCATATCGTAGTAGCGATAGGACCGCAGCTTCGGCTCCCAGTGCTGCCACGAGGTCGGCACGGTGATCTCGCCCCAGAATCCGCTCCCGATGACAGGCTCCGGCTCGTGATAGACCTCGTGGCAGGGCACGACCCAAGACGAGTGGATGTAGCCCTCGCCCACGTCGAACCACAGGTCGTTATGCTGGTAGGACCAGCGCAGATCGGGGTGGTGGATGGCCTCGTAGATGGGCAGCACGGTCGCATAGTCGACGTAGCGGACGACCGTCTCGTTGTAGAGGGTCGGGTCTTCGACGATGCGCAGCCGCCACGCCTCGCAGCGACCCAGCAGGGGCGGATCGTCGTACAGGTCGTTGAAGGACAGCGTCTCGTCGTAGTCGACGCGCACCCGCCCGCCGGGGTTGAAGTCGTCGTCAGACGTGCTGTCCTGCGCGTGGGCCAGACGCGGCAAACCGCCCGCCGCCCAGGCGAGAGCGGTGGCAGAGGCCGCCTTGAGAATGTCCCGGCGGGTGGCGGCTGGTTGCCCGGTAGAGGTATTGGTAGCCATGTC
The DNA here is from genome assembly GCA_964637665.1 of uncultured Anaerolineae bacterium. Taxonomy (GTDB): domain Bacteria; phylum Chloroflexota; class Anaerolineae; order Aggregatilineales; family UBA3940; genus CAZWUX01. Next base: position 6,549 of record CAZWUX010000109.1, read on the forward strand.
ATGGCCTCGAAGGATCGCGGCGGACGATGTGTTCCGTATCCCTATTCTAGCGCAACCGGCTCGATGCGCTTTTCGACCAGCAGAAACGCCATCCCGGCGCTGAGCCACGCCAGACCCGCGCCGACAAAGCAGATGAGCCGGAACCCGCTCACAAACGCGCGGTCGATGGCCCGCTCAACCTGCTCTTTCACTGCCGGCGAAAGGCCGGAGGGTGGCTGTGTGTTGCCCAGGTCGGCGGTTTCGGCCTGAAGCTGTTCCTGCTGCTGGGGCGTCAGGTCGACGCCGGTTAGCTCGGCGGGCAGGGCCGTGCGGAACGTAATCAGCATGATCGCGCCGAAGGCAGCCGTCGCGAGCACGCCCGCCGTGCGCGAGACGGCGTTGTTGACCCCGGAGGCCAGCCCGGCGTGTTGATCGTCGAGCGCGCTCATCACGGTCGTCGTCAGCGGGGCGACGGTGATCGCCATTCCCAGCCCGAAAACAGCCGTTGCGGGCAGGTAGGTCGTCCAGTACGCGGATGGGCCGCCCGTCAGACCGGTCAACCCCAGCAGCAGCATCCCCATTCCGGCGATGATCGGCCCGGCGATCAGCGGCGGGCGTGGGCCGATCCAATCAACGAGCTTGCCCGTCCAACGGGAGAGTACGGCCAGAAGTACCGAAAAGGGTAAAAAGGCCAACCCGGCGGCGGACTGCCGGTAGCCCTGCACCTGAACGAGGTTCAGCGGCAGAAACACGGTCACGCCGTAGAGCGCGGCGTACAGGAAAAATGTCAACAGGTTGGCCCCGGCAAACGTCGGCGAGCGAAGAAAGGCCTGAGGCGGCATCAGCGGATGGTCGCTGCGCGATTCGACGATCACCGAGGCGGCGATGGAGGCGATCCCCACCGCCAGTGCGATCAGCGCCGGGGGATAGCCGAAGCCGCGATCCCCAGCAGTGACGAATCCATAGGTCAGCCCGGCGAGGCCGATCACGATCAGGGCCGAGCCAAGCACGTCGAGGGGTTTCTCGACATCACGATCTGTCAGCTCCGGCACGCGCCGGAACACGATGTACAGCGCGGCAGCGGCGAGGGGCAGGTTGATGAGAAATACGCCGCGCCAGAGGTCGACCTCGGCCAGCAGGCCGCCGAGGGCCGGGCCGAAGATCGTCACGATGGTCGTGGCTGCCGACCACGTCCCGATGGCCTCGCCCCGGCGCTCGCGCTCAAAGGCAGCCGTGATCAGCGCCAGACTGCCGGGCACCATCAGCGCGCCGCCGACGCCCTGCACGGTCCGCGCCCCGATCAGGAAACCGGGCGTAGGAGCAAGCCCGCAGGCGAGCGAAGCGCCCGCGAACAGGGCGATCCCCGCGCCGAACACGCGGCGGCGGCCAAAACGGTCGCCGAGCGCGCCGCCGATCAGGATCAGCGCGGCGAGGAACAGCGTGTAGGCGTTGACCATCCACAGCACTTGCACGCCGGTGGCGTTGAGATCGGTCTGGATGCGCGGCAGCGCGACGTTGAGGGCGGTGCTGTCGATGAAGGCCATGCTCGATCCGAGGATGGCGGCGGCCAGCACCCAGCGCCCGGCGGCAGGGGAGATCGTGCGGTCGGATGGCGAGGATTCGGCAGGTGGCATCAGAGGGCGGCTAAATCACGATGATCGGCGTGCCGGGGTCACTGGCGCTGCCCGCGGACGCCTCATCGTAGGCGGCGATCGGCTCGACCCAGCGGTAGAGCCAGCGAGCGGCCTCCGGGGTGACGTTCAGGCAGCCGTGCGAGCGCGGCCTGCCAAAATCGCCGTGCCACCACGTCCCGTGGATGGCGTGGCCCAGCGTCGTGAAGAACGTGTTGAACGGCACGCCCGGCAGGTCGAAGAAGTCCTCGTCGATCGAGCCGCCACTCACCGGGTCTTCGGGATCGGTATACATGTGGCGCGATGGCTGCTTGAAGACGACGGCGTGATCGCCGGGGGGCGTGCCGAATCCGCCGCCGCCCGACGACGTGAGCGTGCTGAATACGAGGTCGCCACCCTCGTAGCAGTCGATGCGCCCCTCGGCCAGAGTGACGCGCATCTCCTTGGCTGCGCCGGGCGTGACGGAGATCGGCGCGAAATCACCCTGTGTCAGGCGGCGCATGTGGCGGCCAATGACGTAGACCGGGGGGCGGTCGGGTTTGTCGTCGTAGACCTGATACCAGGCGTTGTTTTCGTCGTCGAGCACGACATCCAGCACGCGGTGGACGCTGCTGTAGTAATGGGTGATGGCGACGCGCTCGCCAAAGTACTCGTCGTGGACCTGCAAGCCGTTCGGGTTGTTGCGCGGGATAGTGTAAGGGACGATCACCTCGGCCCAGAAGCCCGGCTCGCCGTCGATCTCGCTGTCGATGGACGTAACGATCTCAGGCGTGACGTAGGGTTTAATCGCCTGCACGCCGGACGTATACAGGTAGCCGTTCTCGATGCGGTACCAGAGCGTGTTATTCGGGTTGCCGCCCTCGGCGTGCAGCGTCTCCAGCAGGGGGAGGACGGCGTTCTCCGGCAGCCAGTCGACGACCTCTTTGTTGAGGCCCGGCTCGGCGCGGATCGGGTAGCCCATCCACGTGATCCGCCCCCACAGGTCGAAGCTCGCCGCGCCGCGCCGGATGAAGGCCAGCTCGTCGGGCGTCGGATCGGTGGGTGTGGGCGGTGGGGCGGCCAGCGCGCGCCCCCGGAGGGCAGGCGGCAGGGCCAGCGCCGACGCGGCAGCGCCCGCCGCGCGGAGAAACGTTCGTCGGGAAAGATGTCTGGGCGTCGTTCGGCTCATAACCAGATACCAGGGTGTCAGTCCGTCAGGCGTTCGTTTTCCGGATTGTGATTATAGCGTGCGAGACAGCGGGATCGCGACCCGGCGGGGCTGCCGTCAGGTGGCCCAGTCCACGTACTTGATCAGCACGTTGTAGAGCATCTCGTAGGTGGGGTGGGAGACAAGGCCCCCGCTTGGGCTGAAGTAGGAGCGCAGCCGCAGGCCGGGGTCTTCGTCGGGACCCCGGAACGGGTCATCGCCGTCGACGAGGATCGTCGGCGAGCCGATGAAATCCCACTCCAACGCCTGATCCTCGCTCTCGCACAGCCAGTAGTTGTACTCGCCCCCCAGCCCCAGGTCGGTCAAGACCTGGTAGACGAGGTGGGCAGTCGGCTCCCAGCCCGTGCAGCCGTGAATGTAGATAATGTCAATGCGGACCGTCATATGTGTCGCCTAACCGAGAC
>CAZWUX010000109.1:9779-12306 GCA_964637665.1 uncultured Anaerolineae bacterium
CGAGATGCCAGCTTTCTCCGTCCTTCACGAGGTCGAGAGTTTCTAGCTGCGGCCAGACCTGCACGGCCTCCACCGTCGCCGTCACGCCGTTCACGTCGATACGCTGCGCCTCATACCCCGCCGCTGCGACTGCGTTCGTAATGGCAAGATAGTCGCCGACGGGCGCACGGGTGAAATCCCCATCCTCCAGCGTCGCGTTGATGGCGTCGACGAGCGTCGCCACCCGCCGGTAATCGCCTGCCAGCAGCGCCTCCTGCGCGGCGACGTACATCGTCTCTATCGCCACGCTGGGGGCGGTATGTGGCTCGCGGATGAACTCCGACACCGTGCCGCTCGTGACCGCTGCCTCGATGGGTGGCAGTGATTCCTGGTAGGCGGCGTAGAGCGTCTGGTAGCGGCGGATACTCTCGAACAGGGCGATGGTCTGCGCCAGGTCGGCAGTCTGCTCGCCGGGGTCGACCCCGCCCAGCCATGCCTGGAATGCCTGCTCGATCTCAGGTAGATCCGCGTCGTACGTCCGCCGGAACGCCTCGTCGAGCCATTCGGCGTCGCTGCCTGCGGGGATGTCGCCGGTGTTGTTGATGTTAAGAAAACTCTCGATACCGTACTTGTTGACCAGAAATTGCACGAGAGCGCCCGCCTCAACGTAGGCTGCCTCATGCTGCTGGCCCCGGAAATCATCGGCGAGCACTGCGAGTGGGATGTAGGCGTCCAGCACGACGAGCGCCGCCCCGCGCTGGCGCAGGGGTTCGGGGCTATAGTGGCCGCCCGATCCGTAGATCGCCAGCCCCTCGCACACGACGGCAGGTGTGCGGCGCGCCGTGCAGGACTGCGTGATCCAGTGGACGGCCTCGTGCGCCAGCATGGTCGTCAGGTCGGTGCCGACGTATCGCCGGTCGACGACGCTGATCACCATATCGTCGCTGTTGATATAAGCGCCGTTTCCCCATACGTTGTCGATCAGCGCGACGGTGGCCGGGCCTTCCTCGACCTCAAGGTCTAGCCGTTCCTCGACGGTGGCGAATGCCTGATCCAGTTCATCGCCCAGCCGGACGATCTCACGCTCGGCGGTCGTGCCGCTGAGGTAGTACACGCGGCAGCAGTTCGTCGAGCGTTCATACCAGACGGCGTCGCGCTCCTGAAGGGGTTGTTCTTCGGCAGGCTCCAGACGGAGCATCACACCGGCGGCCCGCCCGCCGCCGCGACTGCCTTCCGGCAGGCTGATGGAAACGGCGTGATCGCCCGGCTCGGCCCCGGTCGTGTCCCAGACGTTGTGAAAGACGATCACGTCGCCCCGGAGCGTGCTGGTGGCGAAGCGCGGGTCTGCGGAAAGCTCCTGCCCATCCACGCGCAGGGTGATACCGGACAGGTTCGATGCGCCGGTGAAGCCATGCGCGACCACTTCGAACGACAACACGTCGCCGACGTAGTGTCGCGGGCCGGGGTAGGCGCGGACCTCGCCGGTCAGCCAAGGGATGGACGGCGTAGGGGAGGCGGCGACGGAGGACAGCTCCGGGGTAGGCATGGCGAGCGGCTCGACGGTGGCCGTCGGGGTGGGGGAGGGCAGGGCGGTCAGCGTCGGTGGTTGAAGGGCCGGGCTGGATGCCGGGGATTCGGTCGGCTCCACGCGTGTGATGGCCGTCCCGCAGGCCATAAAAATGCCCGTGGCGGCGATCAGCGCGCCGATCAGGGGCCAGTTAATCCGGCGTTTCATGGGTTTCCTCTGCCAGCAGGCGGTCTAACAGCCGGGCTTCCCCGGCGGGCGTTTCGATCTCGCCGTCGAGCCGCGCCGCACGCAGCGCGTCGAGGATGCGCCCGTAGGCCGGGCCGGGTTTCAGGCCGCGTTCCTCAAGCGTATGGCCCGTCGTCAGGGGCGCGACGTGGCGGTATGACCGCGCATAGTCGACGATCTGCTGGCGGATCATGGCGTGTGGGGCCGCCGCCCAGAGTGTCACGAGCACGTCGTCGTCGACTCCGGCCAGCAGACGGTCGACCTCGCTGGGCGGCAGCGGCTCGGACAGCCGGTGGATGGCTCCCCGCAGCCGCACAACCCGCACCAGCGTGTCGACGGTGCGCCGCCGCACGTGGAGCCGGTTGCAGATCAGGTGGACGCCCGGCAGCGTCAGCCGGTAGGTCAGCAGCGCAAAATAGGGTAATTCCAGGTTGAAATCGCCGCCCAGCTCCGGCCAGAGCGGTTTGGCGACGGCCTGACGCAGCGCCCGGTAAGCCGAGAACAGCCACACGTCGCACGACAGGCCGGGGTGCAGATGCGCCAGCACGCCAAGCTCGTCGAGGCGGCAGAAGGCGCGCTCCGGGCGGCGCTCGGCGAGGGCGGCCTCGACCTCGTGCTTGAGCCGGTCGCCCGTCACGCGGTCGAGCATGGGCAGCGCGTGGCGGATCAGCTCCTCGGTGCGCGGCTCGATCTCGAAGCAAAGGCGCTGCTCGAAGCGGACCGCGCGCAGGATGCGGGTCGGGTCGTCGACGAAGCTCAGGCTGTGCAGCGCGCGGATCACGCCGTTGCGCAGAT
>CAZWUX010000110.1:0-2913 GCA_964637665.1 uncultured Anaerolineae bacterium
CCAGAATTTGTCGAGAACGTGCGGAGCTTCGCCGCCTCGGAGGGCATCGAGTACGACGTGCTGCACAGCCACTACTGGCTGTCGGGGTGGGCGGCAAACCGGCTGAAGAAGGCGTGGAACATCCCCGTCATCCAGATGTTCCACACGCTGGGGCAGATGAAAAACCGCATCGCCCAGGATGAGAAGGACCGCGAGCCGCCGCTGCGCATCCAGACGGAGCGGGATGTCATGCAGCAGGCCGATTACCTCATCGCAGCCACGCCTGCGGAGCGGATTCAACTTATGTGGCTGTACGGCGCGGAGATGGAGAAGATTCAGGTCATCTCGCCGGGGGTGGACATCGATCATTTTCACCCCATCGCGCGGGATGAGGCGCGGCAGACCATCGGCGTGCCGGAGGATGCCCGGCTGCTGCTGTTCGTGGGGCGCATCGAGCGGCTGACGGGCATCGACACGCTGCTGCGGGCTATCGCCATCCTGAAGGGCGAGATGGCTACCGGCATTAAGGGGCTGTGCCTCTCCATCGTCGGGGGCAACGTGGACGATGAGGCGCAGGAGAACGTCGAGATGGCACGGCTTCAGGCGTTAAACCGGGAGCTTGGACTGGACGACCTCGTGACGTTCCTCGGCGCGAAGAGCCAGGATACGCTCCAGTATTATTACGCCGCCTCCGAGGCCGTTATCATGCCGTCGCATTACGAATCGTTCGGCATGGTGGCGCTGGAGGCGATGGCCTGCGGGACGCCGGTCGTCGCATCGGAGGTCGGAGGGCTGGCCTATCTCGTGCAGGATGGCGTAACGGGCTTCCACGTGCCTGCCGATCACCCGGAGGAACTGGCGGGCAAAATCCGGCTGATCCTCGAAAATGCGGGCCTGAGCGCCGAGATGTCTGAGGCGGCGGTGGCCTACGCGCGCCGCTACCGGTGGCCGCGCATCGCAGAGCGCATCATCGATCTCTACCATGCGAGCTATGGACAGGCGCCCACCCGGTCGGGGAGCCGCGCGACGCAGTGGGAGTATGCGGAGTAGGGGGCAATGCGCGGTTAAAAAATCAATCCACTATTATATACAAAAACGCGCCCGAAATCCTATATCAGGCGCGTTTTTATGTTCGATTTTGACGATGCGAGAGGTTACACCTCGCCGATCGCTTCCTGGTAGACGGCCCGTGTCTCCGGTGATGGGGAGATGCCGTACCGCTCCTCCATCGTACTCTTGAGATTTTGATAGTGCTCGGCGGCCTCGCTGCGGCGGCCAAGCTGCCCGTACAGATAGATCACCTCGCGGTGCAGGTCCTCCCGGTTGGGCGACTCGCTCACGGCGCGCAGGAACAGGCCCAGCGCCAATTCGTCTTCACCCTGTGCCTGCCGGATGCGTGCCAGCTCGGTCAGCGCCTCGAGGTACCCCTCGCGGAAATCGGCTCGGCGGGCCATGATCCAGGCATCATCGTGCCCCTGTAGATAGTCACCACGATAGAGATCGATAGCGTACTGCCAGCTTTCCTCGGCTTCGACGCCCTCCGCCGTGCGGGCCTCGACGAGGCTGCCGACGAAGTCCAGCACATCGTACTGGAGATTGAGGGCCGGATTCACACGGTAGTGGCCCCCCTTGTGGATCAGAACATCGAACCCCAGCGCTTTGTGCAGGCGGCGCTTGGTGACGTGGAACACGTTGACGGCTTGATCGAGCGGCAGGTCGGGCCAGAATGCCTGACAAATGTCAGCGCGGGTAACCATCGGTCGATCAAGCGCAAAGAAGAAGAGGAGACGAGGTAGATGCCCTTCCCAGGTGCTAACGGTCTGCCCGTTCACAAGGACGTAACCAGGCCCCAGAGCAAATACCTCGACGTTAGGGTTTTCGCTGACACTCTCCGAGTAGAAGCCGCTCGTCAGCAGACGCGAGTCTTTTAGAACGACAGCTTCGTGTTTGGCGACGAGCGCTACCCAGGGCAGCCGGGGCAAGGTCCGGCTGTTTATCAGCAGGTGACACTGCCCCGGAAGACGGTCGAGCAGAACCTCGACGAATGTCTGTATCTCTGGGACGGAGTCGGCCCTGTCGTATTCATCAAGGATTAAAATATAATCATCGTTATTGAGTTCATCGAGTTCTCTGGCAAGAGCCTCGGCGAGCAGTTCCAGATCATCCGGGTTTTCGTTACGTGTCTGATTAAGATATTTTCCGAAAGTCGGATGTTGGTCTGCCAGATCGTGGGAGAGGGTCGTCAAGAACTGAGTCAGCGAGACATCACCAATCCCCATACTATAATAATAGAGAGGGGCAGGTGGGTCTTCGATTAGAGCAGCGATCAATAACGTGCGGTAGCGACTGCTGGGGTGTATGAGCAGCAGCTTGTTCGTGGCGTAGTGGGCAGCTACAGTCTCAATGGACGGAGCCACCAGCGCTTTTAGGGACATAGTTGACTTCCTTACTAGAGTTCGACAAGTGAAGGTAGAGGTGATGTTAAGTAAGGTATTGCCACTCCCCACCGGCCCGGTGGCGTGCATATGAATGATACCACCACATTGTTAAATAAGCACATTTTCAAACAACTCCTACACGTTTCTTACCGAAACATGTAGATGCTTATTTATTGGTCCGCACCACACAATGGGGGCATCATACCAACATCATACACATAATTTTACATTATTAACATTAAGTTTACGATTACGGCACTTTTTGATTAGAGAAGATTATGATAGATGTTGAACTAATACGCAAATCGCATAAATGTGGCCTGAATGAACGACTCATTCGGGGAACCATCGAACGGAGATAACATGCCAGACTCACCCCACCTCACTACGGACCGGCCATCTGACATCACGCTGGACCGCAAAGCCCACGAGCTGCGGATCACATGGAAGCGGGATGGGCACCTCAGCGTCTATCCGCTGGATGCGCTCCGCGAGG
>CAZWUX010000110.1:2923-12256 GCA_964637665.1 uncultured Anaerolineae bacterium
GGCGTGCCCGTGCGCATCCTGCCGGGGTGGGCACGACAAGATGGGACCGGAGTATGACCCGGACCTTATCGAGCTGACACCGGCCCGATCTTATGACGTGACACGCGCGGAGCTTGTCGGGAAATATGCCCTTCAGCTCTTCTTCAGCGATGGGCACTCGTCAGGGATATACACATGGGATTACCTGCGCCGGTTGTGCCCGTGTGATGTGTGTCGTGAGGCCCGCAGACGAGGGGAAATGCCGTAGGCGCTCCCTGTCAAAAAGGAGCATCCGGGCGAGGGGGTTGATCACCGTGAGGGTGATGTCAGGAAAGATAATCCTTCAGGTTGTGCTGCACGGCGTAGGCAGCAGCCTCGGCCCGGTTGGCGACGCCCAGCTTGCCTAAAATGTTCGAGACGTAGTTCCGCACGGTCCCTTCCCCCAGATAGAGGGCCTCGGCGATCTCGCGGTTGGTCTTACCCTCGGAGACAAGCTGGAGCACCTGCATCTCCTGATTCGTCAGTTCGGCGAAGGCCGATGCTTCCTCCTCGCGCTGGGCCTTACGGACCTCCTCGAAGACGCGCTGGGTAAGGCTGGGGTCGAGCAGGGCCTCGCCGCGCCCGACGGCCTCGATGGCGCGGGTCAGATCGTCGCCGCCGATCTGCTTGAGGACGTAGCCCGCCGCTCCGGCGCGGATGGCGGCAAAAAGCATCTCATCCTCGGCGTAGGAAGTCAGCATGATGACCTTGATATCCGGGTGCTTCTCGGTGATGAGCTGGCAGACCTCCACCCCGCTCATACCGGGCAGGCGGATATCGAGTACGACGACATCAGGCTCGTAGGCGTCCACCTTCTCAATGGCCTCGCGTCCATTCCCTGCCTCGGCGACCACCTCAAAGTCCGGGTGGCGGTCGAGCAGGGAGCGTAAACCGAGCCTGACCACCTCATGATCGTCGACGATAACTATCCGCTGGCGGGCCATGCACGTCTCCGTGGTTACAGTCGAATGATTTGATACATAACTGGGACTTATGGCAAGACGAGTATAGCTACTGCTCTCAATTCTTACAATGAAAAGCCGGGCCGGGCCGGTGGAGGGTCCGGCGGAGGCCTGTTACTATCAGGGTGATGTGGCGTTATAACAAGAGGGGCGCGGCGCAGGGTATGCAAAGACGAGCGGTGATCTTCGACTGGGGTGGGGTGCTGATGCGAACGGTGGACTACGCGCCGCGCCATGCGTGGGACGTCCGGCTCGGCCTTGCGGCGGGGCAGGTAGAGGCCGTCGTGCATGGGATCGAGGCGTGGAACGGGTTGCAGCGAGGCGAGATCGGCGAGGAGGCGTACTGGCAGGCGGTCGCCGGTAAGCTGGGGCTTGACGAATCCACCGCCGCACGGCTGCGCGGCGATTTTTACAGGGGGGATGTGCTGGACGAGACGCTCGTGAGCCTGATCCGCGACCTGCGCGGGCGGGGGCTGCTGGTCGGCCTGCTGAGCAACAATGCACCGAGCCTCGCAGTGGAGATCGATGCACTGGGCCTCGCGGACCTGTTCGACGCGCGGGTGATCTCCGCCGAGGTCGGCGTGATGAAGCCCGATCCTGCGGCCTACCACGCCATCCTCGACAGGCTCGGCGTCCCGCCGGGCGCAGCGCTGTTCGTCGACGACTCGCCTGCCAACGTCACCGGGGCGGCAGCCACCGGCATGGCCGCCGTGCGTTTCACGCCCGGCCTCGACCTCAACGCCGCCATCACGACCTGGCTGGAGGATGCGTAAACCATGACCACGCCGAAGGGCATCATCTTCGATTATGGGCGGGTCATCGTTGGACCGGTCGACCCGGTGGCTTTCGACGCCGGGCTGCTGGCGCTGGCGCAGGAACACGGATTCGAGCGGGGAATCGACCTGTGGAACCACATCTACGTCAGCCGGGCGTGGGAGGACGCCAAGCGCGGGCGGATCGCCTACGACGCCTTCTGGGGGGACCGGCTGCGCGCGCTGGGGCTGGATATGGGTGATGCGCAGGACGCGTTTAAACGCCGCCTGTTTAAGCACTGGGGTCTGCTACCCGGAATGCGGACATTAGTCTGCAAGTTGAGTGACCACTACCGCCTCGCCGTGCTGAGCAACACGGCCCGGCGGAATTTCAGGGCCTACCTGAGCGAGCGGCGGGGGCTGGATCTATTTGACATCGTGGTCGGCTCCGCCGAGGTTGGGATCGCCAAACCCGATCCGGCGATCTACCGGCTCGCGCTCGACAGGCTGGGGATCGCGCCGGGGGAGGCGCTGTTCGTGGACGACATGCCGCGCAACACGCGGGCCGCCGAGAAACTGGGCATCCCCACCATCCTGTTTACGGGGGCGGAACCGCTGCGGGCCGAGCTTGAGAGGCGGGGCGTGTTGTGACGGGCGATTGCACGCCGGGCCGCGCGGGAATACAATAGGCAGCATATTCAGAGGGAGCATTATGGCGGGCCTGAGCACGTCGACGAACCGACATCATCACCATCCGGGCACTCGACTCCACGCACGCAGGAGGGGGTGGACACCCCGCGCCTGACGACAGGCCGCCCTGATACGCCGCGTGGAGTTTTATCGGAAACTCCACGCTTTTTGTTTGTTATGAGGTTATCATCCCGTATTTTGAGGCCAGAAAGGACCCTGCTAATGGCTGAAATCGTTCCCCCTCGCATCCCGGCAGGTATGCGCGACATCCCCCCCGATCAGATGATCAAACGCCAGTATGTGCTCGACGTGGTGCGGACGGTGTTTGAGGAATTCGGCTTCGAGCCGCTGCAAACGTCGGCGATCGAACTGGCCGAGACGCTGCTGGGCAAATATGGGCCGGACGCGGAGCGGCTGATCTACCGGGCGTGGTACGGTGATCAGCCGGGGGGCGAATACGCGCTGCGCTATGACCTCTCCGTGCCGCTCTCGCGGTTCGTGGCGATGAACCCCGACCTGCCCCGCCCCTTCAAGCGCTACCAGATCGCCCCGGTGTGGCGGGCGGATCGCCCGCAGAAGGGTCGCTACCGGGAATTTTACCAGTGTGACGTGGACATCGTCGGCACGGAGAGCATGATGGCGGATGCCGAGATCGTGGCGGTCGTCGTCGAGGTGCTGGAGCGGCTGGGGTTCGAGGGGGTGACGATCTCGATCAATAACCGCAAGCTGTTGGACGGCATCGGGCAGTACGCGGGCGTGCCGGAGGCGCTCCAGCCGGGGCTGTACCGCTCCATCGACAAGCTCGACAAGATCGGGCTGGAAGGCGTGCGGCGCGAACTGCTGATGGTCGGCGTGCCGCGCGAGCCGATCCAGCCGCTCCAGCGGGCTGCGCGGCTGGGGATTCAGGGCAAGCTGGCGCTCGAAGATATGGGAGAAGCGCTCGTCGAGGATGAGGGGCTCGCCCCGGAGCTGGTCGACGGCGTGCTGCCCCGGCTTCAGGAGGAGGTACGGGACGCCATCGCTCGCGATGTGCCACCCGGCGAGCTTCAGGCTGAGACGCGCGACATCGTGCAGCGGCTTGCGCCAGAGCTGCGCGCTTACTACGGGCAGGAAACCGAGTTGATCCCGGCGGAGGTCGTCGACCGGCTGCTCGACCTGCTCCAGATCGACGGGCCGGTGGGGGACGTGCTCGACAGCCTCGCGGAGCGGATGGCGGATTACCCGCGCGCGATCGAAGGCATCGAGGAACTCAGGCGGTTGTTCCGCTACCTCGACGCGCTGGGTGTGCATGAGGGGGCTTACCAGCTAAACTTCGCGATGGTGCGCGGCCTCGAATATTACACCGGCCCGATCTACGAGACCATGGTTGAGAAGCCGAAGGCCATGCCGAGCATCACCGGGGGAGGGCGCTACGACGAGTTGATCGGCCTGTTCTCGGAGGTGAGCTACCCGGCGACGGGCACGAGCCTGGGCATCGAGCGCATCATCGACGCGATGGATGAGCTGGATATGTTCCCGCCCGACCTGTGGTCGACGACCGCTGCCGTGCTCGTCACCGTGTTCGATGAGACAACCGTCGACGCCTCGGTCAAACTCGCGACCGGGCTGCGCGAGGCGGGGATCAACACGACGATGAGCTACGATCCCGGCGAGCGGCTGGGCGACCAGATCGGCTATGCGTCGGCGAAGGGCATCCCGTTTGTGATCATCCTCGGCCCGGACGAGGTCGAGGCCGGGCAGGCGACGATCCGGCAGATGGGCGAGACGCGCCGGGAGGGCGATCAGCGCACGGTGGCGCTTGATGCCGTGATCGAGACGATCCTGGGCTGGGACGCGGGATGAGTTGTCGGCTGCAACAAAAAGCCGCCATAATCGTAGTAGATAACGAGTAAGATACCGCTCGCTCGGTCTGCGATGAGCGGGCATCCACACAGGAGAACGGCTATGGCAGAACAGGAAGCACAGGTGGAGCACAGCGAATTCGGCACTCATCTCCGCTCTGCGGGGAAGCACGTCGTGAGGCAGTGGGCCAGCCTGATCCCCCGCGAGTTCTGGACGCATGGGCGTGAGGCGCAACGCCAGCTTTTGCTGGCGATGCGCGCCGCTGTGGACGGGGCTATCGAGCGGATTGAAAAGGATGCGCCGGACATCGAGGACGCCAAACCGGCATCCCGCAGAAAGACGAAGGTCGAAGTCGAATAACGCGCGGCTGATACGCTGAGGCTGCCACTCTAACCGTATAAGAAGCACAGAGAGCGCGGCTTGCTACCGCGCTCTCTGTCTGGGTCGAACGGATTCGCACCCCTCACTATTTCAGCCCCTCAAGCGGCCTGCGATTCGGCACGGGGCGCTGCTTCTGGAGCCGCCCGCGCGCCGCTGCCAGCAGACTGCTCATCCGCCCGATCAAACGGTCGGCCAGTCCCGGTCGACCGGCCTGCGCCAGCCTCACCATCCGGCGCTGCTCGGCCCCTCTCAGGATATCCCGCTGACGTTCTCTCATGTACGCTTCCGCAACAATTGGGTGCCTCATCTTACTGTCTCCCTGCTCTCCAATCACGATAATATAGAGCTTATCAGTCGTATAGGGTGGCAGTCACCACTCGAAAGGGGGGTGGTAGGGGGGAATCGGAGAGGACCGAGCGTATCCGGTCGCTGTCAGGAAATGGCGATATGAATAGAATACATATATGATTCGTCAGGATAGGTTTGACCGTCCGTTCAGGGTGTGACGATGGACAATCCCAACGCAGGGCCAATTCTTGATCCCCTTAAGGAGCGTGAAAGCGACATCCTGTATTTGCTCGCGGATGGGCTGTCGAACCGGGAAATCGCGCAGGAACTATTCCTCGCCGTCGAAACCGTCAAGTGGTACAACAAGCAAATCTACAGCAAGCTGGACGTGAGCAGCCGCACGCAGGCCGTCGCCAGGGCCAGAGAACTCGGTCTGCTGGACAGGCGGCAGGATGCGCCCGCAGATGTGAAGCCCCCGCCCCGGCATAACCTGCCGGTGCAGATCACGTCGTTTGTGGGTCGCCAGCGCGAGATTGCCGAGATCACACACCTGCTGCGGGAATCCCACCTGCTGACCCTCACCGGGCCGGGTGGCACAGGCAAAACCCGGCTGGCCTTGCAGGTCGCGGACGGCCTGCTGGACGCGTTCGAGCACGGCGTCTTTTTCGTCGACCTGGCCCCCATCAGCCACCCCGACCTCGTCACAGTCACCATCGCGACCGCACTCGGCGTCAAGGGAACCGCCGGGCAACCGACCGTCGAAATCCTGAAAAATTACCTGTCCGGCAGACAGGTCCTCCTCCTGCTCGACAACTTCGAGCACCTTATCGAGGCCGCGCCGCTGGCCGGAGATCTGCTATCCGTCTCGCCCGGTTTGAAGATCCTCGCGACCAGCCGCGAGGCGCTGCACGTCTACGGGGAACAGGAATACGCCGTCCCGCCGCTGTCGATGCCCGATTTAGAGCGCCGCGATCCGCTGTCGATGCTCTCCCAGTATGGGGCAGTGGCACTGTTCACCCAGCGCGTGCAGGCTGTAAAACCGGATTTCGCCCTCACAGATCAGAATGCACCTGCTGTGGCCGAAATCTGCGTGCAGCTGGATGGCCTGCCGCTGGCGCTCGAACTGGCGGCGGGGCGGTCGAAGCTGTTCAGCCCGCAAGCCCTGCTCGGCCAGATGGAGAGCCGCTTCACCACGCTGCGGGGCGGCCCGCGCGATCTGCCCGCCCGCCAGCGCACGCTGCGCGGGGCCATCGAGTGGAGCTACGATCTGCTCGACGGTGCGGAAAAAACGCTTTTCGCCCGTCTGTCGGTCTTTCAGGGCGGGTGTACGATAGAGGCGGTGCAATCCACATGCCGCCATGACCTCCCCCTCGACGTGCTGGATGGGTTGGCATCGCTGCTGAATAAGAACCTGCTGCGTCAGGAGGACGGCCCGGAGGGTGAGCCGCGCTTCGTTATGCTGGAGACGATCCGCGAGTACGGGCGCGAGGTGCTGGATCAAATCAACGGGACGGGCGATCTACGCAGGCGACATGCCGAATACTTCACCGCGCTGGCGGAGCGGGCCGATCCTTATACACGCGGCGGCCCCGACCAGATGCGCTGGCTGGGGCGGCTGGAGGCCGATCACGACAACCTGCGGGCTGCGCTGGCGTGGGCGCTGGATGGTGAGGACATCGAACTGGGGATGCGTCTGGCGGGCGCGCTGGGCTACTTCTGGGTCAGGCAAGGGCATCACACCGAAGGCCAGCGGTGGGTATCGCGCACACTCGAAGCCGATGTGAGCCGCGCGGCGTCCCCATCGGTGCGTGCCACGGCGCTTTTCACATCGGCGTTGTTAGCGACGTATCTTCATGATTCCGCCACGGCCAAACGCCTGGGGCGCGAGGCGTTGGCTCTCTATCGGGAATTGGAGGATAGGCGCAATGCGGGCTGGACGCTGATCTGGCTGGCCGCGCAGTACAACTTTACCGGGGCGGACGAGTATCGTGAAGGCCTTGAGCTGTGCGAGGAGGGGCTGCTGCTCCTACGAGAAGCGGATGACAGAGAAGGGGTCGCGCAGGGGCTTAACATTTTAGGCGAGCTGACGCGTAACCACCAGGATTACGCGCTGGCACGGCAGGCTTACGAAGAGTGTCTGGTTCTCGCGCGCGAGATGGGCGACCGAATGCGCGAGGCGATGCTGGTCGGCAATCTGGGCTATCTCGCCCAGTATCAAGGGGACCTTGAGCGTGCCGGGGAACACTTCCGGCAAGCGCTGAGAGTGAGTCTGGACATCGATCACGATCAGAGCATCGCGTGGGCGCTGGCATCGCTGGGCGGGGCGGTCGGTGAGCTGGGCCATCCTGGGCGTGCGGCGCGGCTGCTGGGAGCGGCCAGGGGGCTGATGGATGCAAAGGGGTTCCGCCCCCAGATCAGCGATCTGCCGGACTACGAGCGCGCCGAAGCAGCGATACATGAACAGCTTGGCGAGGAAGCCTTCGAGGCGGCGCAGGCGAGGGGGCGGGCCATGAGCCTTGAGGAAGCCGTCGCCTACGCGCTGGACGACATCGAACCCGTGTAGCCGGGCATAAAAAAGAACCACAACGCAGCCAGATGGGCCGCACTATGGTTCGAGTCAACAGGCGAGACGCCTTTTTATATGGGGTGGATGATGGGATTTGAACCCACAACCACTGCATCCACAGTGCAGCGCTCTACCCTTGAGCTACATCCACCATGCGGTCGCTATTTTATCCTAAGAAAAGTGCCCTCGCAATACAGTCTAGCAGCAGGTCAGCCGCTTGATGACGCGGTCGAGCGCCTCACGCGGTGGGCGCAGTTTCTCCTCAGTCAGGTGAGTGAGCGGCTCATTCACGAGGCGGATCGCCTCGTGGAACGCGGGCCGCGTGTCGTCGAAGTAGATCAGCCCCGTCGGGAACTCATTCTGGGTGCGGGCCTTCTCCAGCAGCTCGACGGCGGCCTCACGATCGGTCGGGTCGTGGCTGTCCGGGTCGAGCTTGCGCAGCTGGATGTGCGCCCCATCGTGCAGCTCGACGACCTGCACCTCACCCTCCCCATAGTCGACCATGATGGGGTCCGCTTGCGGAACATAGGTGATGTCCTGCAACACTTCCTCGTGCTGCTTGCCCCAGGGGTAGCTCTTGGTCGAGGTTTCGTGGTTGTTGAACGTGACACACGGGCTGATGATGTCCAGCACCGCCGTGCCATCGTGGCTGAGCGCGGCCTTCAGCAGTTCGCGGACCTGTGTGGGGTCCCCGGCGAAGGAGCGCGCCACGAAGGACGCCTCGGCAGCAATCGCCTCGATGCAGATGTCGATGGGCGGCAGCTCGTTAATGCCTGCGTACTTAAGCTCCTGGCCCCGATCGGCGGTAGCGGAAAACTGACCCTTCGTTAGCCCGTAAACGCCGTTGTTCTCGACGATGTAGACGAGCGGGATGTTGCGGCGCACGACGTGCTTGAACTGCCCCAGCCCGATGCTGCCCGTGTCACCGTCCCCGCTGACGCCGACGGCGATCAGGTCGCGGTTGACGGTGACGGCCCCGGTCGCCAGGGACGGCATCCGCCCGTGCAGCCCATTGAACCCGTGCGAGCGGCTCAGGAAGTAGGCGGGGGATTTGCTGGAGCAGCCGATGCCGCTCATCTTGACGACGCGGTGCGGGTCGATGGAAAGCTCGTAGGCGACGGAGATGATCTGATTCGAGATGGAGTTGTGCCCGCATCCCTTGCAGAGCGTCGTCGGCTGGCCGGAATAATCGCCGCGCTCCAGCCCAATGTCGTTGATTCGTACGGTGGCAGCCATCACACAGTCTCCTTGTCCAGTACCATCTCGGTCAGGCGGCCAGCGCTGAGCGGCAGGCCGTCGAGATAAGCCAGCGGAAGGATCTTCGGGGCCAGATCGGGGAATTCCATCTGGAGAATCCTCGCCATCTGGCCGTCGGTGTTATTCTCGAACACGTAGGTGTGGTCGTGGCGGTCGATGAAATCACGCACCACATCGCCGGGCGGCAGCGCCCGGATGCGCAGGTAGCTGAATTCGATGTCATGCTGGTTGCGCAGCCGGTCGCGTCCTTCGACGACGGCGGGGTCAGCGGTGCCATAGGAGATCAACCCGAACGCCGCGCCCTCCACCTCGTCGACGATAGGCTGGGGGACGAGGCCGCGCGCGGTGTCGAACTTGCGCCGCAGCCGCGCGGTGTTCTCAAGGTAGTGCTCCGGGCGCTCGCTGTAGACGGCGGCATCGTCGTGGCCGGTGCCGCGCGTGAAGTAGGCGGCCAGCGGGTGATCCGTGCCCGGCAGGGTCCGGTAGGGGATGCCGTCGCCGTCCACGTCGCGGTAGCGGGCGAACCCGCCAAGCCGTTCGAGGTCTTCGGCGGAGAGCACCTTGCCCTGGTCGATGG
>CAZWUX010000111.1:0-11497 GCA_964637665.1 uncultured Anaerolineae bacterium
ATCTCGCTCGTCGGCTACCTGCGCCGCAACAGCATGAACGTGTACACACACCCGGACCGTGTGCTGCGGCCACCAGCCGCTCAGACCGCCTACGACAGCCAGCGTGAGAGGGAAGAGACCACACCGCATGTCTGACGAAATGATTACCCTGACGATTGACGGGCAGCAGATCGAGGTAGCGCCCGGCACAACCTATCTGGAGGCCGCCGAGGGGGCAGGCATCGACATCCCGCACATCTGCGTCCACGACGCGCTCACGCCGCCCGCCGTGTGCCGGATGTGCGTCGTCGAGGTCGAGGGCGCGCGGGTGCTGCCCGCCGCGTGCGTCGCGCAGGCCCGCGACGGCGACGCGGTCAGCACGCGCAGCGAGCGCGTCGAGCGCAGCCGCCGCACGATCCTCGAAATGCTCGATTCCGCCGTCGACCTCAGCGAAGCGCCCGACATTCAGGCCATGATGGAGGAGTACGACGCCGACCGGTCCCGTTTCAACGGGAGCGTCGCGAAGCGCGACTTCGAGGTGAAGGACGATAACCCGTTCTATATCCGCGACTATTCGCAGTGCGTCATGTGCTGGCGCTGCGTGCAGGTCTGCGCCGACGACGGGCAGTACGCCTACGCCCTCAACTTCGGCGAGCGCGGATTCCACTCCCACATCGCCACCTTCGACGAGAACCCCATGCCCGACACGACGTGCGTTTTCTGCGGGCTGTGCGTGGGCGTCTGCCCGACGGGCGCGCTCAAGCCCAAGACGCAGTGGGGTGTGGAGCAGGGCTTCGACCCCGACAAGATCAAGCAGATGACCCGCCGCGAGCGCAGGCGCAAAACCGGCAAAGGCTGATCCCGGCCCCGTATCCGGCGTCACTTTTCACAGATGTGTAGACGAACCATGACTATTGGTCATTTTTGGCCGAAACCCCACCCATCCTCGCTTCGCTCGGATTTCCCTCCCCTTGCAAGGGGAGGGATTAAGGGTGGGGTTCTCGCATAAAAACCATACATGTACGTTCTTTGGCAAAACTGTCGTGTCACCCCCCACCCTGTGAGGAGCCATGACGAAGATCAACGATTACCTGTGGCATCTCCCGCACGATCCACTGCCCGACGATCCGCCCGACGTGGGCATTCTAGCGAGCGTGTTCAACCGGCCCATCGTCGACACGCTGGAAAATCCGCTCGGCAGCCTGGGCTACGACCTGAGTTCGAACGACGTGATGGTCCGGCTCGACGACGAGATGGAGCGCGCGCGCACGGCGTATACCTACTACGCCAACGTCCGCTTCATCGCCTACGTCGAGGCGGACATCATCGTGCGGGTCCACTTCGAGCACGCGGAGTGGGCGAGCTTTCTGGAAGGCAATGAGCGGCACAGCTTCTATATCAACCTCGACCGCTTCAAGGTCCGCGACCCGGCCTCGCAGATCGCCGTCCCGGCGTGGCATGGTCGGCTGCACAGCCGGATGTCCAACCAGCCGGGCGACGTGCTGCACCACTCCGGCGGGGAGGAGCAGGTCTGGACGTACACGTCGCAGCCTGAGTTGATCGACCTGCTCAACCTGTTTCTGGACAAGTTCCAGCGGTTAGGGCATCCCTGGCTAGCGGATCGGGCGAGTTATTAGCCCGGTCTCTTGAAACCCCTCCGATTAAGGTGAATGACGGACTCACCCGCCGCGCAGATCGGCCCGCCGGACGGCTAATCGTGTGCCCCCCGTGCGGCGATGTGCCACATCAGCTGATCCCCGCCCTCCCGCTAAAGCGTCTTGAGCACGACGCGCTGGAGATTCCGCAGGCGTCCGCTGATGGTGTGGGCAATCCGCTGCATCAGCACAAGCCCTGCCGGCGGGTGACTCCGCAGAACGTCCATAAACCGCGCACCGTTGAAGGCCAGCAGGCGCGTCTCCTCCTGGCAGACGGCGGATGCGCTGTAGTTGTCGGGCTGCATCGCCCCCGACCAGCCGACGAGTTGGCCCGGCTGGGACAGTGAGGCCACCATCACATCCTCCGGGCGCGAGGAAAGCCCGACCTGAATGGTGACCTTACCCTCAAGCAGAACGTAGACCCGTTCCGCCTCGCACCCCTCACAGAACAGCGTCTCGTCGGGCGGGCATGTTATCTCCTCCGCAAGGTCTGCGAAGTCGGCCAGCCACTCCTCAGGTAGATCGGCAAACAGGTCGAGCTGAGCAAGGTCCTGTGCAGTAGTCATCGGCCATCCTCCTGTGTAGGGACAGGTTGCCTACAGTATAGGACAGTTTTTACCAGATTAGTACAATCCACCTGCTCCCCTAATTAATCCAAACATGATATACTTAATTCACAATCCACCGGACGAACGAGGCTGAAGGAGAACCCATGCTAACGCCAGATCGCGTCGTCCGCAGCACCTGCCCCTACTGCGGAGTTGGCTGTCAGATCGACCTCAACGTCAAAGATGACCACGTTTACCGCGTCGACGCCCCGTTTGACACCGCGCCCAACTACGGGATGCTGTGTGTCAAGGGGCGTTTTGGCGTCGACTACGTGCAGCATCCTTCCCGGCTGAGGCGGCCTCTGATCCGCGTCAACCGCGACGAGTCGCGCTTTGCCGAGCCGGTGTGGCGCGAGGCAAGCTGGGACGAGGCGCTCGACTTCGTGGCGGACGAGCTGGCCGCCATCGTGCGGAAGCACGGCGGGGACGCCATCGCGACCTACGCCTGCGCGAAATCGACCAACGAGGACAACTACCTGTTCCAGAAATTCGTGCGGGCGGTGCTCGGCACGAACAACGTCGATCACTGTGCGCGGCTGTGCCACGCGGGCAGCGTGACGGGTCTGCAACTGGCGATCGGCTCCAGCGCGATGTCGAACTCCATCGCGGAGATGGAGCACCTCGACACGTTCATCGTCACCGGGTCGAACACGACCGAGACGCATCCTGTCATCAGCAACTTCCTCAAGCGGGCGGTGCGCAAGAACGGCGCGAAGCTGATCGTGCTCGACCCGCGCCAGATCGAGATGACGGATTTCGCCACGCTGTGGCTGCGCCAGAAACCGGGCACGGACGTGGCGCTCTGGCAGGCGATGGCACACGTCGTCGTCACCGAGAAGTTGTACGACGAGGAATTCATTCGAACGCGCACCGAGGGTTTCGACGATTACATCGAGTCGCTCGAACACGCGACGCCGGAGTGGGCGGAGGAGATCACCGGCGTCCCGGCGGAGGACATCCGGCAGGCGGCGCGCATGTACGCCAGGGCGAACTCGGCGGCGGTGTACTGGGGCATGGGCATCTCGCAGAGCGTGCACGGCACGGATAACACGCTCTCCGTCACGAACCTCGCCCTGATGTGCGGCCACGTCGGCAAGCCGGGCACCGGGCTGAATCCGCTGCGCGGCCAGAACAACGTGCAGGGCTGCTCCGACAGCGGCGGCCTGCCCAACGTCTACACCGCCTACCAACCCGTCAACGACGACGGGGTGCGGCACAAGTTCGAGCAGGCGTGGGGCGGCGTCACCCTGAGCGGCGATCCGGGCCTGACGGTCACGGAGATGGTCGACGGCGCGCTGAGCGGCGGCATCAAGGGCATGTTCGTCATGGGCGAGAACCCGCTGATGAGCGAGCCAAACCTCGCGCACGCCCGCCACGCGCTCGAACACCTCGACTTCGTCGTGTGCCAGGACATTTTTATGAACGAGACGGGCGAGATCGCCGACGTGCTCCTGCCCGCCTGCTCGTTCGCGGAGAAGGACGGCACGTTCACCAACTCCGACCGGCGCGTGCAGCGCGTGCGGCAGGCACTGCCCGCGCCGGGAGACGCCCGCCCCGATTGGGACATCATCTGCGATCTCGCGCGGCGCGTCGAGGCGCGGCTGGGCTTTGAAACCTCCGCCGGATGGGCTTTTAATCACCCTTCCGAGGTGTGGGAGGAGATGCGGCAGGTGACGCCCGCCTTCTACGGCATCACCTACGAGCGCATCGACCGCGAGGGCGGCGTCCACTGGCCCTGCCCCGGCCTCGATCACCCCGGCACGCCGTACCTGTTCGAGGAGGAGTTCCCACGCGGCCCCGGCAAATTCTGGGAGCTGGAGTACGACACCGACAGCGAGCTTCCGACCGCCGACTTCCCGTTCATCCTGTCGACCGGGCGCGTGCTCTATCACTGGCACGGCGGCACGATGACCCGCCGCTCGTCGCTCGACGACATCTGGCCGGAGGCCGTCATCGAGATGCACCCCGCCGACGCGGAGCGTCTCGGCCTCGACACCGGCGACTGGGTGAAGGTCACGTCGCGGCGTGGTGCGATCACGCTGCGGATGCTCGTCACCGGGCGCTCGCCGGAGGGAACGGTGTTCATCCCCTTCCACTTCGCGGAGGCCGCCGCTAACGAGCTGACGAATAACCTCATCGATCCGCGCGCCAAGATACCGGATTACAAAATCTGCGCGATCAACGTCGAAAAGACGAAGGCCCCCGACCGCCCCGGCGCGGACATTCCGCTCACCGAGCGGGGCGCCATCTCCGACCGGGCGGCGCAGGTCCACTAGCGCGCCCTGTGACTAGGGTAGATTTATAAAGCGTGATACGATAAAAGGGCAGACGCGTCAGCGCGCCTGCCCTCCTGTTACCCAACCTCAGCCCAGGATCAGAGGCCATGAACGCCCAACCGAAGCAAAAACCCCTGCGCGTGATCAACTCCGTCGCGCCGATCCGCATCTGCGACAACGGCGGCTGGACAGACACCTGGTTTGCCGAGCACGGCAAAATCTTCAACATCGGCGTGTACCCCTACGCCGAGGTCCAGATCGAGGTGTACCCCAACGACGGCTCGCGCGACCGGGTGATCATCTACGTCGAGAACTACGGCGAGCGCTACGTGCGGCACCTCGCCGACGGCTGGGATCGCCATCCCCTGCTGGAGGCCGCCATCGAGCTGATGGGCGTGCCGCAGGAGCTTGCTATCCAATTGTCGATCTTCTCCGAGGCCCCGGCGGGCGCGTCGACCGGTACGTCCGCCTCGGTGACGGTCGCGCTCGTCGGCGCGCTCGACCGCCTGACGCCGGGCCGCCGCACCCCACACGAGATCGCCTACCTCGCCCAGTCCATCGAGACGGACATGCTCGGCCAGCAGAGCGGGATTCAGGATCAGCTTTGCGCGGCCTACGGCGGCATCAACTACATCGACATGTTCGACTACCCGCACTGCACCGTCTCGCAGATTCAGGTGCCGAACCCGATCTGGTGGGAGCTTGAGCGGCGGCTGTCGCTGATTTTCTTAGGGAAGTCGCACCAGTCCTCGGACGTTCACGAGAAGGTGATTCATGGATTAGAGGATGCCGGGCCGGACACCCCGGCGCTTGAGCGTCTGCGGGCGACGGCAGAACCGTCCCGCGATGCGCTGTACGCGGGCGACTTCGAGGCGCTGGGCCGGGCGATGACCGAGAACACGGAGGGCCAGCGCGCCCTGCACCCCGAACTCGTCAGCCCCGACGCGCAGCGCGTGATCGACATCGCGCAGGCGCATGGCGCGCTCGGTTGGAAGGTCAACGGCGCGGGCGGCGACGGCGGGTCGGTGACGATCCTCGGCGGGCCGCTGTCCTACGTCAAGCGGGCGATGATCGACGCCATTGAGGCGGAAAGCCCGCTGTTTCAGAACATCCCGGTCTATCTGAGCCGTCACGGGTTACGCATCTGGGAACGGACGTTTAATAACGACGACTGAGCGTTGAGCGGGAAGGGAACACGATGGGCGAGGAAACCCGGCAGGATATCCGCAAACTGTTAAAGACGTTCGGCGTCAAAGCCGACGAGGCCATCACCGGCTACGTCGAACGGGCGTCCGGCGAGGGGCCGGTGCGTCTGCGCATCACGCTGGAGCCGCTCCGCACCGCTGGCGGCGTCGAGGCCGACGCGCCTACGCTGCTCGTGATCGAGGGCGCGGTCCGGCGCTGAAATCCGGGGCGCGGCGTGTCACACGTGGTTGCGCAGCATCAGCTCTTTGGGGTACGGATTGAGGTAAACCTGCCGGTGCATCCAGTCGGGCACGTCGTGCCGCCGCAGGTGATGCTTGAGCAGCGTCAGCGGCACGACGAGCGGCACGAGGCCCAGCCGATAATCTTCGATGAGGCCTAGCAGCTCGGCCTTGTCCTCCCGGCTGAGGTCATCCTTCAGATAGCCCATCAAATGCTGGAGCACGTTGGTATGCCGCTTGGCTGTGGCGAGCTTCCCTAACGCCGCCATAAACCCCTGACCGTAGGCCCCGGCGATCGCTTCCCACTCCCCATCCCCTGCCCCGGCCACGATGCGCCCCAGCGCGCGCTGCGCCGCCGGGTCGTGCGCCATCAGCGTCATCTTGTGTGCGGTGTGGAAGCGCACCAGCCCGCCGGGGGTCGGGTCCTCGTCGAGCAGGCGCGTCCAGCGATAGTAGGCGATGACCCGACCGATGAAGTTCTCACGCAGCGGCATGTCGTGCAGACGCCCTTCCTCCTCGACGGGCATAAGCGGCAGACGTTTCACCAGCTCGTCGGCGTAGATTCCCCGGCCAGTCCGCGCGGGCACGTCGTTGTGATCGTACACCCGCACGCGGAACAACCCGCAGCTCGGCGAGTTTTTCTTCAACACGTAGCCGTGCAGCCGCAGCGCGGCAAGCCCCTCCAACTGCCCGCGCGCCCACATCCGCATCGTATCGGTCAGGTCGCGCCCCGACTTCACCCCGACGAGGCGCGGATCGTCCACATCGCCCACCAGCCGGATCGCCTCACGCGGCGTGCCCAGCCCGATCTCGACCTCCGGGCACACCGGCACCCACTGTACGAACGCCCCCAGCGTATTGAGCAAAAATAGATCCCGCTTGTGCCCGCCGTCATAGCGGACCTGCTCGCCGAGCAGGCAGGCGCTTACGCCCAGACGAAGGGACGGCGCTTCCGGGCTGTCGACGGTTAAATAGGATGAGTTACCGGCCATGCGATGCACCTGTCGGGCTGGCTAATACACTGAGGTGATCATACCGGGTGGGTGTCCGCTCATCCAGCCCTGTGTTACACAACGCGCTATACCCTCCACGGGCACGAACCACTGTATCTACCCGGCAAGATGCGCTATTATAGAAGCCATCTCCATGAGGGCAGACGATGGATGATTTCAAGTTCACCGAAAAACAGATCCGCAGACGCGCCACAGAACAAAGCTTCGAGCGCGGCGAACGCTACGCACGGCAGGGGCGGGTTCTTGGCATCGTTCGGCGGGGCGACCGCCTCACGGCGCTGTGCGCCGGATCGGCACCGTATCCCTACCGGGTGAGCATCCTTCTCGAGGGCGGGCGCATCGCCGAAACTCTCTGCACCTGCCCGTATGACTGGGGCGGCGACTGTAAGCACATCATCGCAACGCTGCTAACGGCGCTCGACGCGCCGGAGGACATCCCCGAACGCCCCACGCTCGCCGAACTGCTGAACGAGCAAAGCAAGGACAGGCTGATCGACCTCATTAGCGAGCTTGCTGACTCCATGCCGGGGTTGGAAGATGCGCTCGACGACTGGCTTACAGGAGAGCTGCCAGAATATAAGCTGTACGATCCATATGGCCCGTATGATGAGTATGACACCTGGTGAGGCGCCGCTCACGAATCATCACATGACATCCATCGCCCCGAAACCTGACACCCCCCACTTATGCCCACCGCACGACATCGGATAGAGTGACTGAGAACGCATCCTCGTGGCCGGGCGGTGTGCCCGGCTGAGAAAAAGGAACGACCGTGTTCATTCTGAACCACCGCCGAACCTGAGCAGCGGCTCGTGACGCCGGTTGGCGTCCCGAAGTCAGCCCGCACATGCCGGGGCGCGGTGGTCAGGCCGCACCCTGAATTCTGGTAGCGACCTCCTCGCCGCCGCCGGTATGTGCTGGTGGCGGCTTTTTTGCGCCTGCGTGGTTCGCGCGGAACGCATCCATAACAGGAGGACCTTACCATGTCTCAGGGAGTCTTAGCGGGCGCGGAGTCCCCACGCCCACCCCTCACCGAACGGCTGACACGCTTCTTCGCGACCCGCCGGGGGATCGTCCTCGCCGGGGCCGTGATCGGCGTGCTCGCCCCCCTGCTCCAGTTCGCCGGGAACCCGCCCAACATGGGCGTGTGCGTCGCCTGCTTCGAGCGCGACATCGCCGGGGCGCTGGGCCTGCACCGCGCGGCGGTCGTGCAGTACATCCGCCCGGAGATCATCGCCTTCGTGCTCGGCTCGACCACCGCCGCGCTGCTGTTCCGCGAGTTTAGGTCCCGCGCGGGGTCGGCCCCCATCGTGCGCTTCGTGCTGGGGGCGTTCGCCATGATCGGCGCGCTGGCCTTCCTGGGCTGCCCCTGGCGGGCGCTGCTGCGGCTGGCGGGCGGCGACCTGAACGCCATCGTCGGCCTCGCCGGGTTGGGCGTCGGCGTGGCGGGCGGCGTCTACTTCCTGCGGCGGGGCTACTCGCTGGGCCGCTCCCACGACGCCCCGGCTGCCGTCGGCTGGATCATGCCGGCCCTCATGATCGGTCTGCTGCTGCTCGCCATCTTCAAGCCGAAGTTCGGCGAGAACGGCGCGATCTTCATGAGCGAGAGCGGGCCGGGCGCGATGCACGCCGTGCTGATCATCTCGCTCGCGGCGGGGCTGATCATCGGGCTGCTCGCCCAGCGGACCCGCTTCTGCACCATGGGGTCGATCCGCGACGTGATCCTGATGGGCGACACCCACCTGATCAGCGGCATCGGCGCGCTGGTCGTCGTCGCCTTCGTCATGAACCTGATCCTCGGCCAGTTCTCGCCGGGCTACGTCCTTCAGCCGGTCGCGCACAGCGCGCTGGTGTGGAACTTCCTCGGCATGGTGCTCTCCGGGCTGGCGTTCGCGCTGGCGGGCGGCTGCCCCGGTCGGCAGCTTATCCTCTCCGGCGAGGGCGACGGCGACGCCGCCGTGTTCGTGCTGGGCATGATCACCGGCGCGGCCTTCGCCCATAACTTCACGCTGGCCGCCTCACCCGATAAGCTGGTCGACGGCGCGCTCGTCGTCGGTGGGCCTGCCGTTTACGGGCAGATCGCCGTTATTCTGGGCATCGCCGTGTGTGTCGTGCTCGGCCTGACGATGCGCCAGCGCGCCGCCGCCTGAATCCCGCTAACAGAAAGGATCGAACATCATGAGGACCGTCGACGCACGCGGCTTTTCCTGCCCGGAGCCGGTGATCCAGACCCAGAACGGGCTGAAGGCGCTGCCCCCCGGCGAGCAGCTTGAGGTGCTCGTCGAGACCGTGACCTCGCGTGAGAACGTCCGCCGCATGGCCGAATCGAAGGGCTGGCAGGTGGCGGTGGAAGAGGTTGAGGGCGGCTTCCGGCTCATGATCGGGAAGTAGCCTCCCCATGCCAGATGTGATCTATTTTGACAACGCGGCGACCTCCTGGCCTAAACCGCCGGGGGTCGTCGCGGCGATGACCCATTTCATCGAACAGATCGGGGCCAATCCGGGGCGGTCCGCTCACCGCCGCTCGATCGACGCGGCGCGTGTCGTGTACGCGGCGCGCGAGGCGGTAGCTGCGCTGTTCAACACCCCGGACCCGCTGCGCGTCGCCTTCGGGCACAACGTCACCGAGGCGCTCAACCTCGCGCTGCGCGGGCTGCTGCGCCCCGGCGACCACGTCGTGACGAGCGGCATGGAGCACAACGCCGTGATGCGCCCCCTGCGCGCGCTCGAACGGCAGGGCGTAGCCGTGACGGTCGTGCCCTGTCTGCCGACCGGTGAGCTAAACGCCGCCGCGATCCGGGGGGCCGTTCGCATCGACACGGCGCTGATCGCCCTGAATCACGCCTCGAACGTCACCGGAACGCTGACTCCCATCGCGGCGGCGGGGCACATCGCGCAGGAGCACGGCACGCTGCTGCTGGTCGACACAGCCCAGACGGCGGGGGCGATCCCCATCGACATGGAGGCCGATTCCATCGACCTGCTGGCCTTCACCGGGCACAAGTCGCTGCTGGGGCCGACCGGAACCGGCGGGCTGATCGTCGGCGAGCGGGTGGACCTCGCCCGCTTCGAGCCGCTGAAGCGCGGCGGGACGGGCTCCCGCTCCGAGCGTGAGGAACAGCCCGACTTCCTGCCCGACATGTTCGAGAGCGGCACGCCGAACGCCGCCGGGCTGGCCGGGTTGGAGGCCGGAATCCGGTGGGTGATGGAGCGCGGCCTCGACGCGATCCGCGCCCACGAGGTGGCGCTGGCCGGGCGGCTCATTGCCGGGCTGCGCGCCATCCCCGGCGTGACGGTCTACGGCACGGGCGACGCCGAGCGCCAGACGGCCACCGTGTCGTTCAACGTCGCGGGGATCGCGCCATCGGAGGTCGGGCTGCGGCTGGATGAGGATTTCGGCGTGCTGTGCCGCGTCGGGCTGCACTGCGCGCCCGCCGCCCACCGGACCATCGGCACTTTCCCCGGCGGCACGGTGCGCTTCGGCCTGAGCGTCTTCAACACCGCCGCTGAGGTCGACGCGGCGCTCGACGCCGTCCGGCAGATCGCGGAGGACGCCTCGTGAAGCGCCGGAGCAAGCCGCCGGAGCCGCCGGGGGCCGTCATCCTCGTCTACGCGACCAGCCACGCGCTGAAGGGCGAGCGCGCGCTGCAAGAGAGGGGGATCGGCTGTAAGCTGATCCCCGTGCCGCGCCACCTGAGTTCCGACTGTGGGGTCTGCTTACGCATCGCCCGCCCGGACCGTGCCGCAGCGCTTGCGGCGCTGACGGCAGTTGGCGTCGAGATGGCAGGCTGCCACGACATCTGATGCCTGAGCCCCACCCCGGCCTCCACGAGAATGATCGGGTAAATGGATCGAGAATGGGAGGTCGGGGTCTTTGCTCAGGGGCGATGCTCGATATTGACCGGGCGCGGCATCAAGGAGTGGCTATAGAGGAGAACCTGCCACACAGACCGGGGCAGCTGTATCGACGATCTCTAGACAGGGTTGGAGGATGAGGATAGAGACAGCTTGTCGTAAAGGAGGTCCAGGCGTGTGATCAGAGCCTTGCTGGCCGAGGCGGCGCCATAAAGCCGCTCGATGTCCACCGCCGCCCTCCGGCCCCGTTGACGCGCTTCATCCGGGTTATTGAAAACGTGCTGCATCAATTCCGCAGCATGATCGATATCGGCTTCAGCCCAGACGCCACCCTGCTCATAAGGATAGTAGCTCTCCTCCCGCTCGACGAGCCGGTACTTTACCGGATAGCTGTTACTCTGAGTCATGAAATCCGTATTGCCCGAATAATCAGTTGCGATGACTGGTTTGCCGAGCTGCATCGCTTCGGCAATAGAGAGGCCAAACCCCTCACTGCGGTGAAGTGAGACATACACATCAGCTGCCCGGTACAGGTCGGTCAGCTTATCGCGCTCAAGATAATCCTCAATGAGGATGCCGGATACAGACTCAAGCATTCCGATTAACTTCTGCCTGTGCTCCGGCACCCGGTTTAGATTGTTCACTTTCGCCACGAGCGCCGTGCTATCACTATGGCTGCCGAACGCA